>JAIRZY010000236.1 GCA_031266995.1 Tannerella sp.
GCGCCGCTCGGCGACGAATACCGCGTCCGCATCGTGGGCGAGGCGGGCGAGGCCATCGCCGTCCGCCACGCGAGTCCGAAGATCATCCTCCCGGAAAAGAAATGGCGAAAGCTCCTGCACGACAACCGCGGCCGCGAGATCACGGTCGACATCCGCATCCGCAATGGCGACACGTGGCGGCGCTACCCGCCGCTGCACAACCGCGTCGCCCGCGAGCCGGTAGACGCCGTGCTCTACTATCGCGACATCGTCCCCACCAACGGCCTGTGGAACCGCATGGCCATGCACGAGCGCGACCTGGAGAGCTTCGACGAAAAGGAGGTGTTCAACAACTACCGCATCGAGCACAACTGCATGAACTGTCACACGTTCAACCGCAACAACCCGGACGAGTTCCTCTTCCACGTCCGCGGCAACCACGGCGGCACCGTGCTCTACCGCGAGGGAGAGCTGCGCAAAATCGCCTTCCCCTCGCCCGAAGTCATCTCGGCCGGCGCCTACTGCAACTGGCATCCGGACGGACGGCTGGTGGCCTTCGCCGTGAACAGTATCAAGCAGAACTATTACCTATCGGGGTATGCCGACAGGATGAAGGAGGTGTTCGACCTCGAGTCGGACATCGTGCTCTACGACGCCGTGCGCAACACCGTCTTCACCGTCCCGCAGCTCTCCTCGGCGATGCGTGAGAACCTTCCCGCGTGGTCGGCCGACGGGCGTCGCCTCTTCTTCGTCACCGCCCCGCCCTGCGAGGCCGGCGCGCCCAACGAGGCGCACCTCTACAGCCTGATGCAGGTGGCCTTCGACCCCGACACACGCAGCGTCGGCGAGCCGCAGACGCTCATCGCCTGCGACGACATCGGCGGCAGCATCTCCTTCCCCACCCCTTCGCCCGACGGACGGTTCCTCTTCTTCTGCCTCGCCGACTTCGGATACTTCCCCGTCAACAACCGGACTTCCGACCTCTACATGATGGACCTCGCGACGAACGAATACCGCCGCCCGGAGGGCCTCAACAGCGGCGAGAGCGAGAGCTACATCTCGTGGTCGGGCAACAGCCGGTGGTTCGTCTTCAGCAGCCGCCGGCTCGACGGCATGACGAGCAAGCCGTTCCTCTGCTACGTCGACGCGCAGGGAGGCCTCTCCAAGCCCTTCCCCGTCCCGCAGAAAGACCCGGCCTACTACGACGTCGATCACCGCAACTTCTCGCGCCCCGAACTGATACGGAGCCGCATCGCGCCCCGCTTTCGCGACCTCGAAAAAGTAATCTTCAACCCGCCGGAGATGGCGGCGTTTACGGAGTAAATCCCGGATTCAAAGATTCAATGATTCCATGATTCAAAGATTGAAACTGCACTGCCGCCCGCCTGCGATAACGACTCCGCTCCCTTGTGGGGCGGGATCGTGGGAGAGGTCGATTCAGGGAGGAAACGACCCGGCGTCTTTCCGCACAGGCTCTTCATTACCGACACAACTTTTTTCTCATCAACAAATACCAAACAACAAATGAAACAGTATCTTTTTTACACCTGCCTTGCACTTGCAAGCCTGATGTCGCCGTCATGCACCGGCGACGCAAACCCTCTCTACCGCAACGCCGACGCCCCCGTCGACAGGCGCGTAGAAGACCTTCTCGGCCGTATGACCGTCGAGGAGAAAGTGAAACAGCTCGACATGTACCGCGGCGCCGAAGTGGCGGACATGGAGGGGCATGAAGCCGTTGCCTGCTCCGCCGAAAAGGTTGCCGCCGCAATCGGCACGTCGGGCATCGGCTCGGTACACGACCTGTATCCGCTCAAGGCGGAAACGGCCAACGACATCCAGCGCTACGCGGTCGAAAAGACGCGCCTCGGCATCCCTGTGCTCTTCATCGAGGAGGGGCTGCACGGCTACTGCGGAAAGGAGAGCACCACGTTTCCCATCCCGCTGCAACTGGCCGGCGCGTTCGACACTACGCTCGTGCGGAAGATAGGCGAAGTGATTGCCGCCGAAAGCCGCGCGCACGGGACGGCGATGATCCTCGGCCCCGTGCTCGACGTCGCCCGCGACCCCCGCTGGGGCCGGCTGGAGGAGACCTACGGCGAAGATCCGTATCTGGTGGCGCTCAACGGCACGGCCATCGTCCGCGGGATGCAGGGCGGCAGCCTGGCGCAGCCCAACACGGTCGTGGCCGAGCCTAAGCACTTCGCCGCGCACGGATTGCCGGAGGCCGGCAGCAACACTGCACCCGTGCTCGCCGGCGAACGCGAGTTGCGGACTACCTTCCTCTTCCCCTTCGAAAAGGCGGTGCGCGAAGGTGGCGCACGGGGTATCATGGCGGCATACCACGAGCTGGACGGCATTCCCAGCGCTTCCAATCGCTGGCTGCTCACCGACATCCTGCGGCGGGAATGGGGCTTCGACGGCTTCGTGCTCTCCGACCTGGGCGCCATCAAAATGACGCTGGAAACACACAGGACAGCGCGCGACACGACCCACGCCCTGGCCGAATCGCTCAAGGCGGGACTGAACATGCAGTTCTACGACTTCGGACATGCGACCCTGCTGGCCGCCGTCGAAGAGGCCCTCGCGACGGGACTGCTCACCGGCAGGGAGCTGGACAACGCCGTGCGCGACATCCTCAGGGTGAAGTTCCTGCTCGGACTGTTCGAATCGCCCTACACCGATCCCGCGCTGCTGGAGACGTTCCACAGCGACGCGCATCAGGCGCTCGCGCTCGAAGCTGCGCAGAAAAGCATCGTCCTCCTCAAGAACGAAGGCAGCGTCCTGCCGCTCGAGAAGGAAAACCTCCGGATCGCCGTCGTCGGCGAGCTTGCCGAGAGCACGTATCCCGGCGGCTACTCGCATCCGCGCAAGCAGGGCATCTCGATCCTGGACGGACTGCGGCAGCGCGCCGGCAAAGGCCAGACGGTTGCGTTCGAAAAGGGCTATTCGTTCCGCGGGACGGAGAGCGGACTGCTCCAGCGCGCCGTCAGCCTGGCGCGCAGCTCGGACGTGGTCGTCGTAGTAGTAGGCGAAAACATGCGAATCGTGGGCGAAGGGAAAGACCGCGCCGACATCACCCTCGACAGTGAACAGACGAACCTCGTCAACGCCCTGCAGACCACGGGGACGCCGACCGTCGCCGTCCTCTTCAACGGACGGCCCCTCGCCGTGAACGAAATAGCGCAGAGCGTCCCGGCCGTCCTCGAGACCTGGTTTTCGGGCGAGAAGGGCGGACTGGCCATCGCGGACGTCCTGCTGGGACGGGTGAATCCGTCCGGAAAGCTGTCCGTCACGATTCCGCGGTCTATCGGACAGGTGCCGTTCTACTACTACGGCAAGCCGTCGTCGAGACACGCCTACGTCGACGAAAAAAGAGGCCCGCTCTATGCCTTCGGCCACGGGCTGAGCTATACGACTTTCGAGTATTCGAACATGAACGTTTCGCCCGGACAGATCGGCCCTGACGGCAGCGCCACGGTCCGGCTGACCGTCACGAACACCGGCGACAGGGAGGGCGAGGAAGTCGTACAGTTGTATATCCGCGACGTGACCGGCTCCGTCGCCACGCCCGTGAAGGCGCTGAAAGGCTTCCGGCGCGTCAGCCTCAAGCCGGGCGAGAGCCGCGAGGTGGACTTCCACATCGGCGCGGAGGCGCTCTGGCTCTGGAACAGGGAGATGAAGCGCGTCGTCGAACCGGGCGAGTTTACCGTCATGGCGGGACGCGCCTCCGACAACATCCTTCTGGAAGGGAGCCTGACGGTCACGGAATAGCCTCCCGGATTTCTTTAATTTGACACACACTTAAAATATTTGATTATGAACAGAAAAACATTATTGATTATGGCGCTGGCCGGACTGTATGCGGTATCGGCCGTCGCGCAGACAAAACATTCGAAGACGACGATGTATCCGTCGTACAAAGGCCTGGCAATGGCGGGCTATCAGGGATGGTTTCGCGTGCCGGACAACGGCGTGATGTATCCCGACGCGAAACAGGTGCGCATCGACATGTGGCCCGACGTGCGTGAATACGAGAAGACTTACCCCACGGGGCTGAAGCACAAGGACGGCAGCGTCGCCCGCTTCTTCAACTCCAACGACAAGAGTACCGTCGATCTGCATTTCAAGTGGATGAAGGAGTATGGCGTGGACGGCGTGTTCATGCAGCGCTTCTTCAGCGCGGCGCGTCCCGATGCCCGCGGACGCAGCAGCGTCATCCCCAACGCATTCGAGGCCGCCTCGAAATATGAGCGCGCCATCGCCGTCATGTACGACCTGTCCGGCCTGAAAGGTTCGGGCGAAGACTGCTCAAGCCTCATCGAGGACTGGAAGTATCTGGTCGACTCCGTGAAGGTCACCAACCAGAAGGGGAAGCAGACCTACCTGTTCTTCAACGGCAAGCCGCTGGTCACCATCTGGGGGCTGGGCTTCCCCGACCGGCCGTACAACATCCGCAACATCGGCATCGAACGGTTCATCGACTTCCTGCAGAACGACCCCGTCTACGGCGGCTGCAGCGTGATGCTGGGCGTCCCGACCTACTGGCGCGACCTGAACTCGGACTGCCTGCCCGACCCGTACCTTCACGACCTTATCCGCAAGGCTGACCTCGTCATGCCCTGGATGGTGCAGCGCTTCACCCCGCTCCTGCACTACGAGATGAACCGCTACCGCGACGTCATCATGGGAGACATCAAGTGGTGTAAGGAAAACAACGTCAGCTACGTGCCGTGCGTAACTCCCGGCTTTAGCTGGTATAACCTGAGCAAGGGTTCGCGTTCCGAAGAGCCGAAACCGCTGGGTTCCATCCCGCGCCAGGGCGGACGATTCTACTGGAGCCAGATCGCTACGGCCATCAATGCCGGGGCGGAAATGCTCTACGTCGCTATGTTCGACGAAGTGAACGAGGGTACGGCCATCTTCAAGGTGACAAACGATCCGCCGGTGAGCGAAGACGCGAAGTTCCTCGGCCTCGACGAAGAGCCAAGCGACCATTACCTGTTTCTCACAGGCGAGGCGTCCAGAATGCTTCGGCGGGAGAAACCGCTGACCTTCATCATGCCGACAAGGTAAATTCAAGATTCAAAGATTCAGGATCGAAAGATCCGGATGCGTGAATGTGAGGATGGAGCTATCCATTCTCACATTTTCTCATTCCCCCATTCTCTCATTTGCCAACCCTCACATGCTCATCAGCCGGCTCTCCCGTTTTCATTCTTCGCAAAGCATAAATTATGTTATAGAGCATCTTTTTCTTGTCCGGGCGACTGCCTTTATGAAAAAATACGCTAAATTTGCACCCGGTTGAAGCTGAGAAACAGGAAATACGCGATGAAACGATATTTGTTTTACATAATTACAGGTTCGGGCTTCATTCTGATGCTTGCAGGCTGTGCAACGCCTTGCGGCTGCTGACGGAAGTATTTTACAACATTTATAACTTAAAACTTTAAAGACGATTGAAATGATTAAAGTAGGTATTAACGGTTTTGGCCGCATCGGACGCCTGGTGTTCCGCGCAGCCCAAAAGAGAAACGACATTCAGGTAGTAGGTATCAATGACCTGATCAGTGTGGACTACATGGCATACATGCTGAAGTATGACACGGTACACGGCCAGTTCGACGGCACGATTGACATTCAGGACGGCAAGCTGATCGTAAACGGCAATGCCATCCGCGTCACGGCGGAGAAAGATCCCGCCAACCTGAACTGGGGTGCGGCAGGCGCCGAATATGTGGTCGAATCGACCGGCCTGTTCCTGTCGAAAGACAAGGCGCAGGGGCATATCGACGCGGGCGCGAAATACGTCGTCATGTCAGCCCCGTCGAAAGACGACACGCCGATGTTCGTATGCGGCGTAAACCTCGACGCGTATGTGAAGGGCACGCAGTTCGTCTCCAACGCCTCATGTACGACCAACTGCCTGGCGCCCATCGCCAAGGTGCTGAACGACAAGTTCGGAATCGTAGACGGCCTGATGACGACCGTACACGCTACTACCGCCACGCAGAAGACGGTAGACGGCCCCTCGGCCAAAGACTGGCGCGGCGGCCGCGCGGCGTCGGGCAACATCATCCCCTCATCGACCGGCGCTGCCAAGGCCGTCGGCAAAGTGATCCCACAGCTCAACGGCAAGCTGACTGGCATGTCGCTCCGCATCCCGACGCTGGACGTTTCCGTCGTCGACCTGACGGTTAATCTTGCCAAACCGACCTCGTACGAAGACATCAAGACAGCGATGAAAGCCGCTTCCGAAGGCGAGCTGAAGGGCATCCTCGGGTATACGGAGGACGACGTGGTTTCGTCGGACTTCGTCGGCGACTCCCGCACGTCCATCTTCGACGCAAAGGCGGGCATTGCCCTTACGGACAAATTCGTAAAGGTCATCGCATGGTACGACAACGAGTGGGGCTATTCCAACAAGGTGCTGGAACTCATCGTTCACATGAAGAAGGTAAACGGATAACCGGCCTGCACAGGCTCAACCGGATAAAGGCCGGCCTCCTCGACGGGGCCGGTTTTTTTTATCCTGCCGCGCCCGTCGTCCGCCTCACATTCGGGTCTTTGAATCCCCGGCGCCTGCGATGTCCATAATAAACCATAAATAGTTGGACGTGTACGCCCTTTTCCCTACTTTTGCACGGTAAGCAACTTTATTATTTATCTGAAACTATGATTACAGAAGAACTGATCAATCCGAAGAGCATCGTCGTCGTCGGGGGTTCGAACAAGACCTCCAAGCCGGGCGGGAACTGCATCCGCAACCTGCTGAACGGTAACTATGCAGGCAAGCTGTACGCAGTCAACGCCCGCGAAGAAACGGTGCAGGGACTGCCGTGCTACAGGCACGTGCGCGACATCCCGCCGACCGATATGGCGATCATCTCGGTGCCCGCCCCGTCGTGTCTTGAGACCGTCACCGTGCTGGCACAGGAAAAGCAGGTGAAGGCCTTCATCATGTTCACCGCCGGGTTTGGCGAGACGTCCGAAGAAGGGCGCCTGCTCGAAACGCAAATTGCGCAGGTAGCCTCCGACGCCGGCGCGGCGCTGCTTGGCCCCAACTGCATCGGACTGCTTAACCGCTACCACCACAGCCTGTTCACACTGCCCATTCCTGAGATGGATCCATTCGGCGTCGACATGATCTCCAGCTCGGGAGGCACGGCGCTCTTCATCATGGAGTCGTCCATACGGCGCGGGCTGCGCTTCAACTCCGTGTGGTCGGTCGGCAACGCGGGGCAGATATGCGTCGAGGACGTGCTGGAATACATGGACCTGCGCTTCAATCCCGAGACGGATCCGGCCATCAAACTGCTATACATCGAATCCATCAAAGACCCCGACAAGCTGCTGGAACACACCAGCTCGCTGATACGCAAAGGCTGCCGCATCGCCGCCATCAAGTCGGGCACGTCCGAGTCGGGCAGCCGCGCCGCGTCGTCACACACAGGCGCGATGACCAACCCCGACCTGGCCGTTGAAGCCCTGCTGCGCAAGGCCGGCGTTGTCCGCTGCTTCAGCCGCGAGGAGCTGGCCACGGCCGGAGCCGTATTTACGCTTAAAGAACTGAAAGGTAAAAACATCGCCATCGTGACCCACGCCGGCGGCCCGGCGGTAATACTGACCGACGCACTGGCCAGGGGTGGCCTGGAAATCCCCCTGCTGTCGGACGCGCCACAGGCGGCCGGGCTGAAGGAGCAGCTCCTCCCCGGCTCGTCGGTCTGCAACCCGATCGACATCCTCGGCACGGGAAGGCCTGAGCACCTGGCGCTTGCCATTGATTACTGCGAGTCGAAGTTCGACGGCATCGACGGCATCGCGGTCATATTCGGCAGCCCCGGACTGACGCGCGTGTATGAAGCTTACGACGTGCTGGACAGCAAGATGCGGACGTGTTCGAAGCCAATCTTCCCCGTCCTTCCCTCCGTCTCAACGGCGTGTGAGGAGACCGACTATTTTGTCAAGCTGGGACACGTCAATTTCAGCGACGAGGCGGGGCTGGCCGACGTGCTGACCAAGATACTGAAGACGCCCTCGCCACCGGCCAACAGCCTGGAACTGAAGAGCGTCGACGTGCCTGCCATCCGCCGCATCATCGACGGCATCACAGAGCCGGGATACATTGCTCCGCACCTGGTGCACGACCTGTTTCGCGCCTCCGGCATTGCGCTGGTAGACGAGGTCGTGTCCGACCGCTGGGAGGAGGTGCGCGACTTTGCGGCCGCCGTGCGCTATCCCGTAGTAGCCAAGGTAGTTGGCCCCGTTCACAAGTCCGACGTCGGAGGCGTGGTGCTGAACATCCGCTCCGAGGAGCACCTCGAGATAGAGTTTCGCCGGCTGATGCACATCGCGGGCGTCACCGCCGTCATGATCCAGCCGATGCTGAAGGGCATCGAGCTGTTTGCCGGCGCCACGTACGAGGAGCGCTTCGGCCACATCGTGCTCTGCGGGCTGGGCGGCATCTTTGTCGAGATCTTCCGCGACGTCGCCTCGGGGCTGGCCCCCCTCTCGACCGGCGAGGCGCTCTCGATGATACGCTCGCTCAAGGGCCATCGCGTCTTCGAGGGCGCACGCGGGCAGAGCGGCATCGACGAGCTGGAGTTCGCGCGCATCATCGTCCGCCTCTCGGCCCTGCTGCGGTTTGCCGTCGAAATAAAAGAGCTGGACATCAACCCGCTGCTGGCTACCGACAGGGGCATCATCGCCGTAGATGCCCGCATACGGATAGAGAAATGACGCGGACGCTGATACTGATCGCACTCGGAGGCGGCGCGGGCAGCGCA
>JAIRZY010000282.1 GCA_031266995.1 Tannerella sp.
ATCCTGCCGGAAACTCCGGGAGACTTTCCACCATGAGTGGCAACCCTGCTGGAAACTCCGGGAGATTTGCCACTGTGGGTGGTAACCTTGCCGCAAGTTACGACAGAACTGATCGGAATCGGCTCCGGTTCTGAAAAGTTACGACAGAACTGATCGGAATCGGCTCCGGTTCTGAAAAGTTACGACTGAACTGATCGGAACCGGCTCCGGTTCTGAAAAGTTCCGGGAGGGCCAATGGACATTTCGGGATAAATTCCGAATCTTTGATTTACTCATAATGCAGCGCTTCCGCCGTGGGCAGCGCCACCGCCCGCCGCGCCGGCAACCATACGGCGACGGCGATCACCGCGGCCATGACCGTCCACGTGATGGCGTTTGCTATCAGGAACCGCAGCCACATGCGGTCGGGCAGGCGGATGATGTTGTCGTCGCTGTTTGTGCCCATCGTGTCGATCAGGCCTGCGGAAATATACTGAACCTCGACGAACAGGGCCGGCAGCATGGCAATGGTGAGCAGCGCCAGCCCCTCGGCGAGGAGCAGGTATCGGATGCCTGCCGCGCTCGACCCCAGCGCCCGGCGGATGCCGATTTCTTCGCGGCGGGCGCTGACGCGGTGCCAGAACGTGCCCGTCACGCAGAGGAGGATGTTCAGCAGGAAGAAAATCATCAGCGCCACTTTCGTGCGTATGTCGTCGCTCATGCCGAACATTTTTTTCGTATTGGAAGCAATCTTGCCGTATGATATGACGCTTTTCATGTAGAAGTTTCCCGCCTGCAGACGCTCGGTCATGTCCTTCTTGAGCGTTTCGCCGAAGGCATTGCCTGCTGCGGCGCGACTGCGGACGGAAATGGCGGCGGTTCGCAGATTGCCGGCGTCCGTGCGGTAGAAAAGGTAGTACGCATGCTGGGGGCGCCGGTATCCGAAGCGCTTGATGTCGTCCACGACGCCGATGACGTTAAGAGGCGTTTCGCCGTTGCCGGAGAGCTGTTTTCCTACGGCCGACGTGCCGGGAAAGAGCAGCTCGGCCGTCATTCGTCCGAGGATGACGCCGTCGGGGCGGGCCGTGTCGAAGTCGCGCATCGAGACCGCCTGCTTTCCCTCTCCGGAGGTATAGGCAAAGACGCGGAAGAAGTCTTCGCCGGGGTCTAACATGATTTGCTGACCGCCCGCGGACTTCGTCGAGTCGTCCGCGCTTGTGAACACCCGGCCGTGATAGTTTCCGCTTCCGGGGTTGGAGCCGTTGAACGAGATGCCGACGGCTTCGACGCCGGGATAGTCGTGCAGCATCTGGAGGACGCGGGCGAAATTGGCTTCGCGGGCTTCCGCCGTGTTCTCGTCCGCGCTGTAGCGGGGATGCGTGTCAGGGTATTCGTCGAGCACGATCTGCCACGTGTGCCGGATGTTGCGGCCGTCGGGAATGTTCTGATTGTAGACGAGGACAAACAGATAGTCGGCGATGAACCATGTCAGGAAATAGACGAGCAGCAGCTCTACGACGAGCCACGCGTTGCTCCGCTTGCGGTTCAGGATTTGTGTGAATATGGACTTTAACATGTCGGTTTACTGTTTAGCATTTAACGAATGAATTATTTCCCTGCGCGCGTTGCGCCACGCGGGTATGAGGGACGAAAGCAGATTGAGCACGAAACATATCGCCAGAGCGATGGCGAAGACGGGCAGGTTGAGCAGCATGGAAGGCGAGAGAGTGACTTCGGTGCCCTCGACGGGCAGGTTTACGAACGACTGCCCGATTTCCATAATCCAGCTCCGCCCGAGCACGACAATCAGCCAGGACGCCAGCAGCCCGATGACGCCGCCCAGGAGCGTGAAGAGCAGGTTCTCCGCAATAATCTGCGTCATCAGACCACTGACGCGGGCGCCGAAAGCGCGACGCACGCCCATCTCCGTCATGCGGCGTTCCATGCGCGAATCGGTCATCCCGGACAGGCTGACCGCCGGCACGAGCAGCAGGACGAGGAAGATGAGGCCATACTGACACAGGATGATGCCGAAGTCCGGCTCACTGTTCGACCAGAAGCGGAAGATGGTCTGCCACTGCCGGTCGGGCTGTCCGAGTATGCTAAACTCTACGTCGTCCAGCGACTGGTTGAGCCGGTTGACGTTCGCAATCGCCTCCTGCCGCACCTGCTCCACGCTCCCGGCCGAAGGCGCGAGGATATAAACGATCATGCTGCCCATCAAATTGCCGGGGCCGTCGCCATTCCTGTAATCCATGAGGGTGTAGGGTAGCCACAGTTGCGCATACGTCCGTTCGGTGATGAGGGAAGCATCCCTGACGACACCGCACACGCGGTACTGCCGGAAGTTGAGGCTCACCGTCCGCCCCGTAGCGTCAGCCGTCCCGAAGAGCCGCCGGGCGAGCGATTCGGCAATCACGGCGGTCTGTATCGACGACTGCATGTCGGCCTCCGTAAACGGTTTCCCGCTGACGAAGCGGAACGGGAAGACGGTCCAGAAGTTCGTGTCGACGTGTTTGACCGTCACGGGCCACTGATCGCGGCTGCCCTCCGGCTGCACGCGCCCTTCCTTGTCCCATGTGTCCAGCACGGCGCTGACCGCTTCGGCGCTTTCCAGCGGCAGGAAGCACGTCTCGACAACGCTGTATGCAAGGCTTGAACTAAACTGGCTGTTTGTCTTTGCCTCTTTCCCCGTTGCGCTTTTGACGATCAGCAGGCGGTCGCGGTTCGTCTCGGGATAGATGTTTGCAATCTTGATGTAGAAAACGATCGAGAGCGCCATGACCATCGTGATCGACAGCCCGGTGCCGACGATGTATATGCCGCTGAAGAGCCGCTCCTGCCGGATGATGTTCCAGGCCTGCCGGAAATACTGTAAATACCTGTTCATGATTTCTTATATTCTTTATTGTGTTGCTAAATCGGGATATGCGTAATCTTCGGGTTATTGGATATTTAATTTTGACTTATTCATAATGCAGCGCTTCGGCCGGCGTGAGGGCGGCGGCGCGGCGTGCGGGCAGCCAGATGGCGGCGATGATGACGGCGGCCATGACGGCCCACGTGATGGCGTTCGTGATGAGGAAGCGGAGATACGTGCGGTCGGGCAGGTAGAGGCCCGTCTCGTTGGCGTTTTTGCCCAGCGTATCAATCAGTCCGGCGTGTACGAAGTGAAATTCTATCGCGACCGCCGGCAGCATGGCCACGGTCAGCAGGCAGAGGCCCTCGAGCAGCAGGGCGTTGCGCACGCCGGACGAGCTGGCGCCAAGCGCACGGCGCGTGCCGATTTCCTCGCGGCGCATATTGACGCGGTAACGGAACGTGCCCGTCACGCAGAGCAGGACGTTGAGCAGGAAGAACGCCATCAGGTACGTCCGGACGCGCACGTCTTTACTGATGCCAAACAGCTCCGCCGTCTCTTCGGCCACGCCGGTATAGGCGACAATGCTCCGCAGGTAGAAGTTGCCCACTTGAAGGCGGGCGGTCATATCCGCCTTAAACATTTCGCCGAAGGCTTTCCCGGCCGACGGATGGCTCCGGACGGCGATGGCAGCGTCGGGCAGGCGGGCGGCGCGGTGGCGGTCGGAGAAGATGTAGAACGTGCTCTGTGGCCGGAGGTAGTCGAACCGCTTGACGTCGTCGATGACGCCGGCGACGGTGTAAGGCTCGCGCCGGTAGAGCACCGTCCGCCCGACGGCCGGGCTGCCGTCCGGAAAGAGGCGGCCGGCAACGGAGCGGGTGATGACGATGCGCCGCGGATCGTCGAGGCCAAAGTCGCGCGACGATGCCGCCCTGCCGCCGTCCGTCGTATGCGCAAAGACACGGAAGAAGTCGTCGCGCGGATCGACCTCGACCTGCTGACCGGGTACGAACAGCGTGCTGTCGTCCGCGCTTTGCAGGGAGCTGCCCATGTATACGATCGAGGCCGGCCCGGAGCGTGCGGACAGCACGGCGATGGCTTCGATGCCGGGCGCGTCGCGCAGCAACCGCAGGATGCGCTCGAAATTCGCTTCGCGCGCCTCGTCGGTGCTTTCGGCGTCGCTGTACCGCGAATAGTTTGGCGGGTATTCGCCGAGCGTGATCTGCCACGCATGGCGCAGGTCGCTGTGACCCGGAATGTTCAGATTATATGTGTAAACGAACAGATAGTCGGCGATGTACCACACGAGGCAAAAGACGAGCATCAGCTCCGCCACTATCCAGGCGTTGCTCCGCCGCTGGTTCAGGATTTGTTTCAGGATGGATGTCAGCATGACCGTAATATTTTTTATCTGTTTAATGAATGGACAATTGCGCGGCGCGAATGGATCCACGCCGGGACGAGCGACGAGAGCAGGTTCAGCACGAAGCAGATCGCGAGCGCGATGAGGAACACCGTCCAGTTCAGCAGCATGGACGGCGAGAGCACGACGCCTGCGCTCCCCGCAAGCCCGACCGCGCCCGCACCCGCCCCCATGAGCTGCATCATCCACCCCCGGCTCAGCGCCACCAGCGCGTACGATGCCAGCAGCCCGACCGCGCCGCCGAGCAGCGTGAAGAGCAGATTCTCCGTCACGATCTGCATCATCAGCCCGCGCGCCGTTGCGCCGAACGCGCGCCGCACGCCCGTCTCCGCCATACGGCGTTCCATCCGCGAATGCGTCATGCCCGAAAGACTGACGGCCGGCACGAGCAGCAGGACAAGAAAGACGAGCGCATACTGCAGTATGAGGCGCCCGAAATCCACCGCCGTCCAGGTGCCGTCCGGGCGCAGGGCCGTCTGCCACTGCGTGTCGGGCTGCCCCGCGATGCTGAACTCGGCCTCGTCGCCCAGCGTCAGGTTATACCGGCGTACGTTTTCCGCCACTTCCTGCCGCACGCCGTCCATCCCGCGGCCCGTCGGCGCGAGGATGTAGACCGCCATGCGCCCCAGTGCGTGGCCGAACGCGTCATCGTAGCCGGGACAGAGCGTGTAGGGCATCCACACCTCGGCAAACGCATGATCGGTGAGAAACGAGGCGTCGCGAACCACGCCGCATACGCGACACGGTTCAAAGTCAAGGCTGAACACCCGCCCCTCCGCTTCGGCCGTCCCGAACAGTCGCCGCGCCAGCGACTCGGCGATCACCGCCGTCCTGATGCCCGACCGCACGTCCGGCTCGCCGAACGCCCGCCCGTCCACGAAGCGAAACGGGAACACAGTCCAGAAATTCCCGTCCACATACTTGAGCGCGACATTCAACTGTTCCTCCGTCCCGTCCGGCTGAATGAACGACTTGCCGCCCATACTGCGCACAACGACACTCACCGCCTCCGCGCTCTGCAGCGACGCGAAGCACGCCTCCACCGTCTGCGGCGAGAGGAAGGCGACGCTCATATCCCCGTTCCGTGCCGTCTCCACCGCCGTCCGGACCACCAGCAGGCGGTCGCGGTTCGTTTCCGGATAAATGTTTGCAATTTTAATATAAAAGACAATCGACAGCGCCATCACCATCGTCACGGAAAGCCCCGTGCCAACGATATATATGACGCTGAAAAGCCTCTCCTGCCGGATAATGTTCCACGCCTGCACGAAATACTGTAAATATCTGTTCATCCTCTCATGTATTTAAATCATGGAATTTTTGAATCTTTGAATCATTGAATATTAAATTACTCTTCTCTCAGCGCCTCCGCAGGCGCCATGCCGGCCGCCCGCCGCGCCGGAATCCACACGGCGGCAGCGATGACGGACGCCATCACCACCCACGTAACGACGTTCGTGATCACGAAGCGCAGCGCCGTCCGGTCGGGCAGAAAGACCTTGTCCACATACGTTTTACCCGCCGTGTCAATCAGTCCCGCGAGCACCAGGTGAAGCTCGACCGCCACAGCCGGCAGCGCCGCGACCGCCAGCAGCAGCAGCCCCTCGACAACAAACATGCGACGGATCCCCGCCGCGCTCGCGCCCATCGCCATCCGTATGCCCGTCTCGCCCAGACGTGTACCGACGCGATAGAAAAACGTCCCCGTGACGCACAGCAGGACGTTCAGCAGCAGAAAAATCATCAGCCCGGCGCGCTCGCGCACAGCATTGCCCAGGCCCGAACGCTCGCGCGTCTCACTCGATATCCGGCTGTATGGAATTATTTCATCAAAATAGAAGTTGCCCACCTGCAACCGCGCAGGCATCTCTTTCATAAACGCTTCGCGAAACAGCCCGTCCGCAATCCGCGCGCTGCTGCGTATCGAGATGCTCCCGAATCCCCAGTGAAACGCCGGGTCGGCACTGTAGAAGGCATGTTGCGGGCGCTCGTAATCGTAGCGTTTAATGTCGTCCACCACGCCCGCGATGACCTGCGCCCCGTCGAAATCCCCCGGTCGGCGCGTCAGCCGCTTCCCCGTCGCCCGCTCGCCCGGATAGAGCCGCTCCGCCGCAAGGCGCCCGATGACGACGCTGCCCGGCGCCGACCAGTCGAAGTCGTGCACCGACACGGCCGCCCCGCCGTCTCCGGACGTATAATTGAACACGCGGAAAAAATCCTCGCCGGCGTCGATAAATACCTCCTGCCCGCGCACGGACACCGCCGTATCGCGCTCTCCGTAAAGCGTCGGGCTGCCGGCCGCACTGCGGTTCTCCGGATCCGAAGATATAAATGTAACGGCCACCGCCTCCACGTCAGGATAATTTTTCAGAATCCCGAGGATACGTTCGCGGCTCGCGCGCATCGCCTCGTCACCCGCCTCCGCCGCGCTGTATCGCGGATGAACCGGCGGATACGGCGCCATGCTCACCTGCCACGTATGCGCCATGCTGCGGTGATTGGGAATCGCACAGTTGCAGGCCAGTACAAAGAAATAATCGGTAATAAACCATACGAAGATGAACACCAGGAAAAGCTCCGCCGCCACCCATCCGTTGCTCCGCTTCCGGTTCATGATTTGTGTCAGAATGGATTTCAGCATGGCGGATGATTGCTCGAATGTAACGAATAGACGATCGCCCGCCGCGCATGTCGCCATGCAGGAATCAGCGCCGACATCAGGTTGAGGAGAAAGCACACCGCCAGCGCGATGGCGAAAACCGGCATGTTCAGCAGCATCGCCGGCGTAAACATCACGCCGGCACCCGCAGGCGCCACGTCGACCGCCACGCCGCCAAGCTGCAGAATCCAGTTCCTTCCCAAAATGATCACCGCGTACGACAAAAGCAGCCCGAGGATGCCGCCCGGCAGCGTGAAAAGAAAGTTTTCCGTCATGATCTGCATCATCAGGCTGCGCACCGGCGCACCGAACGCGCGGCGCACGCCCATCTCGACCATGCGGCGCTCCATCCGCGAATCGGTCATCCCCGACAGGCTCACGGCCGGCACCAGCACCAGCACGAAAAGCATCCCCCCGAACCGTCGCAGCACGGACGCCCAGTCCGCCTCCCCGTCTCCGGCCGGACGCAGCGCCGCCTGCCACTGGCGGTCAGGCTGCCCGCGCAGCTCCAGCTCCACCTCCCGCAGCGTCCCGTTATACCGCCGCACGTTTTCCGCCACCTCCCGGCGCACCTCCGCGCGCCCGCCGGCCGACGGCGCCAGCACGTAAACCGTCATCCCGCCCAGCACGCCCTCGGCGCCGGACGCACGGCGCGAACCCTCGTGCACCGTATACGGCGCCCACAACTGCGCATACGACCACCTCGCCGCAAACGGCGCGTCGCGCACCACCCCGCATACGCGGTAAGAATAAAAATTAAATTGAATCACACGCCCCGCCGCGTCCGCCGTACCGAACACCCGTCGCGCAAGCGACTCCGCGATCACGGCCGTCCGCACGCCCGAACGGAACTCCGCCCCGTCGAACGCCCTCCCGCTCACAAACCGGAACGGAAACACGCGCCAGAAATCCGCGTCCACATATTTCGCATCCACCCGCAGCATCCCGTCGCCCCCTTCCGTCTCGACCCGGCTTCTCTCTCCCGTCGCATACACCGCCGTCACCGCCTCCGCGCTCCGCAGCGACGCAAAGCAGCGCTCCACCGCGTCCGGCGACAGACCCGCATTGCGCCGGTTACTCCCGTCCTTCAGCCGCTCCGTCACCCGCCCCGTGATCAGCAGACGGCCCCGGTTCGTCTCCGGATAAATATCTCCTACGCGTACATAATATATAATAGACAACACCATCACCACCGTAATCGACAGCCCCGTCCCCACGATATAGATCGCGCCAAACAGCCTCTCCTGCCTCAACAGATTCCACGTCTGCCTGAAACACATCCCTCTCATACCCCCTGCAATTTAAAACATCCGCCATCCCCCGCATCACCCCCCGTTCGAAGGCATCGAGCCGCTAATCCGCCACATCGACCGCTTTTATACAAACTTCGGCCACCCGGCACCCTTGGGGTGCCGGCGTCCCGGAAGTTCCGAGAGCCCGGCACCCCTGGGGTGCCCGCGTCT
>JAIRZY010000020.1 GCA_031266995.1 Tannerella sp.
ACCCTGAATATGGCGCGCAAAGGTCTGTTTGGCGAGATCATTCACGGCGAAGGCGCTTATTATCACTGTTTGAGCGGTGGTATAGCAGATTTGAAAGCGCATATCCCCGGCTGGAAAAACTGGCGCGGCGATTTTAACCGTCTGCACGATGGCAATCCCTATCCTACCCACGGATTAGGACCTGTGGCTCAGATTATGGGCATCAACCGTGGCGACAGGTTCGATTATCTGACTTCGACTTCCACCAGACAATACGGATTGACGCTTGTACTGGAAGAAAAATTCGGCAAAAACTCTCCTGAGGCCAAAACGCCTTTCAAAAAAGGCGATATCAACCTTACGGTGATTCGCACAGTCAACGGGCATACGATTCTTGTAGGGCACGACGTTGCAAGTCCGCGTCCTTACGACCGTATTCATAAAATCACAGGCACGAAGGGCATGGCCGTCAAATGGCCTGATGAAAGAATTGCCATTCCGCCTAATCCGCATGAATTTCTGAGTCCGGAAAAATTCCGGGAAGTGATGAAAGAATACGAACATCCGCTTTCGAAATATATAGGAGAGAAAGCACGCGCGATTGGAGGTCACGGAGGAATGGACTATACCATGATTTGGAGACTGATTTATTGCCTGCAAAACGGTTTGCCGACCGACCAGGACGTTTATGACGCCGCTGCGTGGTCGTGTCTTGTGGAACTTACCGAACGCTCGGTCGATAACCGCAGCGCCCCCGTTGATATACCTGATTTTACGCGGGGAGAATGGAAAAATGCCAAGCCCTGGCCGGTTATCGACATGGAAACGGTATTCTGTTAGGTAACGGGAAATAATTAGCGCAGGGCAACGTCCCTGTGAAACATAAATTAATAATTAATAATAAAAAAGCAAATGAAAAGAATTGATTTTTTAAAAGTAGTATTGGCAGCCGCCACTGTATTTCCTGTATTTCCTGCCGTTGCGCAGGAGCGGCTGCAAGCGGACGGCGTGCTGCGCATCGTGACCGCCGTGACCCCCAAACTTATCGCAGAAGAGAATAGCGTAGAACGCTTGCAGGAAATGAAAGAATGTGGAATCAATGTCTGTATAACCGGCGCAGAGTGGGAAACGCTCGACAAAATCTTAAAAAACGCTCAAAAGGCAGGCGTCAAATTGGGTATACATCCCCATGGACTCGACACAGCATATATACAAAGGCTGATGAAATACCCGGCGCTGGACTTCTATTCCCTGGCCGACGAGCCGCACGCCGACGCTTTTCCCAAGGTGGGAGAACTGGTAAAACAGATCCAGTCGGTGGACACCATACATGCCTGTTATGTCAACATGCTGCCCAAAATCCCTGAAACGCTGATTAACGGCTCGTATGTAGAATTTGTGGATTCGTTTTTACGTGTAGCTCCCGTCCCTGTCATTTCCTACGACCGGTATTCAATAGGAGAAGATGAAAACGGAAAACATTTTCAGGAAGAGGGGTTTTATGATAATCTGGAAGACATTCTGGTATGCAGCCAAAAACACGGCTTGCCGTTCTGGACATATGTAAATGCAGTACCTCATGCGAGTTATCCCGTGCCGACCGTTGGAGAACTCAAACTCCAGCAATACAGCAATCTGGCATATGGCGCACAGGGGCTACAGTATTTCACCTACATGCCCTGGCCTGAGCTTGACGGCATGGGCGGCCACACCACCCGCGACGCCATACTCGGCTTCGACGGCAAGCGAACGGTTATTTACGACCGTGTGAAACGGGTCAACGACGAAATCCAGACCCTCGCAGGCGTGTTTCTCGGCTCGAAACCGGTCTGGGTAAGGCATACGGGAAAAAGGATACCGAAAGGAACGAAGATGCTGGGCGCTTTGCCCGAACAGATCCCCGCCCTCGAAACGGGCGACAGCGGCGCGGTAGTCTCCCTGCTGGAAAGAGGGAATCGCCGTTTTCTGGTCATCGTGAACCGTGATTTCCAAAACCCGATGAAACTCACCATTGCCACCGGCGACAAAGTGAAGCGCGTCCGGAAAGACGCCACCCTCGTCCCGGCCGGCGCTTACAACCCGACCACCGAAGTGGATCCGGGAGATGCGATGATTTATACCTGGGTGGAATGATTCGTAAAAAAACATCAACTGTAGAGACGCGATGCATCGCGTCTCTACAACAATAACAACAAATATCAATGTAATTACAGTAATTTTTAAATTTAAAAGCAATGAAAGAAAGATCAAATGAAATGAGCCGACGCCAATTTTTGGGCTATTCGGCATTGGGACTGGCAGGATTGACGGTTTTGCCGAGTTGGGTTACGGCAGCAGGCGTCCGCATAGCGCCGAGCGACCGGGTAGTAATGGGCTGGATCGGACTTGGACAGCAGGGCCGTTCCGATTTCTATGCTGCAACCGGCTGTCCGGGAGTTCAGGTAGTTGCCGGTTGCGATGTGGATTCGCTCAAGCGCGAGCGTTTCAAACGGAATGTGGAAGCGTGGCAGAAAAGCCAAAACAGGCCTGCACGCTGCGATATGTATGAATTTTATCAGGACTTGCTGGAGCGTACCGATATTGACGCCGTAGGCATTGCCACTCCCGACCACTGGCACGCTTTTGTAACGATAGACGCCTGCAAGGCTAAAAAAGACGTGTATGTGCAGAAACCCTTAGCGTTCACCGTTACCGAAGGACTTGCCATGGTCAAAGCGGTGCGTGAAAACGGCGTTGTTTTACAGGTGGGCAGCCAGCAACGCTCCGACCGGGAATTTCAGCAGGCTATCGCCATCGTCCGGGGCGGAGGCATCGGACATGTAGATACCGTCTATTCGCGTGTCGGCGACCCGCCAAAACCGCTTGACCTGCCCGAAATGCCTGTTCCGCCTTCTTTGAACTGGAATCAGTGGCTTGGCGGACTGAATGACCCGAACATTCACTATCATCCCGACCTCTGCCCGCCCGTCACGCTGGAACCGGAGCAAAACGAGCAGCTCTGGGGAGCCTGGCGCTGGTACTGCGAAACCGGCAACGGCTTTACCGCCGACTGGGGCGCGCACATGTTCGATATTTCACAGGCAGCCATCGGTATGGACGGCTCCGGCCCCTGCGAATTTATTCCGAAAGGATACGGGGGCGCGCAGTACCTGACCATGAAATATCAAAACGGCATCGTCATAACCGAGCAGGACTTCCAAAAGGGAGGCGGTAGCGGCATCTGTTTCAACGGAGACAAAGGCTGGCTGAAGGTTACGCGAGGCTATATCGAATGTTCCAATTCCGATCTCCTGAAAAAGGAAGAAAAAAAGATCGCAGCGGGAGAATATGAAAAAAGTACCGGACACATGCAGAATTTTATCGACTGCATCCGTTCGCGCAAAAATCCGATCGCGCCGGTTGAATCGGGTTGCAGTACCAACACGCTGTGCTGTATCGCCAACATCGCAACCGAATTGAAACGGCCTGTCAGGTGGAATCCCGCTACGCTCAGTTTCGACGACGACCGGGAAGCCGCCGGACACCGGCTTTATAAATATCCGTATAGAAAACCCTATTCATTATAAGTAATATGAAAACAAATTTATTATTCATTGCCATATTAGGCATTTTATGCTGCTCCGGAACAGCCAAAAAACAAAATTCAAAATTCGGCGGCGTACAGATCGGAACGATTACGTACAGTTATCGCGATATGCCCGGCCAGTCGCTGGAAGCGACACTGGATTACGCCGTCAGGTCCGGCCTCAGCTCTGTTGAATTGATGGGTTACACCGTCGAATCGTACGCCGGCATACCTGCTGAAAACCAGAAGGAATGGCGGGCGACCGTTTCGATGGATAAATTTAAGGAAGTCAAAAGGATGTTTAAGGATAAAGGCGTCAAAATCGGTATTCTTAAACTTGAGACTTTCGGCTCGCCCGAGGAAATCGACTATGCTTTCCGCGTGTGTAAAACGCTTGGCGCCGTCGGTATCACCACCGAAGTATCTTACGATGTGGCAAAAACAGTGGCGCCATTTGCCGAAAAGCACAAACTGTACCTGATTTTCCATAATCACTGCCAGTCGGGCGACCCGAATTTCAGTTACGACCCGATTCTGGAAGTCAGCAAATCGATCATGCTGAATTTCGACGTGGGCCATTATTTCGGAGTAACGGGCAAAAATCCGTGCAATTTCATCCGTCAATATCATTCGCGAATAGCCAGTCTGCACCTGAAAGACAAAACAGGTCCGACGGCTGCCGACGGTTGTGGCGTCAATCAACCGTGGGGACAGGGAGAAACTCCGATAAAGGATATTTTACAACTGCTGAAAAAGGAAAAATATCCGATTATGGCAGACATCGAACTCGAATACAGCGTCCCGGAAGGTTCCGACCCTGTCCGGGAAGTGGCTAAATGTA
>JAIRZY010000187.1 GCA_031266995.1 Tannerella sp.
AATCTTTGAATTTTAATCATAATGAAAAAGCTGAAACTGATCGCGAACGACCCCTGGCTGGAACCATACGCCCGGGCAATCGAAGGGCGCCACGAACATGTACTCGCAAAGGAAGCGGAACTGACCGGCGGCAGGCAGACACTGTCCGGTTTCGCCTCTGGCTATCTGTATTTCGGGCTGCACCGCACGGCCGACGGCGAGTGGGTGCTGCGCGAATGGGCGCCCGGAGCGACGGCCATTTACCTGACGGGCACGTTCAACGGCTGGCAGAAGAGCGAAAACTGCCGCCTCGCACGGCTCGAAAACGGCGTCTGGGAAATCATCCTGCCCACCGAAACGCTGCATCACGCAGATCTCTACAAACTGCTGGTGGAATGGGACGGAGGCAGCGGAGAACGCATCCCGGCATGGTGCCGGCGCGTGGTGCAGGACGGACAGACCGGCATCTTTTCGGCGCAGGTATGGGATCCGCCCGCCCCATACGTCTTCACGCACGACGGCTTCAGACCCGACACGTCGCCCCTGCTCATCTACGAATGTCATATCGGCATGGCGACGGAGGATGAACGAACCGGCACGTATGAGGAATTTCGCGCGAACGTGCTGCCGCGCATCGCCCGCGACGGATACAACGCCATACAAATCATGGCCATACAGGAACACCCCTACTACGGCTCGTTCGGCTATCACGTGAGCAGTTTCTTTGCCGCCTCGTCGCGCTTCGGCACGCCCGACGAACTGAAACGCCTCATCGACGAGGCGCATGGCCGGGGCATCGCCGTGATCATGGACATCGTCCACAGCCATGCCGTCCGCAACGAAGTCGAGGGCCTCGGACGCTTCGACGGCACGCCATACCAGTATTTCCACGCCGGCAGCCGGCGTGAACACCGCCAGTGGGACTCGCTCTGCTTCGATTACGGCAAGAATGAAGTGCTGCATTTCCTCCTCTCCAACTGCAAGTTCTGGCTCGAGGAATACCGCTTCGACGGCTTCCGTTTCGACGGCGTCACGTCGATGCTATATTACAGTCACGGCCTGGGCGAAGCCTTCACCTGCTATGGCGACTACTACAACGGCAGCCAGGACGACGACGCCATCGCCTACCTGACGCTCGCAAACCGGCTGATACACGAAGTCAACCCCCACGCCATCACGATTGCCGAAGAAGTGAGCGGCATGCCCGGACTGGCGGCACGCTTCGACGACGGCGGATACGGCTTTGACTACCGCATGGCGATGAACATCCCCGACTTCTGGATCAGGACGCTAAAGGAGAAAAAAGACGAAGATTGGCATCCCTCCACCATCTGGTGCGAAACGACCAACCGCCGCGCCGACGAGAAAACCGTCAGCTACGCCGAAAGCCACGATCAGGCGCTGGTGGGCGACAAGACGATCGTCTTCTGGCTCATCGACGCCGACATGTACTGGCACATGCAGGTCGGAGACCGCAACATGGCAGTCGACCGCGGCATCGCCCTGCACAAGATGATACGCCTCGTCACCGCTACCACCATCAACGGCGGATACCTCAACTTCATGGGCAACGAGTTCGGACATCCCGAATGGATCGACTTTCCGCGCGAAGGCAACGGATGGTCGTACAGGTATGCACGCCGGCAGTGGCGCCTCGTCGACGACATGAACCTGAAATACCGCTACCTGGGCGATTTCGACCGTGCCATGCTCGCGCTGATACGCAGCGTGACGGACTTCCAGTCTCTCCCCATGCAGAAGGTCTGGGACAGCGACGGCGACCAGACGCTCGCCTACATGCGGGGCGACCTGCTGTTCGTCTTCAATTTCAGCCCCGGCCGCTCGTTTACGGACTACGGTTTCCTGACGCCTGCCGGCAAGTATCGCATCGTCCTGAATACGGACGAACCGCGCTTCGGAGGCTTCGGGCTGACGGACGACACGCTGGAATATCCGACACACTACGACCCGCTGTACGAACGCGAAGGCAAGGAATGGCTCAAGCTCTACCTCCCCGCACGTACGGCAATGATTCTGAAACGGCTGTAAAAAAAACGAACTTCATCACTATGTATCCATTCCTTTTCAAACCCATACTGAAAGAAATAATCTGGGGCGGCACGGACATTCGCCCCTTCAAGGGACTGCCTCCGGGCGGCGAAAAAATCGGCGAAAGCTGGGAACTCTCGCACGTCGAGGGCAACTGGTCCGAAGTGGCCAACGGCACACTGGCGGGGCAGACCGTCGACGACCTGATCAGGCGCTACGGCGCCGCACTGCTCGGCGAAAAAGTGATGCGGCAGTTCGGAACCGTGTTCCCGCTACTGATAAAGTTCATCGACGCGCGAGACGATCTCTCAATACAGGTACACCCCGACGACGAGCTGGCACGGAAACGCCACGGCTCGTTCGGCAAGACGGAGATGTGGTACGTCGTGAAGGCGTCGCCCGGCGCCGCGCTCCTCAGCGGCTTCTCGCGCCGCATCGACGCGGACGAATACGTGCGGCGTGTCGCCGACAACAGCCTGACCGACGTGCTGCAACGCTACGCCGTCGCGCCGGGCGACGTCTTCTTCCTCCCCGCCGGGCGCGTGCATGCCATCGGCACAGGCTGCTTCATCGCCGAGATACAGCAGACAAGCAACATCACGTACCGCATCTACGACTACAACCGCCGTGACGCCGACGGCAACGCACGCGAACTGCACGTCGACCTGGCCCGGGACGCCATCGACTACACGCCGTATCCCGACTACCGCACCGCCTACGCGCCGGCCGAAAACGAACCCGTGCGCCTCGTCGAATGTAAATATTTCACGACGAACCTCCTGAGTGCGGACAAAACGCTGAAAAGGGATTTCTCGACGCTCGACTCCTTCGTCGTCTTCATCCTGACGGAAGGCAGCGCCCTGATTCGCGACAGCGGCGGAAACGAACTCGCCGTCCGCCAGGGACAGACCGTCCTCTTCCCCGCCGCCGTGCAGTGGGTCGAGGTCGTCCCCTCGCCGCATGTCAAACTGCTGGAAACGTATGTTTAATTATTGCTCTCCAGGTCCTGCTTGATATAATTTACTGCTGTCTCCAAAACCCGGTCTCTGTTGGCCTGCAAATCGGATATAGTGGTTTCGACCTCGATATCAGGGCTAATACCAACTCCGTGATGACCCGAAAAGTCTTTTATCGCAGTGATCATAAAGCCATAAACCGGCAAATTTATTTGCGTCACATCTCCGTTTGTGCCCATAGTATTTTGACCTATAAATTTCCCGATACGGTTTTCTTTCAAAACGTCAATGATTGTTTCGCAATAGCTCATGGAGCTGGAATTGATTAAAAATACCACCGGGGCCGGAATATAATCTGTTGACGGCTCTAAAAAGTCTGCATGCCCTTCATAGCGTACATGTTCCCGGTTTGGATAATAATAAACGGGAAGCCGAAAATCGCCCCATCTGATTTTCGACTGCGAAAAATGTGTAATAATATCCGTCGTATAATAACCGGGATAGCCTCTTAAATCCACTATAAGACCTTTTGCTCTTTTAAATTCCGGAATATGATTTTTAAACTCCTGATAATGGGTACCGTCCATCGACACGGTCGGGTTGATATAATATATGCAGTCATTCAATCTCTCAATGAATTTACTTTCATTTCCGGGAGGCCCATAATAGTTCATATCCGTTTTCACAACAACAGTATCGAGCGACTGATCCGTACCGGTCAATGTAATCTTTATCAGGGAATCCTTTTTAAAACTTTCAAATATCAGATTGCGCTCGAACAGTTTATCGAATAACCCCTGCCTTGTGGATGCGGATACGACACGCGATTTCGATTTTATCAGCGAATCAACAGATATTCCGTTTACAGAGGTAACAGTAAACAGCCTGTCCCTGTCGTTCCTCGCAATATAGTAGCAGGTATCATTGCAATACGTTAATTGTATATCAGGATAATACGTCGGAAGATAACTCGCTGCCATTCCGCCGACATAGGCATTTTTGAATATTTCGACGTGGGAATCCTTCACCGGGGATAACAATCTGCAAACCGTATAGTAATATTCCGTCTGGCTGGCACTTCTCACGGCGTCATCCAAAGCAGCATCCAGATGTTCGTCCCATGTATCATTCAAACCGTCTTCTTCATAATATGGATAAAAATGTCTGACAATATTCCATCTTACAATTATGTCTGCCATTCTGAAATTCATATTTCCTAAAAAATGATATTCCTTGGGCTTTATTTTCAGAAACACCAGAATCGTGTTGTGCGTAAACAATTTGAATTTAATCTTATTGATGCTTTTTATCAATCTCTGCAAAGCCGCAGAATTATCATGCGCATAGGAAATTGCAACCGGAAAATAAACTGAAGTTCTTTCATTGACCGGGAAGCAATACAAAGAGTCTGTTACGGGCAAGTCGGCATCCGTATTATCAGTGTTGACAATCTCACTCTTAAACACGTTATCAAGAAGTGGCTGTGCGCCCATTCCCCGGTGCTCCCAGCAATATGAAACCGACGCTTTTTGCGATAAATGTGACAAGTCGGCTTCAACCGGTTTTTCATTGAAACATAACTCCGGCACTATCGGATTGAAAAGTTCTTTGAGTTTCTCAATTAACTCCTGCTCCGTCTCACAACTTTCTATTTCATTCAGTCCATAAATCAAAAATTTATACCAGTCTATTTCCGCTGCATGTTGATTAGGGTAAAAATATCTGACATAGCCATACAGTTTCGCGAATGTATGAATACCTGTCCGTTCCCGTTGCTCCAGCCCCGTTCTTACATGCCAGTATTCCCGGCCGGAACAGCCCAGTATGCAAAAAAAACCGATTATTGATAATACTGATTTCATTTTTTCTCTCATTATATATACTTTGCGCCGGACGGTTCTGTGCCCGAAGCTCCAAACATTAGTGATTTGCAATCTTGCCCGTCCATCCGCTGCTGCCTTTCGCAATCAGCACGCCTTCGGGCAGGCTGCCGAGGTCGAATGTCGCTGCGCCCGACAGCTTCTGCATCTGCCGGAGCAGTGCGCCATCCGCGGAATACACGGCGACCGTTTCGGCTGCCGGACTATTTACGTACAGAATCCCGCCGGCGAAATATACCCGAACCGCCTCCTCTGCCGGAGTGGCGTATCCCGCGCCCGCGTCATGATATCCGGCGAATCTCGGCGGACTTCCCATCGAAATATCCAGAGTCTGCACGGTTTTTTCGCCGTTCACATCGAATGTCACGAGCAGTTCGCTCTGCAGCGGATACGTCTTAATGCAGGAAACGCAGAATATCTCCACTTTCGAAACACAGTCTTTCGTTTCCACCCATGTTTTTAGCGCCGTAATCTTCGCTTCGTCATCGAGACCCGGCTCCACTGTATCGAGAAAGGCATTAACAATCGCGCCTGTCGCCGTGAAATCTCCCGCGCCAGCGGGCGTGCAGAAATCGTCGTCCGCGGCGGCCGGAGAGTTGCCTTGCTTTGCATACGCATACGCACCCGCGCCGGCAAACAGCGACGCAGTCATGTAGGCCACAAGAAAAATCATTCGCTTTTCCATATTCATTTTAATTCTATACGTCTATAAACGTCCATCGCTGAAAAAAAACAAAGATTCAAGGGCCGACAAAGATATTCTCTCCATCAAGCCCCCGAATCTTTGATTCCCGAATCCCGAACTACTTCACGAACGGCGCCGCCAGCAGATAGTCGGCACAGCCCTTCACGCCGTCGAACTGCGTAATGTCTCTCACGCCTTCCAGCTCGACAAAGAAGTCTGTGATGCCGTTGGCATAGGCCTGCTTGAAAATGTTTTCGAAGTTCATCATGCCCGACTGCCCCAGCACGGCGCGATCCTTGATGTGCAGCAGGCGGATACGGTCGGGATACTTCTTCAGGTATTCGAGCGGATCGAACTGCCCCATGACCGTCCAGTAGACGTCCATCTGGAAGACGACCAGCGACGGGTCGGTGTCGCTCAGGAAGAGGTCGTAGATGACTTTCGCCCCGCGCGGCGAGCCTTGCCGCCCGAACGTGGACTGGCTGCCGCCCGGCACCACGCGTGCATACTCAAGGTCGTGGTTATGATAGCCAAACTGCAGGCCGGCCGCTTTGGCGATCTGTCCCGCCTCGTTGAAGACTTCGCAGACGCGCGCCACTTCCTCGGTGTTGCGCGTGCTCGGCTGGCCGGGCTGGACGATGTATTTCACGCCTATCTTCGCGTGATCGTCTACCGCCTTTTTCCAGAATTCGGCGATCTTCGCCTTGTTGTCCGCCGTGTATTCGCCTATGGGAGGGTTCACGTGCGAGCTGACGATCTTCAGTCCGCCATCTTCGGACATTTTCTTGAACTCCAGCATATCCACGTTGTTGATCTTGCCGTCGCCATATCCCGCAAGTTCGATGGTGGAGTAGCCCATCCGGCCGATTTTCTTCAAACCGCCCGGCACGTCCTCATACAGTTCCCTGGCCAGTGAATAAATCTGAAGGCCAAAACTTTTGGCAGCTTTTCGCTCCGACACGACCGGGCTGCCCGCCGCATGCATCGAACCTGCCTTGCCGGACAGTAAGCCGCCGGCAGCGAGGAGGGACGCATTCCGTAAAAAATCTCTTCTGTTTGTCATTGTATCAATCATTTTATGGGTAATAAATTAATCGTACAAAGTTATTTTTTTTCACTCTATCCGCCAAGCGATTCGTCGAAAATCCACAGCAAAAAAGATTTGTCGCTGTTTTTCAGCAGTTCATCGACCCGGCGCATCATCGCGTCCGGGACGACGGGGCATCCCGCACTGTAGCCCAGCGGCAGGTGAAGGGGATAAATCTCGACGTCGGGCACGGGGGTATGCGAGTGCAGCACGACGATGCGCCTGAAGGCATTGCTGTTGGTCGGCTCCAGCCCGTGCAGCTTGTAGTGTATGTGGATACCCCAGCGGCTGTACGACGATATGCCCGTACGGTAGCGCCCCGGCGACGAGCAGTAGCTGCCTTCCGTATTGCTGTATTCCGGCCGGCCCGGCGTACTGCTGCCCCCGTAGCCGTGGGCGCAAAGGCTCGAACGGACAATCGTGTCACCCTCAAAATCCCAGATGAAAAAGCGTTTTTTCCCCGAATGGATGCCAAAATCGATCAGGATACAGTATTTTTCGCTGAATCCCCTCTCGCGACAGTACGTCAGCGCCGAATCGGCCTTCAGCCTCAGACGGGCGAGGACGGCGTCGCTGTCCGGCTGCCGTTCCAGGCTGATCGAACCGGACAGTTGCAGGTACGCACCCAACCCGGCGACGGCAAGCAGCGCCACGGACAGGACGACGGAGAGGCGGCGGCGCTTCCTCACGGGTTTACATTTCGATTAAACTCCCGTTTCAACGCTTCGGGCGACTGGCGGCAGTCCCAAATGTCGGAAATATATACCGTATCTTC
>JAIRZY010000283.1 GCA_031266995.1 Tannerella sp.
TGCCCTGCCTCTACAGAATCCGGCCCGCCCGTCTCTATTGTCCCTTCTGTCCCCGGTGTCTTTCCGCCCGGAGACGCGAAGCCTCGCGTTTCTGCAACCCCGGGCTGCGCTGCGCCTGCACGGAGTTATCCACGTGTGACGCCATCCGGCGTCAACCCGTTTATTCGAATAAATTATGAATTATAAATCATGAATGAATACAGCAGGGCTGCTGCATTGCCCCTCAGAGCGCTTGTCCCGGCAAAATAATTATGAATCATGAATCATGAATGAATGCAGCAGGCACGCTTTATTGCTCCTCAAGGCATCCACGTCATAATTCATGATTCATAATTTAAGAGGATTCACTTCACCTCCTCGTAGTCCACATACTCCCCCTCGTCTTCGGTGATGACTTTTTTGTGTTTCTTGCCTTTCGTCGCCTTGCCCTGCGGAGGCCGGTTGCTGCCGCGCGCGGACGTGCGCTGCCCCTGCCGCCCCCTGTCGTCGGGAGAGAAGAAGGACCTGAACGAACGGAATACCGAGAATCCGAGCAGGTACGTCAGGACGAGACCTATCAGAAACAATACTGCTAAAAATCTGAACATAAAGTCAAGCTATCAAGTGTTGCCGGCACGGGGCCGCCGTTTGTCCGGCAAAGATACGTATTCTTATTCATTCCGCCTGTTAAAAATAGACAACAGCACGTAGCACACCACCGTCAGCGCGATGCCCAGCGCGCCGAGGCACGCTACGAGCACGGCGGCGACGGCGAGCAGCACGTAGCGCCGCCCGTTGCCCCGCCACCGCAGCGACGTCATCTTCAGCGAGAACATCGCGACGGGCGCGACGAGCAGCAGCGACGTGGCTACCGCCAGCGCCGCCGTGGCGACGATCACGGCCGGCAGCGCCGCCCCGGCGTCGCAGACCGCGAAGAGATGGAACGACAGGCCCGCGCCGAAGCCCGTGCCCCCCGCCGCCGGCGAGACGGCGCTCACGAGCGCCATCCAGAAAACGGCATGTGCCGGCACGGGCAGGCCGATGAACGACGTCTCCTGCCGCGCGTCGTGGTTGAACCGCGCCAGCCGCAGGGCCGACAGCACGGGTACGGCGAACGCCGCCGCCAGAAACGCCTTGCCCGCCCACGCCGGCGTCCACGCCACGGCGTGCTGCATGCGGTCGATGAGGTCGAACAGCGCCATGCCCGGCGCCACGCCGAAGCTGACGGCGTCGGCCAGCGAGTCGAGGTCTTTCCCGATCGCCGAACGCGCGTCCAGCAGGCGCGCCGCCAGCCCGTCGGCAACGTCGAGCGCCGCCGCCAGCAGCACGGCCAGCAGCGCCGCCGCGCAGTGCCCGTTCAGCGCCAGGATGCAGGCGTAGAAGCCCGCCGCCAGGTTGCAGCACGTGATCGCGTTGGGTATGTGTTGACGTATCTTCATCGCCGCTGTCTCTCATTCATAGCTGATTTTGCGCAGGCGGGCGATGGGCGTCTGATTGCCGGTCACCTTCTGGTCCATCCTGACCAGTATCTCGGTGCCGACGGGGAGGAAGACGTCTACGCGCGAGCCGAACTTGATGAATCCCATCTGCTCGTCGACGTGGCAGCGCTCGTTGCAGCGGGCGTAGGTGACGACGCGCCGCGCGATGGCGCCCGCGATCTGGCGCGTGAGCACGTCGACGCGGTAGGGCGTGGTGATGACGATCGTCGAGCGCTCGTTTTCCACGCTGCTCTTCGGCAGGTAGGCCGCGCGGAAGCGGCCGCGGCGGTGCGAGACGTGCCTGACCGTGCCGTTGACGGGAAACCAGTTGGCATGCACGTTGAATATGGACATGAAGATCGAGATCTGCAGCCGGCGGTCGTGGAAGTATTCGTTTTCCGTCACCTCCTCGATGGCGACGATCGACCCGTCGGCCGGCGCAATCACCAGCCCCTCGGACTCGTAGGGGAAACGGCGCGCCGGGCTTCTGAAAAAGTTAAGCGCCAGCAGAAACAGGAAGGCCGACACCGCAGCGGCGATATAGAAAAGGAGGCTCACACCGATCGTATAGTAAACGGTAAGGTTCGCGACGAACAGAAAGGTGAACAACAATAACAGTATGCCTGTTCCTTCTTTATGAACTTTCATTTCTCTTAAATATGGTACAAAAGTAGGCCTTTTTACGGAATAAAAAAACATGCGGACACATTTCGTCTTGTGGCGACGGCGATTCGTGCCTTCGGGATTCGGCTCCCGGATGCGTGCGCCGAACGTTTCCGTGCATGTACCGGAAGTCTCTGTGCCTGCTTTGAATCTTCTTATCCCCTTACTTCTTCGATTTCGTCGCGTTCGGCATACCAGAGGTATCCGGTCACGGCGCGGCAGCCCGTTTCGCGGACGAGGGAGATGTATTTTGCGACCTGCCGGCGGTGGCGCGCGTCCTTGTGTTCGCCGAACTTGTAGTCGACGATGATCACGCGGTCGCCGTCGAGCATGATGCGGTCGGGGCGTCGCGAGCGTCCGTTGCCGAAGAGGATTTCCGTTTCGTTCATCACGCGCATCGAGCCGTCGAACCATGCGCGTGCGCCGGCCGTGTCGAGCAGGCGCCGGAGCCGTGCGGTCAGTTCGGCCGCCTCGCCGGCACCGATTTCTCCGGCCGCCTGTCGTACGGCGACGGCGGGGGCGATGTCGTCTTTCGTCTCGATGCGGCTCAGCACGTCGTGCATCAGCAGGCCGTAGCGCCGCGCGCGGTCGTCGAGGAATCCGCCGCGTCGGTGGAGGCGGAGGTGGATGCGGTTGTCGGGCCTGACGGAGGGGATGCGGCTCATGGCGATCTGGTGCGGCGCCGCGTCGCGGCCGGCGTCCGTCTGCCACCAGTCGCCCCATTCGAACGTGTCTTCGCTTTCGCGGAATCCTTCGGCGAGGGGCAGGAGGGGCTGGCCTTCGGCCGTGTCGCGGATGTCGCCGGCAGCGAGACTGTCGCGGATCAGGCGCGCGATTTGCTTCGTCCGCTTTGCCGCGGCGCCGGGGGCGTAGACGATCAGTTCCTCTTTTGCGCGGGTGAAGGCGACGTAGAGCGCGTTCAGGCTGTCGATGGAGGCATACAGTTTTTCGTGGAAATAGTCTTCGGCGAAAATCGTCCGCGCCAGCTCTTTCGAGTAGCCTACGGGCACGAGGTGGAAGCGGTCGAAGGGCGCCTCGCGCGGACGGCACCAGAAGACGGTGCCGCTCTTCGGCTCCGTCTCCCAGTCGGCGAAGGGGAGGATGACGGCTTTGAAGCCGAGACCTTTCGATTTGTGGACCGTCAGGATGCGGATGGCGTTCTGCGCGTCGGGCGTTGCGATTTTGGCCTGCCGGCCCGTTTCTTTCCACCAGTGGAGGAAGCGGTCGGCGTCGGCCGGTTCCCTTGCCGCGTATTCGGCCGTGAGGTCGAGGAACGACTGGATGAAGACCTGCTCCTTTTCGGGCATGTCGCGTTCGAAGAGGCGGTAGATGCCTTCGGCCATTTCGTAGAGCGGGCGGTGCGACAGCCGCGCGAGTTCTTCGGCCGTGCTGTCGGGAAAGTCGCCGCCGGCCGCACCGTCGAGCGACTCGCTGCACGCAGGGTCGGCCTTGCGGCGCAGTGCGGCGTGCATCAGGCGCGCCGTCTTGCGCAGCAGCGCGTCGTCGGGGTGGCTGGCGTACTGCATCATCCCGACCATGAAGCGTACGGCGGGCGAGTTGCCGGTCACCAGCGCGTCTTCGGAGATGATGTCGTAGCCGTAGGGTGAGTCGGCGTGTGCCTCCTTCCAGGCGAGCAGCGTGTCGGCGACCGTCGCGCCCTCGGCCCTCGTGCGCACGAGGATGGCCATGTCGCGCAGGGCGTATCCACCGTCCTGCAGCCGCTCGACGAGGCGGGGCAGGCGCGCCATGGCTTCGTCCTTCCACGACGTCCCGTCGCCGTCGGGCAGAAATTCGATTCGCACGTGTCCGTCCCGCTCGCGGAAGGGCGGCGACACGTGCTGGTAGCTGCGGGCGTAGGCCGACGCGATTTTGGAGGCGAACGCGCTGCGCTGCGCCGCGTCGAGCGCCGATTCGTCCAGGCCCGCGTTGAACTGCTGCTGCAGCAGGAGGGGAGCGACGGTGAAGAAGGCGTTGTTGAACTCGACGATCAGGCGATGGCTGCGCCAGTTGTCCGTCAGCGTCTTTTCGACGATCGTGTCGGCCGCGAAATCGCGGGCCACCTGCGCGTCGAGCAGCGTCCAGTCCGAATTGCGGAATCGGTAGATGCTCTGCTTCACGTCGCCGACGATCAGGTTGTCGCGCCGGCAGGCAAGGCTCTCGGCAATCAGCGGGCGGAAGTTGCGCCACTGCATTTCGCTCGTGTCCTGAAATTCGTCGATCATGTAGTAGTCGATGCGCGTGCCCGTCTTTTCGTAGATGAAAGGCACGTCGCTGCCGTCGATGATCCGGTTCAGCAGGTCGGTCGTGTCGGCGATCAGCATGCTGTTGTGATCGTCCATCCATTCTTTTATCCTGAGCGCGATGTCGGCCAGGATGCCGAGCGTGTAATAGTATCGCGCCACTTCGCGGGCTGTGCGGTAGTGGACGAGGCTGTCGAAAAACTGCACCGTGCGGTGTATGCAGTCGTCCAGTCCGCCGCGAAACGCCGCCTCGATGGCCTGTCGCCTGTCGGGTGTCGCCGTTTTGGCGCAGAGCGCCTCCCCGTTGCCGGCGAGGCTGCGGAACGTGGCGGGCGGATCGTCCATCGCGCCCCGCGACAGGCGCTCGAAGAAGCAGAGCGGCGAGCGGCTTCCGCCCTTGAAGTCCGGCGGCGCCAGTCCGTAGCGCGACATCAGCGCCAGCGCCTGCGCACCCAGTTGCCGCGCTTCGGACTCGGCCGCGCCGATGAGGGCGTAGAGCATGTCGCGGTATTCCGCCAGCGCCCGCCGGTCTTCGATATCTTTGTGTATATGCTCGCTCGCCGTCTTGTATTTTTCCTTGAAAAGCTCGTGGCTCAGCCGCATGATTTCCCTGCGTACGTCCCAGCCCTCGCCGCGCTCGACCCTCTCTTCGCTGAAGCGCAGGAGCCATCCCAGCAGCGGCCTGTTTTCCGGCCTGTCAAGCCCGGAGAGAAGGCTGTCGACGGATTCGCTCAGCACCGTGTCGACATCCATCTCGATGCGGTAATTGCCCTGCAGTCCGACTTCGCGGATGAAGGCGCGCATGACCTGCTGGAAGAAATGGTCGATGGTGCTGACGTTGAAGGCGGCATAGTCGTGCAGGAGGCGGACGAGTATCTCTCCGGCCTGCCGGCGAATGTACCCGTCGCTGCGACCGTGCTCCGCCATGAGCAGATCGAGATATGCCGACGGCATGCCAGAGGCGATGAGGTGCAGTTCCTTCAGGATACGGCTCTTCATCTCTTCCGTTGCCTTGTTGGTGAACGTGACGGAGAGGATATGTGCGTGCAGATCTGTCCCGCCGAAGAGGAGGCGGAGGTACTCGCCGGTCAGCGTATGCGTCTTGCCTGTGCCGGCGGAAGCGCGGTAAATCGTGAGCATAACTAAAGATTCAAAGAGGTCGGGGAGAGGCGGATTAAATAAGGCGGGTTTTGACGTAGCCTTCTTTCAGGAGTATGTCGAGCGCTTTCCGGCGGAAGTCACCCTGGAGGATGATTTCGCCGTCTTTGGCCGCGCCGCCGACGCCGCATTTGACCTTCAGCATCCGCCCCAGCGCCTGCAGGTCGTTGT
>JAIRZY010000131.1 GCA_031266995.1 Tannerella sp.
GCTAATGGACATTTCGGGTTAATAACATTGTCAAGAAACTTTGGGAACATTCTGTCAATGCTGTCAAAATACACTTGTGGGTAGCTGTCTGTACTCATTTGATTGTGGCATACATAAAACACATGATGCACACTCAGCTCTCAATTTATGAAGTATTGCAGGTTTTAAGTACTTAATCTTGAATTTAAATCCGATAAGATGACCGTACCATCGGGGCGCTTTCGACGCGGGTGAAGCCTTTCGCGAGGGCGGTGGCGCGATAGGCGTCGAAGCGGGCGGGGGTGACGTATTCGGCGACGGCGACGTGGCGACGCGAGGGCTGGAGGTACTGCCCGACGGTGAGGATCGTGACGCCGGCGCGACGGGCGTCGTCCATCAGCTCGTCGACTTCGTCGGGGGTTTCGCCCAGCCCGACCATGATGCCGGTCTTGGCTGTCGCGCCCGAGGCGGCGATGCGCGCGAGGACGGCGAGGCTGCGGTCGTAGCGGGCGGCACTGCGTATGTGGGGCGTGAGGCGGCGGACGGTTTCGAGGTTGTGTGAGGCGACGTCGGGGGCGGCGCGCATCACGGTGTCGACAAGCGCCATCCGTCCCTGAAAGTCGGGTATGAGGGCTTCGAGGGCGATGGCGGGACTGGCGGCTTTGACGAGGCGGAGGGTCTCGTGCCAGTGGCCGGCGGCGAGGTCGGGCAGGTCGTCGCGGTCGACCGATGTGACGACGGCGCGTGTCAGCGCCATCACGCGTATGCTTTCGGCCACGCGCGCCGGCTCGTGCGGATCGAGCGGTGCGGGCCGCCCGGTACGGGTGTTGCAGAAGCGGCATGCGCGGGTGCAGATGTCGCCACCGATCATGAACGTGGCCGTGCCGCGGCTCCAGCATTCGTCGCGGTTCGGGCAGCGGCCGCTGGCGCAGATCGTGTGCAGGCGGTGCGCGTCGACGAGGCGCTTCGTCGCCATAAACGTGTCGCTGCCGCCGAGGCGCGTCTTGAGCCAGTCGGGTTTACGTACGTGCTGTTCTGTCATGCGGCCGCGGTCAGTCGTTCATCAGGTGTTCGTCGAGGAAGGCGGACATTTTCGTGTAGAGGTGCAGGCGGGTGTTGCCTCCGGCAATGCCGTGGTTGCGGTCGCGGTAGAGGTGCATGTCGAACTGCTTGCCGGCCTGCACGAGGGCTTCGGCGTAGTCGAGAGACTGCTTGAAGTGCACGTTGTCGTCGGCCGTGCCGTGTACGAGCAGCAGGCGCCCTTCGAGGCGCGCGGCGAGCCGCAGGGGCGAGGTGGCGTCGTATCCGGCTTCGTTTTCGCGCGGTGTGCGCATGTAGCGTTCGGTGTATACGGTGTCGTAGTAGCGCCAGTCGGTGGGGGGAGCGACGGCGATGCCGGCCCGGAATGTGCCGTCGCCCGTGCTCATCGCCATCAGCGTGTTGTAGGCTCCGAAGCTCCATCCCCAGATGGCCATGCGGGCGCCGTCGACATAGGGCTGGCGTGCGAGCGAGCGTGCGGCTTCGACCTGGTCGCGCGATTCCAGCTCGCCCATGCGCAGGTAGGTGCATTTGCGAAATTCCTCACCGCGGGCGCCCGTGCCCCGCCCGTCGACGCAGACGCAGATGTAGCCGCGCGAGGCGAGATACTGCTCCCAGTCGAAGCTGAACTGGTCCTGCACGGACTGCGAGCCGGGACCGCCGTACTGGAACATGACGACGGGGTACTTCCGCGAGGGGTCGAAGGCGGCCGGCTTCACAATCCATGCGTTCAGCTCGAAGCCCGAGGCCGTTTCGAGAGTGATGAATTCTTTCGGCGCCAGGGCGTACCTGGCGAGCTTTGCGCGCAGCGCGGCGTTGTCTTCAAGCGTGCGCAGCGTGCGACCGGTCTTCGTCTCGTGTACCGTGACGGTCAGGGGCGACGAGGCGCTGGAGTGGCGGTTTACGAAGTATGCAAAGCTGGCGCTGAAGGTGGCGCCGTTCGTACCCGCCGCGGTCGAGAGGCGGGTCTTGACGCCGCGCGCGTCGATCCGGTAGACGGAGCGGCGGAGGGGGCTTTCTTCCGCCGATTCGTAGTAGACAGTGTTCGTCGCTTCGTCGACACCCAGCAGGCGCGTCACGTCCCAGTTGCCTTCCGTCACGCGGCGCTGCTCGACGCCCGTCGTCGCGTGGCGGTAGATGTGCGCGTAGCCGTCCTTCTCGCTCACGTAATAGAAGCCGTCTTTCGTGAAGGCGATCTCGTCCAGCCATCCGGGCGTGATGTATCGCCTGTTTTCGTCCTTGAGCACGAGGCGGAAGACGCCGCTTTTCGGATTGACGTGAAAGAGGTTGAAGATGTTCTGATGACGGTTGAGCGTCATCACCGCCAGGCGGTCGGGGTCGGGCGTGAAGGCGATGCGCGGGATGTAGCTTTCGGCGTCGACGGGCGTCTCGAGGCGCTTGATGTCTTTCGTATCGACCGAATACGAGTAGAGCGAGACGGCCGAATTGGCTTCGCCCGCTTTCGGGTATTTATATTCATAGACGTCGGGATAGTATCCGTCTCCGTATGTCTGCATGCGGTATTCGCGCACGGCCGACTCGTCGAAGCGGACGTAGGCCAGATAGCGGCTGTCGGGCGACCACGTCATCAGGTTCGTCACCGAAAATTCTTCTTCGTACACCCAGTCCGTCGCGCCGTTGATCACGCTGTTCGCCGCGCCGTCGTGCGTGACCTGCACCTCCGTGTCGTAGTCGAATTTCTTTATCCATATATTGTTGTCCTTCACGTATGCGCACATCCGGCCGTCGGGCGAGAAGGTGGGAATCATCACCTTGCCGCCGCCTTCGCTCAGCGGCGTCACCATGTTGCGGCGCACGTCGTAGTCATAGGCTTCGGCTCTGAACGAACGGCGGTATATCTGCTCGCGATTGCGCCAGAGCACGATGCGGTGTCCCGTCGAACTGATGGCATAGCCCTCGAAGTCATCGAACGTGCATTCGCGCGCGCTGCCGGCATCGAAGAGCGTGTCTACCGGCTCGCCCGTCCTGTATGCATACTTGACGATCTTCGTCCGCTCGCGGTTCATTGCCGTATAGTGCTCGCCGTCCGGCATCGACCGCATCTCGCCGGTAAACGTCTGCTGACGGAACGCGCCGCCCGTCACATCACTCAGCTCCACGCGCCTCGCGTCCTGCTGCGCACTCACGCCACACGCCACCGTCACACACAGCAGCAACTTTACGTATTTTCCTTTTCGCATATCTCATCTTCTGTTTACAGTTTGAATCGCAAAGATAGCAACACTTCCGTAAAGTTTCTATATTTGCATCATGATAAAGTCGAAACCGTACCGCGATTTCAGCGATTTCCTGCGCGCGACATTCCCTTTCAGGGTACAGAAAATATCCGTCGACGCGGGCTTCACCTGTCCGAACCGCGACGGAAGCCTGAGCTACGGCGGATGCACGTACTGCAACAACCGCACCTTCAACCCCGCCCGCAGCGACGCGTCGGCAGGCATCGCCACGCAACTGCAGGAAGGCATCCGTTTCTTCGCATACAAATATCCGGACATGAAATATCTCGCATACTTCCAGTCCTACACAAACACCTACGCCGACCTGCCGACGCTGCGGCGCAAATATGAAGAAGCGCTGGCCTTTCCCGGCGTGGCAGGCCTGATCATCGCCACGCGCCCCGACTGCATGACCGCCGAACTGCTGGACTATCTCTCCGACGTGGCGCGCCGCACGTTCGTCCTCGTCGAATACGGTGTGGAAAGCACTTCCGACGCCACGCTGCAACGCATCAACCGGGGGCACGACTACCGCACCTCGGCACGCACCGTCCACGCCACCCGCGCCCGCAACATTCACACCGGCGCACATCTGATCCTGGGACTCCCGGGCGAAAGCCGCGAGCAGATGCTTCATCACGCCGACGTCATCTCCGAACTGCCGCTGACCTCTCTCAAGCTGCACCAGCTTCAACTCGTCAGGCATACCGCGATGGGAAACGAATATCTGGCGCATCCCGGGCGCTTCCACCTCTTCACGCCCGACGAATATGCCGAACTGGCCGTCGACTTCGTCGAGCGCCTGAATCCTTCCATCGCCATCGAGCGCTTCGTCTCGCAGTCGCCCCGCGAATTGCTCATCGCGCCCGACTGGGGCCTGAAAAACCACGCATTTCGCGCCCTCGTCGACAAACGGTTTGCCGAACGCAACACGAGGCAGGGATGCCGGCACGGCAAATGGCGAACTGAAAATGAAAAATAAAAAATGAACCCGAAATATCCATTAGCGCATTCTCTGCCGCAAGTTGCGGGAGACCGGCCATTATGAGTGGCAACCTTGCCGGAAATTCCGGGGAACTTTCCCCTCGCAGGGAAACCTTGTCGGAAAATCCGGAAGACTTTCCCCATGTGGAGATTTCATGAATTACATGTCATTTACGCTTCCCACAGCCGTGGATTTCATGAATGACATGTCATCCGTTAAATCCACAGTCGGGGATTTAATGATTGGGATGTCATTTGTTAAATCCACAGCCGGGGATTTAACGGTTGGGATGTCATTTGTTAAATCCACAGCCGGGGATTTAACGATAGACATGTCATTTGCAAAATCCACAGCCGTGGACGCCATGTTTGACATGTCATTTGCACTTTCCCCACTTGGGGAAACCCTGCCGGAAAATCCGGGGGGACTTTCCCCACGTGGGGAAACCTTGCCGGAAATTCCGGGAGACTTTCCCCTCGTGGGGAAACCTTGCCGGAAGTCGCGGGAGGGCCAATGGACATTTCGGGATGAAAACCCTCGCGTCCCGAATCTTGAATCTCAAATTTTGAATTTCTATCCCCTTTTCCGGTAGCTCCACACCGCCCAGGTGTTGAAAAACACGACGAAGCCCAGCAGCGCCCCGCAGTCGGTCAGCAGGTCGCCGGGCGTGGCGCCCTTGAGGTAAACGAGGCGCATGGCGTGGATAAAGTAGCGCGGCGGAATGAACAGCGTCAGCCACTGCGCCCATTCGGGCATCGAACGGATGGGCGTCAGCAGGCCGCTCATCAACTGGAATATCATGACGAAGAAAAACATCACGAAGAGCGCCTGCTGCATCGTCGCCGAATAGTTGGACACCACCAGCCCGAATCCCGAAATCGCGGGAACGAACAGAAAGGCCAGCAGGTAAACGTACAGGAGACTGCCCGCCGGCCACAGTCCGTAAACAAGTCCGGCCAGCACGATACTGATGCTCAGCACGGCGAAACCCATGAGCCAGTAGGGTGTCAGCTTGGCGAAGATGAACAGGACGCGGGGGACGGGCGTGACGTTGATCTGCTCGATCGTGCCCCGCTCCTTCTCGCTCACGATGTTGAGCGCCGGCAGGAATCCGCACAGCACAATCAGCAGGATGACCATCAGCGCCGGAATCATGTTGATGCGGTAGTTGAGCGCCGGATTGTAGCGATACTGCGCCGTCAGTTTGATACGCGGCGGCGCGGACATGCCGGGCGGCGGCGCGGCGGCGTATGGCCGGTCGCGGAGCTGCGCCTGCGCAAATTCCGCCAGCAACTGTGCCAGATAATTCCCGCCCAGCAGCCCCTTCGTCCCGTTGACGGTGTTGACGGAAATCTGCACCGGCGCGCTGCCGGTCACGGTCAGATCCTTTTCGAAATGCGGCGGAATCTCCAGCGCCACGTCTGCCGCGCCGTATTCCACGTCGCCGAGGGCGTCGGCATAGCTGTCCGCCACTCTTTCCAGCCGGAAATAGCTTGAGGCGCCGATGTCGCGCACCAGCCGCGCCGACGTCGCGCTGCGGTCGCGGTCGGTCACCGTGATGCGTATATCCTTCACGTCCATCGTCGTCACCCACGGCAGCACCAGCATCACCATCACCGGAAACATCACCGCCAGCTTCGGCAGGAATCTGTTCCGGAAAAACTGTTTAAACTCCTTTTCGAGCAAATATTTCCACATCATTCCAGACGGTTTTTAAAGTTCTTCAGACTGATCAGTATCAGACACACGGCCATGGCCGAGAGGATGCCCAGCTCCCTGGCCACGTATGCGACAGGCAGTCCCTCGATCATCAGCTTCTTGAGAGCATGGATGTACCACCGCGCGGGGATGATGCACGAGAGCCACTGCAGGACGTCCGGCATACTCTCGACCGGAAAAATCATCCCCGACAGCATGATGACGGGCAGCATCAGCACCACTGCCGAGACGAGCATGGCAGCCATCTGCGTCCGCGTGACGGTGGAAATCAGCAGCCCGAGCGAGAGCGCCGCCAGGATGTATATCACCGAGAGCGCCGTGACCCAGAACAGGCTGCCCTCCACCGGCATGTCGAGCAGCGTCACGGACAGCACGAGTACGGAGGCGAAGTTCACGAGCGAGAGCACAAGGTAGGGCGTCATCTTGGCCAGTATGACGTAGAGCGGCTTGACGGGCGAGACGAGCAGCACTTCCATCGTGCCCGTCTCCTTCTCGCGGACAATCGAGATGGACGTCATCATGGCGCAAATCAGGAGGAGAATCAGCCCCATCACGCCCGGCACGAAGTTGTACGAGCTTTTCATCTGCGGATTGTAGAGCATGTGCAGGCTGGGCGTGATGCCGTACGCCGCCGGCGCTGCCGCCTGTTCGTCCAGCCAGTTGCGGACGATGCTCGTGGCATACATCACCGCCGTCATGGCCGTATTCGTGTCCGTCGCGTCGGGAATCCACTGTATCTGCGAACCCTCCGGCGTGTACAGCCTGTCGGCGAAATGCGGACTGAAGGCGATGACGAAATCGGCCGTCCCCTCCCGGAAGGCGCGGTCGACGGCTTCGGGCGAATCAAGATAGCCGGTGAGCGTGAAACATTCGCCTGCGCCGATCCGTTCGACGATCCGGCGCGTCACCTCGTCGTGCGTCGGCGCGAGCACGGCCACCCGGATGTGCTTCACCTCCGTCGAGATGGCAAAGCCGAACAGGATAATCTGCACAACCGGCATACCCAGCAGAATCAGCATCGTCCGGCGGTCGCGGAAGATGTGATAAAACTCCTTGCGCACGAAGCTGAGGAATTGAGAATTGAGAAATGGAGAATTATTCATATCCGTTACGATTAAAATTCATTTTCGCCGCCCGCCATTCTCCCTTCTTTTTCCTACCTTTGCAGATGCAAATCATAAAACAGTATTTTATCATGACAAAGGAAGAAAGAGCCGCCAGAAAGGCGCAGAGAGATGCGGAAAAATACGCGCAGAGAAGGGCATACAGACATGCCATGCTTGCCAAACCGGGCAAATTATCGAAAGCCGGCGAATGGATGAGACAACATCCCGACGGGCTGGAGGGATGGTTTGACATGAAAGCCATCATGAAATAGGATGTATGCGCTATTTGATTGATACGAACATTTTCATGTTCCATACGCTCGCTCATGACAAACTGGGTGATGATGTTCTTGACATTCTCAAGGACTACGGGAACATTATCCATATCAGTTCCGAGAGTGTAAAGGAGCTTATCCACGTGTTTCAGAACGGCCGAATCAAGACCCGACGATGGAAAAGACCGGAAGACATCCTTCACTGCATCAAGGAGGAGTTGGGTTTTACGATTAACTATGTAAAGGAAGAACATCTTTTCACCCTCTCGCGCCTGGAGCCGGTCGCCGGGCACAACGACCCGACCGACCGGCTGATCATTGCCCAGGCCGTCACCGAACGGATGCCGCTCATCAGTTCCGACCGAAAGTTCGAAGCGTACCGGAAGCAGCATCTGGAATTTATCTTCAACCGAATATAGGTTATTCTTCATATCCCTTAAAATTAAAAATTCCATTCTCCATTCTTTTTCCTTATCTTTGTCAGCATAAATCATAAAACAGTATTTTATCATGACAAAGGAAGAAAGAGCCGCCAGAAAGGCGCAGAGAGACGCGGAAAAATACGCGCAGAGAAGGGCATACAGACATGCCATGCTTGCCAAACCGGGCAAATTATCGAAAATGGGTGAATGGTCGAGAAAACATCCTGACGGGCTGGAGGGATGGTTCGACATGAAAGCCATAATGAAATAGGATGTATGCGCTATTTGATTGATACGAACATTTTCATATTCTATACGCTTGCCAAAGACAAACTGGATGATGACGTCCTTGGCATTCTCGATGACTGGGGAAACATCATCCATATCAGTTCCGAGAGTGTAAAGGAACTCATCCACGTGTTTCAGA
>JAIRZY010000141.1 GCA_031266995.1 Tannerella sp.
CGAACACGATTATGAAAATGCGTTACGTCCGCTTACGTTTCAGAGTTTCAGCGGTCAGTCGGACGTGGTCGAAAACCTGAAAGTGTTTGTGGCGGCGGCGAGGCTCCGGATGGAAGCGCTCGACCACGTGTTGCTTCACGGCCCTCCGGGGCTGGGTAAAACAACGCTTTCGAACATCATCTCGAACGAACTGAACGTTGGTTTCAAGGTGACGTCGGGGCCTGTGCTGGATAAACCGGGCGACCTGGCCGGACTGCTGACTTCGCTGGAGAAGAACGACGTACTGTTTATCGACGAGATACATCGCCTCAGTCCGGTCGTGGAAGAATATCTCTATTCGGCGATGGAAGATTTCCGCATCGACATCATGATCGACAAGGGGCCGAGCGCCCGTTCGATACAGATTGATCTGGCGCCGTTTACGCTGATCGGTGCGACGACGCGCAGCGGATTGCTGACCAGTCCGCTGCGTGCCCGCTTCGGCATCAACCTGCATCTGGAATACTATGATGCGCCGACGCTTACGAAAATTATCGTGCGCAGTGCGGACATACTCAACATCGCCTGCGAGGTGGATGCGGCCCGGGAAATCGCGGGTCGCAGCCGCGGGACGCCACGCGTTGCCAACGCCCTGCTGCGGCGGGTGCGCGACTTTGCGCAGGTGAAGGGAAACGGACAAATCGACAGGGCGATCGCCTGCTATGCGCTGGAAGCGCTGCATATCGACCGTTACGGGCTGGATCAGATAGATAACAAACTGCTCACGCTGATCATTGACAAGTTTGGAGGAGGGCCGGTCGGCCTTTCCACGATTGCTACGGCGCTGGGCGAAGATCCGGGTACGCTGGAGGAAGTGTACGAGCCGTTCCTGATACAAGAGGGTTTTATCAAACGGACGCCGCGCGGACGCGAAGTCACCGTGCTGGCATACAGTCACCTCGGAAGAACACGCCCCTCGGAACAGGGATTTTTATTCGACTAAAGAAGGCGCACGATGGCAGGAGGCATGAAACGACTGGCGAAGGATACCGCTATTTACGGGCTAAGCAGCATCGTCGGTCGTTTTCTGAACTGGATGATGGTGCCGCTCTACACCCGCGTGCTTGTCGGCGGGACGAAAGACTTCGGAACCGTCACCAATCTGTACGGATGGACGGCGCTGCTGCTCGTGCTGCTCTGTTACGGCATGGAAACGGGGCTTTTCCGCTTTATCAGCAAGAAGGAGGAAGAGAGGCCGATGCGCGTGTACGGGACGGCGCTGTGCAGCCTCGGCTTCACTTCGGCGCTGTTTTTGGCCGCGTGCATGCTGTGTCTCCAGCCTGTCAGCCGGTGGCTGGCCTATGCCGACCATCCGGAATATATCGGGATGCTGGCGGCAATCGTGGCCATGGACGCCTTTTGCTGCATCCCCTTTGCTTACTTGAGATACAGGAGGAAGGTGGTTCGTTTTGCCACAATCAAACTGATAAACATCGGGCTGAATATTCTGCTGAACTTCTTTTTCCTTGTCGTCTGTCCGGTGATCTATTTATCGTATCCCGGTTTGATAGACTGGATAGACAGGTTTTACAGGATCGATTACGGCGTGGGATATATATTCATTTCAAACATGATCACATCCGCCCTCACGTGTCTCATGCTGCTGCCCGAGATAATTCCCGGCTTCCGTGCGGGAATGGATTTCCGCGTGCTGAGGCAGATGCTGGCCTATTCGTTCCCCATTATGATACTGGGGATTGCCGGCATACTGAATCAGACGATAGACAAGATTCTCTTCCCCTTCCTGCTCGACGACAGGGATATCGCGACTGCGGAGCTGGGCGTCTACGGGGCATGTTTCAAGATTGCTGTCGTGATGGTGATGTTCGTTCAGGCGTTTCGCTATGCCTACGAGCCGTTCGTTTTTGCGAGAAACAGGGGCGACGACAACAGGAAGGCTTATGCAGAGGCGATGAAGTATTTCATCATCTTTTCGTGGATCATATTCCTCGGCGTCGCGTTTTATCTCGACGATGTACTCAAGTATTTTGTCGACGCGAAATTCTATCCCGGGCTGAAAGTGGTGCCGGTCGTAATGTTCGGCGAGCTGTGTTTCGGGATCTATTTCAACCTGTCGGTATGGTATAAACTGACCGACCGCACCATCTGGGGCGCACTTTTCTCTGTCGTCGGCTGCATCCTGACGTTTGTGATTATTGTGTGCTTCGTGCCCGGCTACAGCTACATAGCGTGTGCCTGGGCTTCGGTTGCAAGCAATGCGACGATGATGGCGCTTTCGTATCTCGTCGGGCGGAAGAAATATCCGGTGGCGTACGACGTGCGTTCGGCACTGTTCTACAGTCTGCTTGCGGCGGGACTGTTTGCGGCGGGCACGTGCCTGCGCGTCGAGCCGGCCTGGTTGCGGTTGCTGTACCGGAGCGTTTTGTGGCTGCTGTTTGTCGGCACGGTCGTCGGGCGCGACCTTCCTCTGTCGGAACTGCCGTATGCCGGACGGTTTTTTAAGCGCACCGGCAAATAAATGAACAAATTATTAATTGATAAATAAACAAATGAAACAAGTAAAAAAAGTATGTGCAGCGCTGTTGCTGCTGGCCGGTATGCACTTTGTGTATGCCGACGAGGGTCTGTGGGTAATGAAAGAATTGAATGCGCGTAATCTGGCGCGAATGCGAGAGCTGGGATTTGAAGCTCCGTTCGAGCAACTGTACAGCGACTCGGCGCCGAGCATCGCGAACGCGGTCGTCATCTTCGGGGGCGGATGTACGGGCATCACCGTATCCGGCCAGGGACTGATTTTTACCAATCATCACTGCGGATTCGGCTCGCTGCAGAAGCTGAGCAGCGTGTCGAACGATTACCTGCAGGACGGATTCGTTTCGCAGTCGGCCGGAGACGAGATGCCTGTGCCCGACCTGAGCGTCCGCTACCTGAAAGAGACGGTAGACGTCAGCGACCGGATTCTGGCGCAGGTGTCAGGGCTGGAAGACGAGTACGAGCGCATTACCCGGGCCGACTCCATCAGCGACGCGATATGCGACTCCATCGGGACGGGACGCTTCCTGTCGGCCGAAGTCGTGCCGTTCTACAGCCAGAACAGGTATTTCCTGGTCGTGTATGAGGTCTTTCGCGACGTGCGCCTGGTGTTTGCGCCCCCCAGTTCGGTCGGCAAGTTTGGCGGCGACACGGACAACTGGATGTGGCCGCGCCATACGGGCGACTTTTCGGTTTTCCGCGTGTATGCGAACGCCGAGAATCTCCCGGCGGAATACGCGGAAGACAATCGCCCGTACCGTCCCTCATATTTTGCGGAAGTGTCGCTGCAGGGCTACAGCGAGAACGACTACGCGATGACGCTGGGCTTCCCCGGCTCCACGTTTCGCTACCTCTCGTCGTGGGGCGTGAAGCAGCGCATCGAAGACAGCAACAAACCGCGCATCGAGGTGCGCGGCATCAAGCAGGAGATATGGCGCGAGGCCATGCAGGCCAGCGACGCCGTGCGAATCAAGTATGCCTCCAAATACGCGGCAAGCTCCAATTACTGGAAAAACTCCATCGGCATGAACCGCGGACTGGAGCGGCTGCGCGTGGTCGAACGGAAAGAGGCCGAAGAGGCAGCATTTGCCGGATGGGTGAACGGCGGGACGGAGGAGCGCCGGGCGAAGTATGGCAACGTGCTGGACTGGATGGAAAAGGGATACACCGCATCGTCGGAATACCGCCGTTATGCGACCTACCTCTCGGAAGCCTTTGCCGGGGGCGCCGAAATCATACGCCTCGCGCGGATGGTGTATGCCGTGGACGTGAAAAACAGTACGCCCGAAGAAATCGACATGATACTGGACGAAGACTTCCGCCCGTTCTTCAAGGACTACGAGCCGCAGCTCGACCGCCGGGCGCTGGCGGCGATGATGAAGATCGTAAAGGAGCGCGTGCCCGCCCGCCATCTGCCCGATATCTATCCGAAGATAGACCGGAAATACCGTGGCGACTACGACCGGTATGCGGCCGACGTGTTCCGCAACACGGCAATCCTGTCGTACGACAAAATTGCTGCGCTGCTGAAAGACAAAAAGCAGTACGACCGGATGATAAAGAAAGACCCGGCGCTGGAGCTGTCGACCTCCGCCGTCTTTGCGCTCTTCGACCTGCAGCAGGCGATGCTTCAGGCCGGCGACGACATCGAGAAGGGCGAACGGCTCTACTTCGCCGGGCTGCAGGAGATGTATCCCGAAAAGACGTTCTATTCCGACGCCAACTTCACGATGCGCATGAGCTACGGCTCGATCGGCGGATACCGCCCGTTCGACGGCGCGCGCTATGATTACTACACGACCGAAAAAGGCGTGCTGGAGAAGGAAGACGCCACGCTCGACGAGTTCAGCGTGCAGCCGGAAATCCTCGACCTGCTCGCGAAAAGAGACTTCGCCCCCTACGCCAATGCGCAGGGTGAACTGCAAATCTGCTTCCTGACCAACAACGACATCACGGGCGGCAACTCGGGCAGTCCGATCTTCGACGGGCGCAACCGCCTCATCGGCCTCGCCTTCGACGGCAACTGGGAAGCCATGAGCGGAGACATCGCCTTCGAACCCGAACTGCAGCGATGCATCGGGGTCGACATTCGCTATGTGCTTTACATGATAGAGCGGTGGGGGCAGTGCGGACGGCTGATTGACGAGCTGAAAATTGTGAATTGATTCAAACGGCACACTATCGTGCAGATTATACTGCACGCGGATTCCCGTAGAGACGCGATGCATCGCGTCTCTACCCCGAGCTGCGTTGCGCTTGCTGCGGGGTTCTCCATCATAGACGCCTCCCGGCGTCAATCCTTAAGTTGACGACATTGGTCTCCAGACTGCGCCGGGCTGGGACTTGCCTATACAACAGGCAACCCTGCCGGCCGCTCCGTGAGACTTGCCTATGCAATAGGCAACCCTGTCAGCCGTTCCGGGAGACTTGCCTATGCAATAGGCAACTTCGCCGGCCGCTCCGGGAGCCTTGCATATCTCTACCCGTCCCGGCCCGGATTCCCGTAAAGACGCGATGCATCGCGTCTCTACCCCGCCCTGCCATCCCTGGCACCGTCCCCCTCCGACCGGTACGTCACACGAACCAATAACTGATTTTTTGTTTTTTTGAACCCCTGACTCTTTGAATCTTTTGAATCTTGACGTATCTTTGCCGCCAATATTTTTTTGTATTATGAAAGACATAATCATGCAGGTAGAAAGCGGCGAGGTGATCGAATGGGCAAAGGATTTCCTCGGCAGGGCGGACGGAGAACTGACGCCCGAAGAAGTGAAGGAACAGAAAAAGTATGCTTCGCTGGTGCAGACGCCCGAGTACAAAACATTTCTGTCAAGGATGCTCGACGAGTCGTCGCAGATTCGCGACAATGCCCGCCTCAACAGGCGCGTGAGGCAACTGATCGGCGAATACGGCATCCCCGGCTTCTTCGGCCCGGGCGACCGCCTGCTGATGCGGCTCTACATGGCCGGCGGATTCCTCTTCCCCGCCATCGCCATGCCGGTGTTCAAGGCCAAGCTGCGGCAGGAAACGGACAAAATCATCATCGCCGAAGAGCGCCCGAAGCTGACGCGCCACCTCCGCGAACGACACGACAGCCGCATCGGGCAGAACGTGAACCTGCTCGGCGAAGTCGTGCTGGGCGACGGCGAGGCCGCGCATCGCTACGCGCACTATCTCGAAGCGCTCGAAGAGCCGGACATCAACTACATATCCATCAAGCTATCGGGCATCTACGCGCAGATCAAGCCCCTCAGCTACGAACAGAACAAAAGGGAACTCGGCGACCTGCTGGCGGCCGTCTACCGGAAAGCCATGCAGCACACGGGCGCCGACGGGAAGGCCAAGTTTGTCAATCTCGACATGGAGGAATACAAGGACGCCGAACTGACGCTCGACGTGTTCATGGACGTCCTCGGCCGCCCCGAATTCGAGCACTATCAGGCCGGAATCGTCGTGCAGGCCTACCTTCCCGACGCCGCCGGCTTCATGACGCGCCTGCACGACTTTGCCGCCAAACGCTTTGCCGCCGGCGGGGCGCCCATCAAGGTGCGCATCGTGAAAGGCGCCAACCTGCAGATGGAAAGCATCGTCTCGTCGCTGCGCGGATGGCCGTGCCCCGTGCAGCGCACCAAGACGGAGGTCGACGCCAACTACCTCCACCTGCTCGACACCGCCCTGCAGCCCGGCAACATCCGCGCCTGCCATATCGGCGTGGCCTCGCACAACTTTTTCACCATTGCCTATGCCCACCTGCTGGCCGAAAAAAACGGCGTCTCGCAATACGTCACCTTCGAAATGCTCGAAGGCATGGCCAACAACCTCCCGCGCGTGATGCGGAAACTGCAGAAGCAGATCATCCTCTACACGCCCGTGGTGAAGGCCAGCCACTTCCTGAACGCCATCTCCTACCTCGTGCGACGTCTGGACGAGAACACGGGCCGCGACAATTTCCTCAGCTACTCCTTCAACCTCAAGCTCGACAGTCCGCAGTGGGACTTTCTCGCCGGCCAGTTTCTGGAAGCTTATAAAATGAAAGACACGGTCAACACGACGCCCTTCCGCACGCAGGATCGCACGCGCGTCGCAACCGAAAGCGCAGCGACGGACGGCGACGCCTTCGTCAACGAACCCGACACGGACCTTGACCTGCCGCAAAACCGCCGCTGGGCGCTCGACGCGCTGAAGAAATGGGAAACGCAGGTGCGCGAAACGAACTTCACCATCCCCGTCCAGATCGGCGACAGGGAGGTGATTTCGGACAGCCGGCGGCCGTATCGCGACCGCAGCCGCAACGACGCGGTCACGTTCTGCATGGCCGGCCTTGCGTCGCCCGGACAGGTCGAAGAAATCGTTGCCGTCGCCGTGAACGATGCCTCCGCGTGGAAGAAGACATCCGTCGACGGACGTAAAACGATCCTGTACCGCACGGCCGACAACCTGAGCGCCCGTCGCGGCGACCTGATCGGCTGCATGGCGGCCATCACGGGCAAGACCTTTACCGAGGGCGACGTCGAAGTGTCCGAAGCGATTGATTTCTGCCGCTACTATCCGCTGACGATGAAACATCTCGACAGCCTGCAGACCGTTTCGCACGCGCCGAAAGGCATCGTGCTGGTCATTCCGCCGTGGAATTTTCCCCTGGCCATTCCCGTCGGCGGGACGGCTGCCGCGCTGGCCGCCGGCAATACGGTGATACTGAAACCGGCGACGGCGGCGCTTCCCGTGGCGTGGGAGTTTGCCCGGTGCTTCTGGGACGCGGGCGTCCCGCGAGACGCCCTGCAGGTAGTATGCCCCGCCGACCGCGCGTCGCTCGGCTACCTCGCCACCCATCCGCAGGTCAAGCACGTGATCCTGACGGGCGGTACCGACACGGCCTTCCAACTGCTCGCAAACAGTCCCCGCACGCCGCTCTCGGCCGAAACGGGCGGCAAAAATACCATCATCATCACCGCCAGCGCCGACCGTGATCACGCCATCCTGAACGCCGTCTCGTCGGCCTTCGGCAACGCGGGACAGAAATGCTCGGCCTGCTCGCTCCTGCTCGTAGACAAAAAGACATACCGCGACGAAGCTTTCCGGTCGAAACTGAAAGACGCCGTGACGAGCCTGCGCGCGGGAAGCGTCTGGGACACGATGAACTATGTCGGCCCGATGATGGACAACCGCAACGCGAAGCTGCAGCACGCCATCGAACACCTCGAGCCGGGCGAGTCGTGGCTGGTGGCACCCGCCTTTGTCGACGAAAAGAAATATATCCTCAAGCCGACGGTCAAGTGGGGCGTCCGCCCCGGCAGCTACACGTTCCGTACGGAGCTGTTCGCGCCGCTGCTGTCGGTTGTCTGCATCGACAGCCTCGAGCAGGGCATCGAATATGCCAACGCCTCGGAATACGGCCTGACCGCCGGCCTGCAAAGCCTGAACGAGGCCGAACAGACGCGCTGGAAAAACAGCATCGAGGCCGGCAACCTGTATATCAACCGCGGCATTACGGGCGCCATCGTTCGCCGTCAGCCGTTTGGCGGCATGAAGCGCTCGGCCTTCGGGGGCGGCATCAAGGCCGGGGGGCCGAACTACGTCTCCTGCCTCGTCAACCTGACGGAAAACGG
>JAIRZY010000153.1 GCA_031266995.1 Tannerella sp.
CACGCAGACCTACGCGAACGACGCGCGCTTCAGCGAACTGGACGGGATGCTGACCCTCCGCTACAGCGGCCGGCGGGGCAGCATCGGCGGCAGCGCGGGCTATCTCCGCTCTTACTTCGTGAACGTCGACAGAGGCTCGTTCTACATGAATGCAAACTTCAACGCCAGCTATCGCAACGTGTCCGTAAACGGAACGGCGTGGTATCAGCGATACAGTTTCACACCCCTTTCGACGATGAGGCATTACGCCCCCGAATCCGAAGTCACCTTCAACTGGCGCCTGAGCGCCGCCGTCACGCTGCAGGCCGGCATGAGATATTTCCTCGGAGGCCTGAAAACGGAGCTGCATCAGGAAGACCGCGGCTACCGTACCGACAGCACGCAGGAGATGCTCGACAGGAAATACCTCGTGCTCGCCGGCCTGAACATCAACCTGCGAAACAGGGCGCCCAAGAGCAGGATGGAGAAACGCCTGTATCAGGACGAATCGGGGATTCAGCTCAAATAAAAAGGCGCCGGCACGAACGGGACCGTATCATCATTCATAAAATAAAAAATGAAGCATATTATCTTACTTTCGCTCATCCCGCTGTTCGCAGTGCAGGTCGCGGCGCAGGATGGTTTCACGGTATCGGGACAGGTCACGGATTCGGCCGGGCGGGCTGTGGAGTTCTGCACGGTAGCCGTATGGGAGCCGTCGGGCGAGAGGCTCGTCACGGGCGCGGTGACCGGCGGGGACGGGTTTTTCAGGATTGAAAAGCTGAAACGCGGCGCATACGAACTGCGCATGACGCACATCCAGTACGAGGCGGCGTCGCTGCGCGTCGAAGTAGACGGCGACGTGCAGTTGCCGGCAACCGTCCTCGAGCCGTCCGTCGTCGCGCTCTCGGAGGTCACGGTGCGCGGCAGCGCCGTGCAGTACCGCCACAACAGCTACACCGTCAACGTGGCGTCGTATCCTCACGTCGAGGGGCGGGACATCCGCGAGGCGCTGATCATGTTTCCCGGCGTCATCGAGCACGAGGGCGTCCTCACGGTCAACGGAAACAGCGTATCGAAAATCTACATCAACAACCGCGAAGCGGACGCGTCGGAACTGCGCGGACTTCCGGCCGTGCAGGTCGACAGGGTCGAAATCATCCCGACGGCAGGCGCCGGATACCGTTCGTCGGAATCGTCGGGCGCCGTGATAAAAGTCACGCTGAAGAAGATTCCCGAAGGCGGCTTCTACGGCTCGGCAGGCGGCGACATGACGGTCGACACGAAAGAGCGGCTGAGCGACGGTGCGACCTTCCTCTTCAATTACCGCTACGGGAATCTGAGCATCTACAGCGGCACATCGTTTTCCGAAGTGCAGCATCCCTATTACCGCGAAATCGAAAGCCGCTATCCCCAGTCGGGCGCAAGCCTGCGTACCGACGCGAAGGAATTTCCCGACCGGCGCACTTTCTCGGAGCGGCTCAGTCTGGCGTACGACATCGGCGAGCGGCAGAACATCGGCGCCTCGTTTCGCTATGCACCCGCGCGTGGCAAACCCCGCTCGCGATCGGTATCGTCCGTTTACGGCGCGGATCAGGCGCTCTCGCATACCTCCGCATACAGTTCCGACGGCACGCTGTCGCGCGACATTTATCAAGGCTCCGCGAGCTACGACTGGGCCGGCGGCCGCGGCGCCACCGTCTCGCTCAGGGCCGACTATATCCGCAACGGCGAAAACGTCGCCACCGACTACCTTTACACCTACCTCTATCCCGACTCCGCGGCCGAAAACAGGCGCAGGAGCGATGTCGGCACCGCGTCCGACCTGGCGATGGCAAAGGCCGACGCGACGTTCGACATCGGCACGCACTCGAAAATCGGATACGGCGCCGACTGGTACCTCAACCGCACCTCGCACGACATGCAGTATTTCGACGGCGGCGCCGCCGGCGGCTGGACGGTCGACGAACGCCTGACCGACCTCTTCAAATACGCGGGCGACGGCCTGGGCGCATATCTGGAGTATACGTTCACGCAGGGGCAGTTGACGCTCAGTCCCAGCCTGCGCTACCAGATGGACCGGATCGCCACGCAGCCGTTCGGCGCGGACAGAACCGCGCATACGTATCACAACCTGTTTCCCGGCATGAACGTCAACTGGTTTTTCAACGAGACGAAAACGACGCGCATCAATCTCAGCTATCTGCGCGGGATGAACGACATACGCTACAGCGAGATGAACCCCGTCGTCCGCTACATATCGGAATACGAATACACCAGGGGCAATCCCGACCTCAAGCCCGCCGTCTGGAACATCTTCGACGCATCCGCCCTTCTGAACGGCAAATGGAATGTGGCGTACCATTTCAGTGCCGTAAAAGACCAGGCGTACAATCTTAGCTTCTTCGACGCCGCCGACCCGAATGTAACCTTTGTCATGCCCGTAAACGGAGGAGAGTATACCTCTCACGCGGTCAGTCTGAACGCCAGTCCGCAGATTGCGGCATGGTGGCGGATGAACGCGCAGGTATGGCTGGGATGGCACAGGCAGACTTACGGCGAAACAGCGGTCGAAGCGTTCAGGAGCGGGCTGGACGTGAACAGCTCATTCGAATTCGGCCGGGGATTCGGCAGTCAACTGACCTTCATGGCCGAACCCACCTACAAACGCCTTGAAACCCGCTACCGGGGCGTATACAGTCTGAGCGGCAAGCTCTACAAATCCCTTCTGTCGGACCGGCTGTATGCCGGACTGGACTTCATCGCCCTGCTGTACAGGTCGAGGACGCTGGACACGGAGAAATTCGACGGCACGTTTTTCTCGTCCGAAAAGAACGCATCGCCCTTCCGCCGGCTGACGCTCAGTCTGACATACAACTTCAGCTACGGCAAAAAAGTAAGCGTAAAACGGATCAACAGCATACAGGACGTGCAAAGTCCGAATATCCGGAAATGAGGAAAAGGGGGATTAATCTTTCCACTCATTATGAACCGGCCATTTGTTGCCCGCAGGGGAATCGGGATGAATTATAAATTATGAATTATATGGAGGCGGCAGGGCAATGTCGTCAACTTAAGGGCTGACGCCGAAAGGCGTCATACGAGGATAACCCCGTGCAAGCGCAGCGCAGCCCGGGGTTACCGACTGCCCCTCTCCTCCCGAACTGCGTCAGCAGTTCAACCCGGTACGGGGTTGCAGAAACGCGAAGCATCGCGTCTCTACCCCGGGCTGCGCTCCGCTTGCACGGGGTTATCCAAATCGGACGCCGTACGGCGTCAATCCTTAAGTTGACAACATTGAGCCGCAGGGTCATGATTTTCCGAAGGAAGTTGCCCGCAGGGCATCAATATCAATAGAAAACGGCCTTTTCTCCCTCGCAACGCCGTCAGGAGTTGAACACCTGCGGCGTTCGTGAACGGACGGGAAATATTTTCTATTGATATAAAAGCCCTCACGGGCTATTCTCAGCCCGAACTGAGGTCTAATGGACATTTTGGGATTAAATTGAATCTATTTTTTTGTTTTGTAAGACAGGATATGCACCGTAACACCGACAGCGATGGCGAGCAGCACAATCTGCAGCCATCGCACGTCGGGCACGGCAAACAGGGCGGTACACAGCATGCCCGCCCACATCACGGAGATGGAAAGTATCTTAATGCGCAGCGGAATGGCCTTTTCCTGCAGGAAGTCGCGTATGTATTCGCCGAAGAGGCGGTGACTGAGCAGCCATCCGTACAGCCGCTCCGAACTGCGGGCAAACAGCGCCGCCGACAGCAGCAGGAAGGGCGTAGTAGGCAGAAGGGGCAGGAAAATGCCCAGAATGCCCAGCCCCAGGCTTATCATGCCGAGGGCAATCAGCAGATATTTCATAATTGAATCTTCCGGATTAATACGTCTGCTTCAGCAGGGCCTCCGCCGTCGCCCGGTCATATCCCAGCTCCAGCGCCTTTGCGAAGTCAATGGCGGCCGACTCCTTTTCGTACTGCGCCAGCTTGACTTTGCCGCGCAGGACGTAGAGTTCGGCCGACGGCTCGGCGGTCTCGGCAAAGACGCGGTTCAGGTCCGACCGTGCACGTCCGTTTCTGTTCATCAGGAAGTAAAGCTCGGCGCGCTCCTCGAAAAGGCGCAGGTAGTCCGGATATTTATTTATCAGATAGTTTAGGATCAGCTCGCTGTCGTCGAAATTTCCCCGTCCCTTTTCCAGGATGGCATACCCCAGGCGTCCCCACACGGTTTCGGGATTGGCTTCGAGTATCGCTTCAAAGTCGGCTTCGGCAAGGATGAAGTTTGCCGACTGGAGATACAGCAGCCCTCTCTGATACAGCGCCTCTTCGTCGTGCGGATCGGCGGACAGCAGCGTCTGATAGTCGAAGATGGCCTTTTCCGTTTCGCCCATTTCGGTATACAGTTCGGCACGGTTGCGGAGAATCAGCTTGTCGTTCGCCCGCTGGCTCAGGGCGGCCGAGTACGAGACGAGCGCGTCGTCATGTTTCCCCAGGCGGCGCTGTATCGTGCCCAGATTGGTCAGCAGCGCGAAGTTGTACCGGTTGGCAGGCTCGAGGCGCATCGCGGCTTTCAGACATTCCTCTGCCGCGGGCAGGTCGTTACTGTCCACATATTCATAGCTTTTTTGAATCATATCTTCGTACGACTGTGCGCGCAGATCGCCCGAAACGGCTATCCACAGGGCACATGCAAGCAAACAGATTTTCTTCATAAAGTTCCTTTTTTAGGGATGCAAATATACGCCTTAATCGGGCAAAGTCGGCGCGAAAGCGTGTTATTATGATTTTTTTGATATATCGCAAACCGCGTCCGGCAGAGGAAAATGGCCTCCTTTTGAAAAAAAGATGCCCGAAGACCTCATGCACAAAAGTTTTTCCTTATCTTTGCACCCGCTTAATACAAAATTTAATTAGAAACAAATGGCAACAAAAATCAGATTGCAGAGACACGGCCGCAAGGGATATGCGTATTATCAGGTCGTTGTCGCAGACAGCAGGGCTCCACGGGATGGAAAGTTTATTGAAAGGATAGGTTCATATAATCCGAACACTAATCCTGCTACAATAGATTTGAATTTCGAAAGAGCTTTGTATTGGCTGCAGGTGGGCGCCCAGCCCACGGATACGGCGCGTTCGATACTCAGGCGCGAAGGCGTATGCCTGAAGAAGCACCTGCTCGAAGGCGTGAAGAAAGGCGCTTTCGACGGCGATGCCGCCGAGACGAAGTTTCAGACATGGCTGACCGACAAGACACATGCCTTGCAGGCCACCAGAGACACCGATCGCGAAACACGTAAGGCGGTTGAAAAAGAACGTCTGGGCGCGGAAAAGGAAGTGAACAGGGCCAAAGCGGAATCCGTCGCGCAGAAAAAGGCTTCGCTCGCCGCCGAAGCCGCCCGCAAGGCTGCCGAAGAGGCCGCTGCTGCCGCTGCCGCCGAAGCTCCGGTTCCGGCCGAAACGGAAAACAGCGAAACCGCAACGGCTGCGGCAACGGACGCCGCCGCGGAGTAAAATCGAATCCCCATATTCGGAACAGACAGAAAATCCGGCAACTGCCAACCTGCAGCCTGCCGGATTTTTATTTATGCTTTACCGTTATTTCGCGTCAGTGGAATACAGTGTGAGAATGTGAAAATGAACAAATGCGGGAACAAGCCAACTGCTCATTCCCGCATTCTTTTCATGCACGCCGGAAACCGGTGAATCTTGAATTATTCCTTCAGCAGGAAATTCTGAATCTGGTCGACAAGCGTTTCCCGGGGCAATGCGCCGAGCGCCGCCTGCGGTTTGCCTTTTACGGGGACGAACAGTATCGTGGGGATACTGCTGATTCCGAAGACGGCCGCCAGTTCCTGCTCGTTGTCTACATTGATTTTGTAGAACACGACATCATCCTTGTACTCGGCTGCCAGCTCTTTCATGATGGGAGCCACGAGCTTGCACGGTCCGCACCAGTCCGCATAAAAATCCACGATGCAGGGCTTGCTTCCCTCGTAAACCCACTCTTCGCTGTTCTTCTCGTAGTTATATATTTTGGAGAGGAAGTCTGCCCTGTCCAGGACGAGGACTTCGCCTTCTTCTCCGGCCGGCCGCGACTGCGCGTTGGAGCAGTTAACCGTCAGGCACATCAGCGGAACGATAAAAAAATATTTCAAATACCTCATGTTGTTTCTTTTTACAGTTTTAAAATCGAGAGGCAAATGTACAAATAAAATATTGAATCCCGAATTGTCTTACCATCCAAAATACCGTTTTGCATTATAATAGCAAATATCCTCGATCATCTGATTGATGAATGTGATTTCGGAAGCGGGCAGGAGGCCTTTCTCGATGTCGTTGCCAATCATGTTGCAGAGGATGCGGCGGAAATACTCGTGGCGCGGATACGAAAGAAAACTGCGCGAATCGGTGAGCATCCCGACGAAACGGCTCAGCAGCCCGAGGGCGGAAAGGGCATTGAGCTGGTTTTCCATACCCGTGATCTGGTCGAGGAACCACCATGCCGAGCCATACTGCATCTTGCCGGGGACGGTGCCGTCGTTGAAGTTGTAGAGGTTGGTGACGAGCAGCTCGCTGTCGCGCGGATTGAGGTTGTATACGATGGTTTTGGCCAGCTTGCCTTCGTTGTCGAGCCGTCCGAAGAAGCGATTCATGGGCGCGGCGACGGTGCAGTCGTCGATGGCGTCGAAGCCCGTGTCGGGGCCGAGCTTGCGAAACATGCGCAGGTTGTTGTTGCGGATGGCGCCGATGTGGAACTGTTGTACCCAGCCGGCGTCGCAGTCCATCACGGCAAATTCGTACAGCATCGCCGAGCGAAACTTGTCGACGTCCTGAGCGGAAGGTGTTTTGCCGATGCGCACGTGGAGGAAGATGTCGCGCAGCTCGCTCTCGGTGTACGGCTCGGCGTAGAACGTCGACAGGCCGTGGTCGGAGAGGCTGCACCCTTCGCCGGCAAAGAAGTCGTGGCGGCGATGCAGGGCGCTCAGCAGGTCGTCGTATGTATTGATGGCGATGCCCGAGGCGGCTTCGAGCCTGCCCAGGTAGCTGTTATACGCTTCGGGGCTTTCGATGCTCATGGCCCTGTCCGGACGCCAGGCGGGCAGCACCTTGACGGAGAAACCGCTTTCGCGAATCGCCCGGTGGTATTCGAGCGAATCGGCCGGGTCGTCGGTGGTGCCTGCGGCTTCGACGCGCATGCGCTTCATGATGGCCTGCGGGCGAAATTCGGGCGTCTGGAGCTTGGCGGTACACTCTTCGTAGATGTCGCGCGCATTGGACAGCTTCAGCGTCTCGCTGATGCCGAAGATGCGGTTCAGCTCGAGGTGCGCCCAGTGATAAAGCGGGTTGCGCATCGTGTAGGGAAGCGTTTCGGCCCATTTCTCGAACTTCTCGTACGACGTGCGATTGCCGGTGATGTATTCCTCGGGCACGCCGTTCGCACGCATGGCGCGCCATTTGTAATGATCGCCGCCGAGCCATATATCCGTCAGGTCGGTAAAGGGATTGTTGCACGCGATCATTTTCGGATCGAGATGGCAGTGATAGTCGATGATGGGTAACTTTTCGGCGTGCTTGCGATACAGTTCGCGCGCCGTGTCGGTCTGAAGAAGAAAATTTGCATCTAAAAATGTTTTCATATTCTATTTATTTTTTTGAATGATTGAAAGTGTATTTCTGCACAGGGCCGTAATCGCGTGCCAGTCGCCGTTTTCGACCGCTTTTGCGGGAAAGAGCATCGACCCCATCCCCACGCACGTCACGCCGGCGCGAAACCATGCCGAGAGGCTCTCGACGGTCGGTTCGACGGCGCCGGTGGCCATGATCATCGTCCACGGCATCGGGGCTTTTATGTTTTTCACGAACGCGGGGCCGCCGACGCTGTCCGCCGGGAATATCTTGCATATATCGCAGCCCGCCTCCTGCGCGAAACCGATTTCGGACGCCGAGCCGCAGCCGGGGATGTAGGGCGTCAGGCGGCGGTTGCATACCCGGGCAATGTCGGGATTGAAAAGCGGCCCGACGACGAAGTTCGCGCCCATCTGCAGGTAGAGCGACGCCGTGCCCGCATCCACCAGCGAGCCGATGCCCAGTATCATGTCCGGACATTCCGCCCCGACATGCTTCATCAGTTCGCCGAACACTTCCTGCGCCCCGTCGCCGCGGTTGGTAAACTCAAACACGCGCACGCCGCCTTCGTAGCAGGCGCTTGCGACGCGGCGCGCCGTCTCGATATTCCGGTCGCTGTATACCGGCACCATGCCCGTTGCCAGGATGGCTCGCAGTACCTCTATCTTGCTGAATCTTGCCATGTTGATATTTACTGTGGACTATAAATCGTTTGTCTGTATATTCATTTTTTTCTGTGGCAAAAGTACGAATATTTTCAGAACGGCCAGCGATATGCGCCGAAATAATCCCGAAATGGCCGTTGGAAGGTGTCGCTACATGGGGATGGTCTTCGCTCGGCGCAGTCTCCAGACTGCGTCGGGCCGAAAGCAAGGCTCCTGCCTTGTGACTGCCGGAAAGCAGACTGTTTATCCTGCATTCTTCCCGATTGACAGTCCGGCGTCCTGTATTCATTCTATTTCATTGTATTATTTCCAGATTTTGCAAGGCAGGAGCCCAATGTCGTCAATTTAAGGATTGACGCCGGGAGACGCCGAAGGTGTCTAATACGGATAACCCCGGGCAAGCGGAGCGTAGCCCGGGGTATGGACGGCGCTCTCCTTCTCGAACTGCGGAGCAGTTCAACTGCTACGCAGTAGAGCCGCGATGCATCGCGGCTCTACCCCGAGCTGCGCTTCGCTTGCAGGGGGTTATCCAAATCGGACGCCGTACGGCGTCAGCCCTTAAGTTGACGACATTGGGCAGGAGCCTTGCTCCCAGCCCGACGCAGTCTGGAGACTGCGCCGAGCGGGGTTGCCCTTCGCGGGGAAAGCGTGACTGACATGTGATTCATGAAATCCGGGGGTTCGGAAAGCATAAATGACATGTGATTCATAAAGTCCGGGGGCTCGGAAAGCGTAAATGACATGCGATTCATGAAATCCGCAGCCGCGGAAAACGTCCCGGCATCCCGGACATGGCGTCCGCGGCTTCGGATTTCGCCAATGACATCCGAAACATGGTTGCATCGGTCGCGGACAGGGTGTTTTGACCCCAAAACAGGGTATCCGAGGCCTCGGAAAGCGATTTTGACATGCAAAACATGAAATCCGAAGCCTCGGAAATCGACTTTGACATGCGAAAATCACTTTCCGAGGCCACGGACAGCGTGCGGGAAGTTGCGGCGGGAAATCCGGGAGCCCGGAAGGTGCAAATGATTTGCAGATCATGAAATATTTTTGTTCTTTTGCAGCCATATATGCGAGAAAGAAAATGACAGAAGAAAATACAGTTACCGTTTATTGCCGCAACGTCGACCGCCGCCTGGAAGTGGCGGCAGGCGCTTCGCTGCTGGATATTTATGCGCTTGCGGGCGAGCCGCTGCGCCATCGCCCCGTGAGTGCGCGCGTCAACCGGCGCGTCGAGGGGCTGGACTGGCGCTGCTGGACGGAGGCGGACGTCGAGTTTGTAGACTGTACGCATCCGGCGGGCTACAGGACGTATGTCCGTTCGCTGTGCCACATTCTGGCGCGGGCGGTGGACGACCTCTATCCGGGCGCCCTCTTCAACCTCGAACACTCCGTGTCGAAAGGCCTCTACTGCGCGTTTGCCGACCGCCGGGCGGTTTCGGACGGCGAGGTGGCGCGGATCGGGCAGCGGATGCAGGAACTCATCGACGCCGACGTGCCTTTCGTGCTGAAGCGGATCCGTACGGCCGACGCCATCGACATGTTCCGCCGCCGCGGCATGGACGACAAGGCGCTGCTGATCGAGACCGTCGGGATGGCTTACACGTCTTATTATGAAATGGACGGATATGTGGATTACTTCTACGGCTGCCTGGTGCCCTCGTCGGGCTACGTTCGTCTGTTCGGCCTGATTGCGTACGAAGACGGGATGCTGCTGCAGCTCCCGCAGCGCGACTGCCCGGACCGGCTCGAGGTCATGGTGCGGCAGGACAAGCTGTTTCAGGCCTACAGGGAGCACCTCGTGCTGCAGCGAGCCCTCGGCCTGAACGACGTGGGCGAGCTGAACCGTGCGGTGGCAGACGGGCGCGCCCGGCAGATCGTGATGGTCTCGGAGGCAATGCAGGAAAAGCAGATCGCGCGCATTGCGGAACAGATTGCGCGGCGCTACGACGACGGCGTGCGGGTGATTCTGATTTCGGGCCCCTCGTCGTCGGGAAAGACGACGTTTCGCAAACGGCTCGAAATACAACTGATGACGAACCTGCTGCATCCCGTCGGCATCTCGCTCGACGACTATTACCTCGACCGCCGCGACACGCCACGCGACGAAACAGGCGCATACGACTTCGAGTCGCTCTACGCCATCGACCTGCCGTATTTCTATGCCGACCTGCGCCGGCTGATTGCCGGCGAGCGGATCGAAGTGCCCTCGTTCGATTTCGAAACCGGCCGGCGCGTCTATCGCGGGCAGACGATGCAGACGAGCCGCCCCAACTCGATCCTCCTGCTTGAAGGCATTCACGGTCTGAATCCCGAACTGGTGGCCGCCCTTCCGCCGTCCAGTTTCTTCCGCATCTACGTCTCGGCGCTGACGACGATTTCGCTCGACGGGCACAACTGGATACCGACGTCGGACAACCGCCTGCTGCGCCGCATCGTGCGCGACTACCGCGCCCGCGGATATTCGGCGCGCGAAACCGTCGCCATGTGGCCGCGCATACGCCGGGGCGAAGACCGGTGGATTTTCCCCTGGCAGGAAAATGCCGACGCGACGTTCAACAGCGCCATGATATACGAGCTGGCCGTGCTGCGCAAGTTTGCCGAGCCTATACTGGGCGAAATACGCGAAGTCGACGACGAAAGCGCCGAAGCCTTTCGACTCCTGCGTTTCCTGCGCTACTTCAGCTACATCCCGACCGGGGAACTGCCGCCGACCTCGCTCCTGTGCGAATTTCTGGGCGGGGGAAATCTTTGAAAGATGGGAATATACTGCGCGCGAAACAGTGACTGAATGAAGGGGAACCGGATTGGAAAAACTTTGAATCTCGGAACGTTTAAATTCCTTTTAGCCGCGTCGGTGATTTGCCTGGGATTCGAACCCAGGACCCCATCCTTAAAAGGGATGTGCTCTACCGACTGAGCTAGCAAATCTGCCTCAAAAAAACATCATGGAAACAATGCGGCGGCAAAGGTACAATTTATTTTCAGATAAACAACCCCGCGCCTGCTTTTATTTTTCTCCGCCTCTTTG
>JAIRZY010000179.1 GCA_031266995.1 Tannerella sp.
CGATAATTTTTTTTTCAGAATGATTTCATTTCACTGCAATAGTCGTATATTTGTAGAATAATTTAAAACGGAAATATCATTTAACATTTAAATATTATATGTACATGAAAAAGTATTTAGTAACAATCTCAGTATGCCTCATGTTGGGGCAGTTGACGGGCTGTGCGGACAAAAACAGCTATGAATATCCGTTTCAGAATCCCGATCTCACGGTAACCGAACGCGCTGCCGACCTGGTTTCACGGCTCACGCTGGAAGAAAAAGTAGCGCAGATGCTGAACTCGACCCCCGCCATCGAGCGGCTCGGCATCCCGCCCTACGACTGGTGGAACGAGTGCCTGCACGGCATAGGGCGGACGGAATACGTCGTGACCGTCTATCCCCAGGCCATCGGCATGGCAGCCGGATGGGACAGCGACGCCATGCGCTACATGGCCGACTACACGGCCGAAGAAGGCCGGGCAGTCTACAACCTCGCATCGGCCAAAGGCGACTACCGAATCTATCACGGCCTCACCTTCTGGACGCCGAACATCAACATCTTCCGCGACCCGCGCTGGGGACGCGGCCAGGAGACGTATGGCGAAGACCCCTTCCTGACGGCAAGCCTGGGCATGCATTTCGTCCTCGGACTGCAGGGCGACGACCCGAACTATCTCAAAGCCGCCGCCTGCGCCAAGCACTTCGCCGTACACAGCGGCCCCGAACCGAACCGGCACGTGTTTAACGCCACCGCCACGTCCTACGACCTCTGGGATACCTATCTGCCCGCCTTCCGCACGCTGGTCGAAGACGCACAGGTAGCGGGCGTGATGTGCGCCTACAATGCCTTCGAAGGGCAGCCCTGCTGCGGAAGCGACAAGCTGATGATCGACATCCTGCGCAACGACTGGAAATTCACGGGATACGTGACCTCCGACTGCGGCGCAATCAACGACTTCTACAACAACCACAAGACGCACCCCGACGCACCCTCGGCAGCAGCCGACGCCGTCTTCCACGGAACGGACGTGGACTGCGGCAACGAGGCCTATCGGGGACTCGTCAAGGCGGTAGAAGACAACCTGATCACGGAAGAGCAGATCGACGTTTCGCTCCGTCGCCTGTTCGAAATCCGCCTCCGCCTGGGCATGTTTGACCCTGCCGACAGAGTTCCCTTCGCGAAAATCGACTCCTCGGCGCTCGGAAAAGAGACGCACAGGGCACATGCCCTGAAAATGGCGCAGCAGTCCATCGTTCTGCTGAAAAACAGCGGCGTCCTGCCCCTGAAGAAGGAAACGCTGAAAAAAATCGCCATCGTAGGGCCGAATGCCGACAATCCCGAAGTGCAGCTTGGCAACTACAACGGCTTCCCCGAAAAGATCTACACACCGCTGGACGGCCTGAAAGCAAAACTGCCGGGCGTCGAGATCGTATACGAAAAAGGATGCAGCCACGCAAGCTATGACATGCTGACCGACCTGCAGATCGAAAACCTCGTCGAAGGCGACGGCTTCTCGGTCGCATTCTTCAACAATACCACCCTCGAAGGCGAGCCTGCATACAGCGGATTTTCGAAGAGAATCGCCTTCCGCTCGTCGGACAGGCAGCCGGTCATGCCGGGCGTGAACGTCGAGGAATACTCGTCACGCTTCGAAGGCGTATTCGAATCGCCCGTCACGGACGAAATCGAGTTCAACGTCGGCTTCGACGACGGCTACCGCTTCTACGTCAACGACCGGCTGATTTCCGAGTCGTGGACGCCGAACGGACGCGGGACGGACATCTGCAAAGTGTCCGCCGTCAAAGGCGAAAAGTATAAACTGAAACTGGAACACGTGCAGCACCAGCGCGGCGCACGCATCAGCCTCAGCGCCATCCACCGCACGCACAGCAACATGCAGCGCACGGCCGACAACGTGAAAGACGCCGACGTAATCATCTTCGCCGGAGGCATTTCGCCGCGTCTGGAAGGCGAAGAGATGCGGGTGGACGACCCGGGATTCCTCGGCGGCGACCGCACGACCATCCTCCTGCCGAAGGTACAGACCGAAATGATGCAGGCGCTGAAGGCCACGGGCAAACCGGTCGTATTTCTCATGATGACCGGCAGCGCCATCGCCACGCCCTGGGAGTCGGCAAACGTCGACGCCATCGTCAACGCCTGGTACGGCGGCGAATTTGCCGGAAACGCCATCGCCGACGTGCTGCTCGGCGACTACAACCCGTCGGGACACCTGCCCGTCACCTTCTACGCTGCCGACAGCGACCTGCCCGACTTCGAGGACTATTCCATGGTCGGCCGTACCTACAAGTATTTCAAGGGAAAATCTCTGTACCCGTTCGGCTACGGATTGAGCTACACCGGCTTCGCCAGCGAATGGGCCGAACAGCCGCAGAAGGAATACACGGCAGACGGCATCATCCAGTGCGCCATAAACATTAAAAACACGGGCGAAAGAGACGGCGACGCCGTGGGACAGGTCTACATCAAGTATCCTGGCGGAAAAGGTCTGCCCCTGAAGGAGCTGCGCGCCTTCGAAAGGAAGACGCTGGCCGCAGGCGGCGCCCACCTCATGCGCGTGTCCATCCCCGTAGCGCAGCTGGCCAAGTGGGACGACGCAGCCGGACAGACGGTTGTCGTTCCCGGCACGTATACCCTCTACGCGGGAAATCATTCGGAGGACGAGGCCGTCATCGCCACCTTCGAGATCAGGAATTGAACGGCTGAAGTCACAGAAAAGTTGTCCGGCACGCATCTGCCGGGCAACTTTTTTTGACCGTTCACGCCACAGACCTATCATCATGTCATGGAGAAGTCATCACGCCAAAAAGAAGCGCTCGATGATGTGTTCCTCCTCAAGCTAATCGGAGGAGACGACAGGAAGGCATTCAGATATCTGTTTGACTGCTTCTTTACGCCCCTGTGCCGTTTCGCCGGCACGTACGTGAACGACCGCTCGACGGCCGAAGAGATTGTTCTCGACGTCTTCACCGCCGTCTGGGAAAAGAGGCTCACGCTGGAAATCGGCATCTCGTGGAAATCCTATCTCTTCCGGTCCGTCCGCAACCGGGCGCTGAACCATCTCCGCGACAACGAACGCTTCATCACCGTCTCCGACTGGTCGTTCTACGACAAAACCGAAACCGGCGACCCGCTCGAACTGAAAGAGCTGGAACGCCTCATCCGCGAAGCCGTCTGCACGCTGCCCGACCGCTGCGGCGAGATATTCCGGAAAAGCCGCCTCGAGTATGCCACAAAC
>JAIRZY010000190.1 GCA_031266995.1 Tannerella sp.
GACTCAGCTATCGTTTGACGACGCGCGATACTGTATGATGCGCGACTGCGGCGGCACGCTGTGCGTCAGCCATACGTTTCCGCCGATGACGGAGTCGTGACCGATCGTGATGCGGCCGAGTATCGTAGAGTTGGAATAGATCACGACGTTGTCTTCGATCACCGGGTGGCGCGGGACGTTCAGCGGATGGCCGCGCTCGTCGAAGGTGAAGCTCCTGGCGCCGAGGGTGACGCCCTGATAGAGGTGGACGTGGCTGCCGATGATGCAGGTCTCGCCGATCACGACGCCGGTGCCGTGGTCGATGCTGAAAAACTCGCCGATCTGCGCCCCGGGATGGATGTCGATGCCGATGGCCGAATGCGCCAGCTCGGTGATGATGCGCGGGATGACAGGTATGCCGAGCCTCAGCAGCTCGTGCGCGATGCGGTAATGGATCATCGCCTGGATGCTGGGATAGCAGAGGATGACTTCGCCATAGCTGCGCGCCGCCGGGTCGTTGCCAAACATCGCCTTGACGTCGGTATACAGCATGCGCTTGACGTCGAACAGCCGCCTCATGAACGCCAGCGCCAGCTCCGGCGCGTCGGCCTCGGTCTTTCCCTCCGCCTGCTCGGCAAAGAAGCGCAGCCCGTGCGCGATCTGTTCCTTCAGCAGCCCGTTCAGCTCGGCGAGCGACGCGCGACTCTCGCTCTTCGGCTCGCTGTAATACCCGGGGAAAACGATTTCCTTCACCAGGTCGACCAGTTGCTTCAGGCGCGGCAGGTTGGGCGAAATGCGTCCCTCCTTCATCGGCGTGCAGATCGTGTCGCTCAGGCTGTACCGCAGGAGCCGTTCCGTTTCGAGCAGGACGGCATGTTCGGAATCGTTCGTTTCCATACTTTTCAGTTATTATTCAGTTGTTATGTCTTACGGTTTTATGATGCAATAGTAGCACGTCGTGAAGAAATCGCGCAGGAAGGGGACGCGGTTGAGCACGTACAGCTTCCGCGGCTTCAGGCCGAACTTCACCTCGTAATTGGGATTGATAAACCAGTCCGTCTTCTTTAAAACCCTGTACTGATGCATCCTGACGATCCTGTTGAAACGGTGAACGGATATGCCCGTCTGCTTGATTTCCAGCAGGGAGGCGATGCAGTCTTCCGAAACGCCCCCCCCCGTCAATATCCACTTATACAGCGTCTTAGGAAGAATGTGAAAGAACGGCAGGCGCGAAAGGAAGCGGTTCGGGATGATCTGCTGATGCCCGCCGAACGGCATCCGCCACGGCGGGAAGGCGAAGAATATGACGCCGTCGTCTTTGAGGAACCGCCTGATGAAGCCGATGAATCGCTCCTGGTTGTGAATATGCTCGATCACATCCCGCAGAAAAATCACGTCGAAAGCCGGCAGCTCCTGCGGATCGACCTCGTAGATGTCACGGCAAATGAGCGACACGTTCGCCGGGCCGAGCCTGCTCCTGCCCAGGCGTATCTTCGCCCCGTCGAGGTCTATCCCGACGCAGCGGCAGCCCGCACGGCAAAACGGCTCCAGGTTGCCGCCCTCGCCGCATCCCACCTCCAGCACGGTCGTGCCCTCGTCGACGGCCTTCACCTCCCGGATATAGGGGATGACATACTTCGCCGTCGTAACGCTCTGTTCATTAAAATAAATATCCCTGTTCAAATGTCGTTCCTGCATGTCAATCTGTTTTTGACCGGCAAAGATAGAAGATTTTGGCGGGATTTGACCGGAAATCCAAAGATTCAACGACCCGCGGATTCAAAAATGCCGCCCCATCCGTCCGTCCGTCCGTCTCTCCGCCACTCCGCCACGCATTTTCACCCCGAATCGGCAGCCGCGACGATGGCGAACGTCACCGTCTTCCGCCCCCGGTAGGCGCCGCGGCCGTGCAGGAGGAGGTCGGCCATGCCGGGGCGGACGTTGTTGCGGTACGAGACGGTGTAGTCGCGGGCGAAGAGCAGCTCGACGTCCGGCCGTCCCGCCTCGCGGTAGCGGGCCACGGGCAGGGGCGTGACGGGCCGGCCGGTGGCGGCCTGCGGGGCGACGGGGTCGACCGTGCACGCGCCGCCCGCACCCAGGTCGCGGCGGGCATGGCCGCGGGTATGGTTGTTGAAGTAGGCGATCTCGGCGTTGAGCAGCGCGATGAATTCGTCGTACGTCCCGGCGCCGCCGTCGAGCAGTGCCGCGGCCGTGATGAGGGCGGTCATGCGGTGATAGACGATGTCCATCTCATGCCTCACGTCCTTGAGCCGCTCGTGCGGCTTTTGCGAGGATTCGGCATTGCGCAGGGCGAGAAGATGCCTGAAGGCCGTCCCGGCGTCCTGCAGCTCGGCGACCCAGGGCGAGAGTCCGACGGCGGCGACCTTCGTGGCGTATTCGTCGCTCAGGAGGTCTTCGACGAGGAGGCGGACGTCGAGGGCTTCTTCTTCATAAGCCTTTTTGGAGATGTCGCCAAAGGCGGCAAAACGGTCGTACAGGATCTGTGCGGCCCTGACCGTGGCGGGGTCGAAGTGATGGAGCGCCGCCGCAACCGTCTTGTGCATGCCGATGAGGATGCGGTCAATGCGGCTGGCGATGCCGACGATTTGCCTCGTATAGCCGCTTTTGTGCATCGTGCTTAACAGGCTCTCTTCGCGGTCGAGCAAGTCGGTAAACGCGCCGTACAGTCCGGCGACGGGCGTCTGCACGGCCGGGAAGTCCTCAATCAGGCGGCGAAATACGATCATGTATTCGCCATGTTCTCCGTTGCGGAAGTAATGCAGACGGGCTGCATGAATCTTTTTCATCTCAATCCGGTTTTATAGTGACCAATTATATAATGTATAAACCGCGATACGTCCGCGCCGGCCCGAGCCGGAACACCGGGGCGTACTGCAAAACGCTGCGGGAAGGTTTCCTGATATTTAGGAAAGTCTCCCGGAATTTCCGGGAAGGTTTCCTAATACTTAGGAAAGTCTCTCGGAATTTCCGGGAAGGTTTCCTAATACTTAGGAAAGTCTCTCGGAATTTCCGGGAAGGTTTCCTAATGCTTAGGAAAGTCTCTCGGAATTTCCGGGAAGGTTTCCTAATATTTAGGAAAGTCTCTCGGAATTTCCGGGAAGGTTTCCTAATATTTAGGAAAGCTCGCCGGAGCGTTCGGCAAAGATAAGCGTTTTTTATGAACCGTCCCTGCCGGAAGGCTGTTTATATTCAATTACAGATGGAGAATCCGGAACGGATGTGCCAAAAAAAAACGGAGGGCTGCATTCTAACGCCCTCCGTTTTCCAAAAAAAAACCTCTCTTATTGTCCCTCGGTGTGTCCTGAACGGTCGCGCCGTTCCGTTCGTTTATCGTCCGCGGCGCGCGTTTTTTCCCTGCTGCTGCGGTTGCTTCGTGATGTGGCGGTGCCGTCGCTGTCCGTGCGGCGCGAGGAGCGTGCGGCGGGCGCGTCCTTGCGGCCCGTCTGTTCGCGGTCGCGCCCGGCGGCGTCGCGGCGCGTCTCGCGGCCCGAGTCGCGGACGACCGGCCGCCGGTCGTTGCTGTTCCTGTCCGCCCGGCGCGCGTCTGCCGCCGGTTTGCGGGGCGCCACCCATGCGCGCGTGTTGCTTTTCGCCTTGTGATAGCGCGCGTCGCTCATGCGGTAGATGGGCGCCTGCGTCCTGACGCTTTTGAAGCGTGCATACGTGCGGCGGTGGAGGCTGTTGTGAGTCCACGGGCTTGCCATGTCATTCAGCACCACCTTATAGAGGCTGTACAGGTCGTACCGTCCATATCGCGACGGCAGATAGAAGCTCTCGACCCATCGCCCCCGGCGGCGGTAGCAGAAAAGCTCGCGGTCGACGTCGTAATACACGTTGATGCCGGGGAAATAATAGAACGCGGCGTATCGGTAGCCCGAAGGCCCCCATGCCGGCTGGCGGTCGAGGTTGACGTGTATGTTCACCGACACGTTCTGCGCCTTCAGGGCGCCGGCCTGACCCGGTGCGGCCGCCAGCGCCAGTCCCAGTATGGCAATCAAGTGTTTCATAACGTTCGTTTTTTATAAATTAATACTCCGTTCTCATTCGCTGCTGTCGCATTAGACTGCGCAGCCGGCGGCAAGTTTAATCCGGGATACAAAAATTCGGGATTCGGGGCATGGACAGCAGGGACGGCAGGGACAGTTCCGGGGACGGAGGTTGCCGGAAACATGGCGGGCGGCGGGGTTGTAGAGACGCGATGCTTCGCGTCTCTGCGGGAATCCGGAACAGGGCGGGGCGGGACAGGGACGCGATGCTTCGCGTCTCTGCGCGAATCCGGAACGGGGCGGGGCGGGACAGAGACGCGAAGCATCGCGTCTCTACGGGAATCCGCCCGGCACAGTATCCGGCGCAGCCGTCTCCATTGTCCCTTCCGTCCCCAGTGTCCCCTGCCCGGAGACGCGAAGCCCCGGAGACGCAACCCTGATCCGCTAACTGTTTTTCCGGTTAATCACCGACAGGGCAAATATGCTGGCGATCCCCACCAGCACAAGGCAGAGCACGGACTGCACCGTGTATACCACCAGCGCAAACGCCGAGGCGTCGCCCCCCGACACGCCGAAGCCCGTCAGCGTGCTGATCACCGCAAAATGCCACACCCCGATTCCGCCCTGAATGGGCACGGCCACGGCGATGCTGCTCATCGTGAATGCGATCAGCCCGATGCGCGGACCCAGGTCGCGCGTGAAGTCGAAGGCGTAGAACGTGACGTAGAAGTAAAGGAAATATCCTACCCATATCAGCACCGTCTGCACGATGAAGCCCGGCTTGTGTTTCATCTTCCAAATGCTCCTGACGCCTTCCCAGACGTTCTGCAGTTGCTGCCGCGTTTTCATGACGAACGACAGGTGTCCCAGCCGGGCGAACATCAGCCAGAGGCAGATCGCGACGGTGGCAACCGTCACGTACAGCCAGACGGAGGTGAAGAGGTGATGGAAGCCGGAGAGAAATTCGGGATGATCCGTCAGGTAGCGCCTGAAAAAACTGATGTTGAACACGGCGACGCACAGCGTGAGCATCCCCACGACGAGCGTATCCATCACGCGGTCGATGACGAGCGTGCCCAGCAGCTTCGAAAACGGCACCTTCTCGTATCGCGCAATGATGCCGCAGCGCCATATCTCGCCCACGCGCGGCAGCGCCATGTTGATCGCATAGTTGCCGAAAACGGCCAGCACGGTATTGACCCGCTTCACCTTCTTCCCCAGCGCGTCGATCAGCAGCCCCCACCGGTATCCCCGGATCGCGTTCGCGCCCAGCCCGAAGACGAGCGAGCCGAAAAGAATGTCGTAGCGCACGCCGGTCTTTATCACTTTCAGCATCTCGGACAGGTCCTGATCCTGATACAGATGCCACAGCAGTATGCAGCCCAGACCCAGGGGAAGCACCACCCGGATTACTTTACGCAGGAATTCCTTTAAATTCATGAATATATAATGTAGTAAAAAAATATTTTCTATCTTTGTAGCCGCAAATATAAACATTAATTTCCTTTCAAGCATAAAAAATATTGAAAACGGATGAGGATCATACGGCCGAAAAAGGCACTGGGACAGCATTTCCTGACGGATGCGGGGATCGCCCGGCGCATCGCAGAGACGCTTTCGGCACACCGGGCACTGCCCGTGCTGGAGGTGGGGCCGGGGACGGGCGCGCTCACCCGTTTCCTGCTGGATGAAGCGTATGACCTTTCCGTGGTGGAAGTCGACATGGAGTCGGTCGGCTACCTCCGCACACATTTCCCCGCGCTCCGGGGGCGCATCCTCGCCGCCGACTTCCTCCGCCTCGACCTGAATGCGCTCTACCCGTCCGCCTTCTGCGTCATCGGGAACTATCCCTACCACATCTCCAGCCAGATATTCTTCAAGGTACTCGAAAGCAGGGAAAAAGTGACCTGCTGCGCCGGCATGGTGCAGAAGGAAGTGGCCGAGCGGCTGGCCGCGCCGCCGGGCAGCCGGACGTATGGCATCATCAGCGCGCTCATACAGCCGTGGTACGACGTGGAATACCTTTTCACCGTGAGCGAAGAAGCCTTCGACCCGCCGCCCAGGGTCAAAAGCGCCGTCGTCCGCCTGACGCGCAGCAGCCGGCAGACGCTGGGATGCAGCGAAACGCTTTACCGGCAGGTGGTGAAAACCTCGTTCAACCAGCGACGCAAGACGCTGCGCAACTCCATGAAGCCCCTCCTCGGCAAAGACTTCCCCGACTATGCCCGGCCCGTCTTCGGCGAACGCCCCGAGCGCCTCTCCGTCGAACAGTTTGTCGAACTCACGCTCGTCGCACAGCGCTTTCTGGAAAGCGAAAATGCGAACGAACGGGAAAAACGAAACACGCCATGATCGAATTTACAAAAGAATACATCGACGGCCTGAAGCGCATCATCCGCAGCCGGGACGGCGCGACGGCGCTCGCCCTGCTGGACGAGCTGCATCCGGCCGACATCGCCGAACTCTACCGCGAGCTTGACCTGCAGGAGGCCATCTACCTCTACATGCTCATGGACGGCGACAAAACGGCCGACGTGCTGATGGAACTCGAAGAGGAAGACCGCCGGCGCCTGCTCAAGGAAATACCGACCGAGCAGATCGCCAAGCGATTTGTCGACAAGATGGATACCGACGACGCCGTCGACCTCATGCGCGAACTCGACGAGGATACGCAGGAGGAAATCCTCTCGCACATCGAAGACGTCGAGCAGGCGGGCGACATCGTCGACCTGCTCAAATACGACGAAGACACGGCCGGCGGAATCATGAGCACGGAGATGATCGTGGTGAACGAAAACTGGAGCATGCCGCAGTGCATCGAGGAAATGCGCCAGCAGGCCGAGGATATGGACGAGATATACAACGTCTACGTCATCGACGACGACGGCCGCCTCAAGGGCGTGCTGCCGCTGCAGAAGCTGATCACGAACCCGTCGGTGTCGAAAATCAAGCACGTGATGCAGCGCGAGCCTGTCCTCGTGCACGACAGCGACAGCATCGAGGCCGTGACCGAATCGATCACGAAATACGACCTCGTCTCGCTGCCGGTGGTCGACAGCATCGGACGGCTCGTGGGACACATCACCGTCGACGACGTGATGGACGAGATACAGGAACAGCACGAGCGCGACTATCAGTTGGCATCGGGTATCTCGCAGGACGTCGAATCGTCCGACCGCGTGTTCGTACAGACCGCCGCGCGCCTGCCGTGGCTGCTGATAGGGATGATCGGCGGGCTGAGCAATTCGATGATTCTGGGAAGCTTCGAACTCGGCTTCGCCCACAATCCCAAGATGGCGCTCTTCATCCCGCTCATCGGCGGGACGGGCGGAAACGTCGGCATACAGTCGTCGGCCATCGTCGTGCAGGGGTTGGCCAACAATTCGCTCAAGCGGCACCAGATCGTCCGGCAGGTGATGAAGGAATCGGCCGTCTCGCTTATCAACGCGACGATCATCAGCCTGATCGTCCTCCTCTACAACATCTTTACGCTGGGCGACCGTAACATTACGATTTCCGTCTCGGCAAGCCTCTTCTCCGTCGTGCTGTTTGCCAGCATCTTCGGGACGGTCGTGCCGATGCTGCTGGACCGCCTTCACATTGACCCCGCGCTGGCGACCGGGCCTTTCATCACCATCACGAACGATATCATCGGGATGCTGATCTATATGCTCATTTCTTCGGCATTAATGAATTAATTCAAGATTCCATGATTCAAAGATTCTGTTTAATTATTAATATGTATTGAAAATGAAAATCAGTTTGTTCTCACTCATCATGGCATGCTTCTTCTGCATGCAGGCGCCACTCGCGGCGCAACAGGCAACGCCCGTACGCATCGGCGTAGACGGGCTGACGCACGACCACATCAACGGTCTGCTAAGAGACTACGGCAAGCGTTCCGACATCGTGATCGTCGGCATTGCCGAGAAAAACAGGGCGCTGGTCGAACGGCTGTCCAAACGCTTCGGGTTCGACCCGGCCATCGTCTACGACGACCTGGAGACGATGATCGAAAAGACGCAGCCGCAGGGCGTCGTCGCGTTCAATTCCATCTTCGAACATCTGCACACGGTCGAAGTCTGCGCACCCCGCGGCGTCGCCGTCATGGTCGAAAAGCCGCTGGCGGTAAGCTACGAGCACGCCTCAAAAATGGCGGAGCTGGCGCGCAGGCACCATACGCTGCTGCTGACCAACTACGAAACGTCGTGGTATCCGACGAACCACGCGGCGCGCGAGCTGGCGGTGACTTCGCCCGCAATCGGCGACATGCGCAAGGTCATCGTCTGCGACGGACACAAGGGGCCGCGCGAAATCGGATGCAGCGAAGAGTTCCTCGCGTGGCTCACCGACCCCGTGCTGAACGGCGGCGGCGCGATAATCGACTTCGGCTGCTACGGCGCCAACCTGATGACGTGGCTCATGCACAACGAGGAGCCGCAGTCGGTCACGGCCGTCCTGCAGACGCTCAAGCCCGACGTCTACCCCAAAGTCGACGACCAGGCGACCGTCATCCTCGCCTATCCGCACTGCCAGGCCATCCTGCAAGGCTCGTGGAACTGGCCCGTCGACCGCAAGGATATGGAGATATACGGCGCAAAGGGATACGTGAAGGCGCTTAACGCCCGCAACCTCCTCTTCCGCCCGACGCGCGAGGAGCCGGAAGAAAGCCCCGCCGTCCCGCCGCTGCCCGAAGCGGAGCGCGAGCCGTTCGGATACTTCGCCGGCCTGATCAGAGGCAACATCACGATCGAACCGACCGACCTCGCCTCGCTCGAAAACAACCTGATCGTCGTCAAAATCCTCGACGCCGCACGGCTGAGCGCGAAGGAGGGAAGAACGGTCGTCATGGGTAAATAAGGATAAAGTCAAGATCTGAAATCCGGGATTCGGGGGCTTGTGGCCGCCGGCGCGGCATGAACCCCCGAATCTTTTAAAAGCATTTGTACATTACAGCAGACAGCGCACGCATCATGAAACAAAACGACTGGAAAGACCGCCTGGGAATCACCTATTCCACAAATCCCGATTTCCGCTACCGCACGGACGGGGACGCCGAAGAGACAACTCCGCCCGCCGACCGGCAGGCGCTGCGCATCTCGCTGGACAGGCGCCACCGCGGCGGCAAGACGGTCACGCTCGTCTCCGGCTTTCGCGGGACGGACAACGACCTGCAGGCGCTGGGGCGGATGCTGAAGGTCAAATGCGGCGTCGGCGGCGCGGCCAAAGACGGCGAAATCATCCTCCAGGGTGACTTCCGCCGGAAAGCGCTCGACATACTC
>JAIRZY010000222.1 GCA_031266995.1 Tannerella sp.
AATCTCATTTTCCAGGCACAAAACCGTTCCGCGTGCAGCATAAATATAAAAACACTATCTTTGCCGGCGGATTCAAAGTTCAATATTTAAGATTTATAAGATATGAAAGTTGACATGAAAATGGCGGGATATGTCCGTAAAGTGATTTTTCTTCTTCTTGTTCCCGGCGCGGTCGCGTTCTCCGTATCCGCACGGCAGCCTGTCGGCAAAGAGGAGATTCTGGCAAAGGTAAAGGAGGCGGAAAGCTACGTGAAGGCAATGCGGGGATACCTGCACGAGCATCCGGAAGTGTCATCCGAAGAGTATGAAACGACGCGGTTTCTACGGAGCGAGGTGGAAAAAATGGGGCTGCCCGTGACCCCGGTCGAAGGCACGGGTTTCTACGCCATACTCGACACGCACCGCCCGGGAAAGACCGTCGGCCTGCGGACGGATATCGACGCCCTGCCGATCCACGAAAACCCGGAAAACCTGAAGCAGCGGAAGAAATGGATTTCGCAGGTCGACGGCGTGTCGCACGCCTGCGGACACGATGGACACATGGCCATCCTGCTCGGCACGATGAAAATCCTCTGCGACCTGAAAGACCGGCTCGCGGGGCGCATCGTCTTCATCTTTGAAGAGGGCGAGGAGACGGGCGCGGGCATCGACCGGATGGTCAGTGCGCTGGAGCCGCTGCGCATCGACGCCTTCTATGGCAACCACCTGCGGTCGTCGATTCGCACGGGCGAGTTTTTCGTACGCGAAGGAGCGCTGATGGCCGGCGCGGGTACCGTCTCGTTCGACGTCGACGGCCGGGGCGGGCATGCTTCGCGTCCCGACCTGTCCGTCAACCCGATTTTTGCGGCGGCCGATATCCTCGGCGCCATCTCCGTCGCGTGGAACAATCAGCGCGATGTCACGAAAACACTGACGCTCGGCATCTCGCAGATTCACGGCGGAGCGGCAAACAACGTCATCCCCAACACGGTCTACATCGGCGGCACGATACGCTTCTTCGACAGGGGCGAGGCCGACAGGGGTTTCGACATCCTCCGGCGGGTGGCGGCGCACGTCGCGGCGGCACACAACTGCACCGTCCGGATTCGCGACGACATGGGCATCCTCCTCCTGCCGGTCATCAACGACAGCGGCCTGACCGCTCTTGCGCGCGAGGCCATCGCGGAACTCTATCCCGGCAGAATGCTGACTTCGGACGAACACGTGTGGTACGCCGCCGAATCGTTCTCGAAATACAGCAGCCTCGCGCCTGCCGTCTTCCTCTTCGTCGGCATTGGAAACGATGAACTTGGGAGCGGCGCGGAACATCACAACGACCGCTTCGACCTCGACGAAGAGGCGCTGCCCTGTGCCGTCGGCGGGATGGTACAGTTTGCGGTCAGGTTTCTGAGCGGAGTAGAATAACAGGCAGGCGGTCTGACCGCCGGCCCGCCGAAACCCGGAGGCTGAAGATTTCCGGACGGGGTTCAATCCTCGAATTGCCCGTCATGAAGCTTTTCCCATTCCTCCGCATCCGTGATCCCCACCTTTGCCGGATGAAAGACCGGTTCGGCGATGCCGCGTTTGCGCTGTCTCTCGTAGTCGGAAAATGTTTGGAGCGCCGGCTTTTGCAGGAGCAGTATCGCGATGATATTGAACCACGCCATCAGTCCCACTCCGATATCGGCCATGTTCCACGCCTGCTGCATCTCGTTGATGGAAGTAAAATAGGTCACCACCAGCATCACGACCCGCAGCGCGTTTATCGACCAGAAACTGACGCGCGGCCCCCTGTTTCTCGTCAGGAAATAGACATTCGTTTCTGCCTGAAAGTAGTAACTCATTATCGTGGTGAAAGCAAAAAAGAAAAGCGCCAGCGCCACAAACGCCGCGCCGAAGCCGGGAAAATGCACGTCTACGCTCAGTTGCGTAAAGATCGGCCCGTATTCCGTCACATCCGCCGGCAGCTTTCCGCCCTCAAACACGACGGGGCCGCCCACGCCGTCGTACACGCGATACATGCCGGTAGAGAGGATAATAAACGCCGTGGCCGAACAGACGAGCAGCGTGTCCACATATACGGAAAACGCCTGCACCAGCCCCTGCGAACCCGGATGCGCGACATGAGCGGCGGCGGCGGCATGAGGCGCCGAGCCTTGTCCCGCTTCGTTGGAAAACAGTCCGCGCTTGACGCCCATCGAGATCGCCGCGCCGATAGCGCCGCCCAGCACGGGGTGAAAGCCCATTGCCGACTTCACGATGAGCATGAACATGTCGGGTATGATCTGATAATTGAGGGCGATAATCACGGCCGCCAGCAGCAGGTATCCGGCCGCCATGAACGGCGTGACGATTTCGGCCACATGCGCAATCCGCTTGATTCCGCCGAAGATGATCAGCATGAGCAGGAACACCACCAGCACGGCGGTCAGGACGTTGCTCATATCAAAAGCATTTCCGAACGCGATGCAGATGGCGTTCGACTGCACGCCCGGCAGCAGGACGCCCAGCGACAGGATGGTCACTATCGCGAAGGCAATCGCGTAGGGTTTCATTTTTAGCCCTTTCAGAATGTAGTATGCCGGCCCTCCACGGTAATGCCCGTCAATCTCCTTCTTGTAGATTTGCCCCAGAGACGCCTCGATATAAGCCGTTCCCGCCCCGAAAAAGGCAGTGACCCACATCCAGAAAACGGCGCCCGGGCCGCCCAGCGCGATGGCGGTCGCTACGCCTGCGATATTGCCCGTGCCGACGCGCCCCGACAGGGCCAGCATGAACGCCTGAAACGACGAGATGCCCATCGACGACGACTTGCGCCGGAAAAGCATTTTCACCATGTCGCCCAGATAGCGGACTTGCAGGAAGCCCGTGCGAACGGAAAAATAAAGACCTGTACCCAGACAGAGCACGATAAACGGCACACCCATTATCTGCGAACTTGCGGTCGCAATAATTTCTGAAAAACTCATTATGTCAGATTTTAATATACACTTATGTAAAGAAACGCTTCTTTTGTTCCCGGGAATAAACAAATGCAAAGGTAAGCAAAAAACTTTTTACAATAGCGTATCTTATGGGAAATGTGACAAAAAAAGCGCATTTTCCCGCCGCCGCAGTCGTCACTCGTAGAGGTAGTCCAGAATCTGGCCGCTGAGCTGCATCAGGGATACTTCGCAGAGTTTCGTGTTATATTCGGCAATGGAGCGACGCTCTTCGGCCTCGAGCAGGCTGTTCTGGGCTTCGCGCAGTTCGATGCCGGAAAGATCGCCCAGCTTGTAGCGTTCGAGGGCGATGGTATAATTTTCCTGCGCCGCAGTCAGGTTCTCCTTTTCCAGCGCCCACAATTCCAGATTGTTCTGGTAGGCCATCCAGAAGTTGGAATGGTCCGTCCTGAGCGCGAGTTCGAGTTCGTGGATGCGCAGCTCGCTGTTCTGCACCTGTATGCGGGCGTTGCGCTGCTCGCGGCGGCGGTTCATGCCGTCGAAGAGCGAGATGCCGAGCGTCAGTCCGTAGTTGAATCCCAGCCTTTTCTGCAGATCGGTCGTCCCCGTTCCGTTCCAGCCGAGTGTGTAACCATAGCCGGCGTTGAGCCTCAGATACGGATAATTGCGGCTCAGCGCCTTTCTGTAGTCCAGTTCGGAAAGCGTCCTGCTGCGTTGCGACGCCAGCAGCGAGGCATTATGAACAAGCGTGTTGTCCCACAGTTCGATTTCGTTCAGCGACGAATTGGGAGTGATGAGCGAATCGCGTATCTGGAGCGAGAGGTCGATCTCGTCGAGCGCCAGCAGCTCGTTCAGCCTGGTGCGCGAGGCATGAACGACTTCGAACTGCGTAAGCAGCTTGGAGCTGTCTGCATTGAAATCCACCTTTGCCTGCTGGAAGTCGAGGCGCGACATCGAGCCGATGTAGTAACGCTCTTCGACGATGCGCAGTCGCTCTTTGGACAGGTTCACGGCCGAGCGCAGGTTGTCGAGGCGTATTTGCTGGCGTATCAGGTTGTAGTATTCGCCCGCGATGTCGGCAACAAAATCCTCGATAACCATGCGGGTATTCAGTTCGCCCATATACTGCAATTCCTTTAGCCGGGCATAGTTGACCTGTATGCCGAAGCCGTCGAAAAGCGTCCAGTCGAGATTCAGGCCGACGTTTCCGGTCTCGGAATGTACGCCGTTCGATGTCGACGCCGTGCCGTCGGTATAGTTGTATCGGTAGTCGTATTGCGAGCCGCTGAAGCCCGAACTCAGGTCGAGGGTCGGCAGGTAGCCCGCATTGCCGGGGATGGCGTTATTTGCCGCAATCTGCTCTTCATTGCGCACAATACGAATGGAATAATTGCGTTCCAGCCCGATTTCGATGCACCGTCTCAGGCTGTACGTTTCCTCTGCGGCAGCGCCTGCGCACACCGGCAGGATGATCACTGCAATCAGCATTAATCGCTTCATAAGTTATGCATTTTTCTTTTTCAAATCCGTCGAAATATAGCTGTACATGGCGGGGACGATGAACAGCGTCATAAACGTGGACAGCAGCATCCCGCCGATCACGGCCACGCCCATGGCGATTCGTCCGTTCGCGCCTTCGCCCGAGGCCAGCACCATCGGCACCAGCCCCAGAATGGTGGAGATGCTCGTCATCAGAATCGGGCGCAGGCGCTGCAGTGAAGCCGAATAGATGGCCTCCGCCTTGCTCAGTCCCGCAAGCTGTCGCTGATTGGCAAATTCGACAATCAGTATCCCGTTTTTCGCCACCAGCCCGATCAACATGATGATGCCGATCTGGCTGAAGATGTTCATCGTGATATGCTCGGCGCTCATGTACATCAGCGCGCCTGCAATGGCAAGCGGCACCGTGAACATCACCACCAGCGGATCCTTGAAACTTTCGAACTGTGCCGCCAGCACAAGGTAAATCAGAAACAGCGCCAGTATCATGGCAAACATCAGGCTGGACGAACTTTCGCGAAACTCCTTCGATTCGCCAGAGAGGGCGGTACGGAAACTTCCGTCGAGCACTTCACGGGCAATCCGGTCCATCTCGTTCAGTCCGTCGCCGATGGTGTAGCCTTCGTTCAGTCCCGAAGAGATAGTAGCCGAGACGAAACGGTTGTAGCGATACAGTTGGGGCGGCGCCACGGTTTCGCTCAGCGTCACGAGATTGTCCAGTTGAATCATGCTTCCGTTGTCGCTGCGCACGTAGATGGAACGCAGATCCAGCGGCGTATTCCGTTGCTGGCGGTTGATTTCGCCAAGTATCTGATACTGCTTGCCGTTCATGTAGAAATAACCCATTCGCTGGCCGCTCAGGGCGTATTGCAGCGTCTGCGCGATGGTGCGGGTGCTGACGCCCAGCAGGGTCGCCTTGTCGCGGTTGATTTCGATATGCGCTTCGGGTTTGGTGAATTTCAGGTTTTCGTCGGCCATCTGGAGCACGGGGCTTTCGCCGACTTTCTGCATGAAGGCGGGCAGATACTCCTGCAGTTTTTCCAGATTGGGCGCCTGCAGCACGTATTGCACGGGCATCCCGCCCCGCCGTCCGCCGAAGGTCGATTGCTGCTGTACGAAAGCCCTCGCCTCGGTCTGCCGCTGGACCAGCCTCGACAACTGTTCGGCGATTTCCATCTGCCGCCGCTCGCGGTCGTGAATATCCGAAAGCGTGGTGCTCACGGACGCATTGCCGTTAAACGAGCGGTTGACGACCGACACGGCTTCGGGCACGACCGAGTCTACAATCTGTTCGATCTGCAGGGCGTAATCGCGATAAAATTCAAACGTCGCGCCTTCGGGGCCGCGCATGTTGACCGTAATCATCGAGCGGTCTTCGAGCGGCGACAGTTCCGAAGGGATTCTGTTCCAGTAGTAATAGATGGCAAAGAACAGGGCGAGCGTGACGGGAATGGCGGCCACCCGGTATTTCAGGAAAAAGGTCAGCATCCGGGCATAGATTCCGTTGAGGCCCTCGAAGAACGGCTCCGTCTTGTCGGCCAGCCAGTTTCGGCGGTCTCTGCGCTTGAGTATCTTGGTGGCGAACATGGGCGTGAACGTCAGCGCCACCAGGGCCGAGATGATCACTGCGCCGGCGATCACGATGCTGAACTCCTTGAACAGACGGCCCGTCATCCCCTCCATGAAGACGATGGGCATGAAGACGGACACCAGCGTAATCGTAGTGGATATGACGGCAAAAAAGATTTCCTTCGAACCTTCGATGCCGGCCTCTTTCGGGGTCATGCCCTTCTCGATTCGCACGTAGATGTTTTCCGCCACCACAATGGCGTCGTCGACCACCAGCCCGACCGAGAGCACGACGGCCAGCATCGTCAGTACATTAATAGAAAAGCCGGCCAGATACATCACGAAAAACGCGCCGACGAGCGAAACGGGTATCACGATCACGGGCACGAGCGTCACCCGCCAGTCGCGCAGGAAGGCGAAGATGATCAGTACCACGAGGAAGAAAGCGATGTAGATAGTCTCCTGCACTTCGGCGATGGAGGCGCGGATAAAGCGCGTGTTGTCGTACGAGATGCCGATGTCGATGTCTTCGGGAAGGTCTTTTTCTATCTGTTCGATACGCCGGTAGGCTTCGTCGGCGATTTCGATATGATTGGCGCCGGGCTGCGGTATGATGACCACCATCACGGCCGGCTCGCCGTTTTTCGTCATGTAGCTGCGGATGTCTTCGGGGCCGATTTCGGCCGTGCCCACATCGCTGAAGCGGACAATGTTTGACCCGTTATTTTTTATAATCAGGTCGTTGAACTCCTGCGACGTGTGCATCAGTCCCATCGTACGGATCGAGAGTTCGATCTTGTCGCCTTCGATGCTGCCCGAAGGCAGTTCGATGTTTTCGCGGTCGACGGCGTTTTTGACGTCGAGCGGCGTCACGCCGTAGCCCGCCATTTTGACGGGGTCGAGCCAGAGGCGCATCGCATAGCGTTTCTCGCCCCAGATGCTGACAGCGCTCACGTTCGAGATAGTTTGCAGGCGTTCCTTCACGGTCAGGTCGGCAATTTCGCTCAGTTCGAGGAGCGAGCGTTTCCGGCTCTGGATGGCGATCTGCATGATGGGCGTCGCGTCGGCGTCGGCCTTCGACACGGTGGGCGGGTCGCAGTCGCGCGGCAGCCAGCGCTGTGCCCGCGAGACCTTGTCGCGCACGTCGTTGGCCGCCGTCTCCAGGTCGACCGACAGTTCGAACTCGACCGTGATCCGGCTGTTACCCTGGCTGCTGACGCTCGACAGCGAGCGAATCCCAGGAATGCCGTTGATGTTCTGTTCCAGCGGCTCGGTGATTTGATTCATGATCACGTCCGAATTGGCGCCGGGATAGGAGACCTGCACGGAGATGACCGGCTGGTCGACGCTCGGAAATTCGCGCACGCCCAGGAAGTTGTATCCGATAAGCCCGAAGAGCAGTATCACCAGCGTCATGACCGTGGCGAGTACCGGGCGTTTGATGCTCAGCTCGGATATGTTCATGACGGGCTGATGAGGTTGTCGATTGTGACCGACAGGCCGGTGCGCAGTTGCATGATGCCCGACACGATCACCGTGTCGCCACGGTGCAGCCCGCTGACCACCTGTATCTGCGATTCGGTGCGCAGGCCGGTGATGATTTCGACCGGTTCGGCCCTGCCAGATTTATACAGGAATACGATGTTTTTCCCCATCTCCTGAATCATTGATTCGCTCGGGATGGCCAGCGCGTTGCGAATTTCCTTCTTCGTGAGTTCGACCCATGCGTAGCGTCCCGGCTTGATGGATTCGTCGAGGTTCGGATAGATGGCGCGCGCCTTTTGCGCACGGTTTTCGACGGTCACTTCCGATTCGACGGCGTAGACCTGGGCGTGATAGGCGCGGAGCGAGCCGGTGAGGTGGAACACGATGTCGGCGCCCGGCATGATGTCGTCCGAATACTGTTCGGGAATGGAAAATTCGATCTTCACGGGCGAGATTTTCGTCAGCTTGGCCACCGTCGTCGCAGGCGCGGTGTAGGCGCCTTCGCTGACGTAGCGCAGCCCGACGATGCCGTCGAACGGCGCCCGCAGCTCGGTCTGCGCAATGTTGGCCTTGACCAGGTCGATGTCCGCCATCAGCTTGTCATATTCCGTCGTCACCTGCTCGTATGCTTCCTGGCTCACGGCGTCCTTGTCCAGCAGCGTCCGCTGGCGAAACACGCGCTCGTTGGCCAGCGGGATCTGCGCCTCCAGCTTTTTCAGTTGCGCCTGCAGCGGCTGGTCGTTGATCTTCGCCAGCAGCTCGCCCTCGAGCACGTGCGTACCCTCCTGAAAATAGATTTCGACCACCTTGCCCGACGTCTCGAACGAGAGGCTCACCTCCTCGTCGGGGATAATGTCGGCAACGGTGCCCGTCTTATCCGTCAGCACCTGTATCTCCATGATCATGGCATTGACGTTCAGCACCCTTCGCTGCTGTCCCGGTACGACGGCGGCGGCAGCCGGCTCGTCGCCGTCCGTCAGCAAATGCCGCTTCACACGCGGATAGGCTATCATCCCGATAATCACCAGCAGGATAATCCCTATAAGAATCCACTTGACCTGTTTTGTCATAATTCTTTTTTACTTGATTAAAACGCAAAAAACTGTTACATCGCGATAATAATGACGCGCGCCGGGCGCAAAGGTTTAATCCCCCTGCGGGAA
>JAIRZY010000053.1 GCA_031266995.1 Tannerella sp.
CTGTGGATGCGTTAAAAGTGCGTTTTCGGACGATTTGTGCAGATAAAACGGACAAAAGGTGTACCCGTTATTCTGCGCCGGCAGATACTTTTGCCGTGCTTCCATATTGGAAAAAAGACAATTTTTGAAGTAATTACTGAACTAAACAAATTAATTTATGAAGAAAACCAATGTTTTTTACAGAATGCTGATTGCCGTTTCGCTGATATTTCCCGGCCTGTTACCGGTGCCGGCTTATTCCGCGGACGCGGTCGAATCAGAATATACGACAGAGCCTGCACAGACGGGCAAGACGGTTACGTGCATCATCCGGGACGACGAAGGACCGGTCGTGGGTGCCAATGTCTCCGTAAAGGGGACGACGATCGGGAATATCTCCGACCCCAACGGACGGGTCACGCTGCAGCACGTGCCGCAGGGCGCGGTAATTGTCGTATCGTATATCGGATACGTTACGAAGGAAATCACCGTCAGAGAAGCGGAGACGTATGAAGTCGTGCTCGACGAAGATACGCAGGCGCTGGATGAAGTCGTCGTCGTCGGGTACGGGACGCAGAAAAAGGTGAACATGACAGGCGCCGTTTCGTCCGTCAACTTCGAGACGCAGGCGCTGTCGCGTCCCGTCACGAACGTTTCGAGCGCGTTGTCGGGCCTGAGCGCGGGCGTGCAGGTGATGCAGTCCTCCGGACGGCCCGGCGAAGACGGCGCCTCAATCCGCATACGCGGCATAGGGACGCTGAATAATTCCGACCCCCTCGTCCTTGTGGACGGCATGGAAGGGTCGATGGACGCCGTGGCGCCGCAGGACATCGAGAGTATCTCGATCCTCAAGGATGCCGCCGCCGCCGCAATCTACGGCTCGCGGGCGGCAAACGGCGTGATCCTGATTACGACGAAAAAAGGCAAGTCCGGGCAGCTGAGCGTCAGCTACAGCGGACGGCTGTCCTTTTCCGAGCCGACGAACGTGATCGGCCAGCTCACGAACTATGCCGATTATATGGAGCAGATCAACGAAGCGTTCAATAACATCGGGCAGGCGAATCACTTTGCGCAGTCGACGATCGACCTGTGGCGGGAAAAGGCGAAGAAACCGAACGAACGCAACGAGCTTGGCGTGCCGAACTACGTGGCTTATCCCAACACCGACTGGCAACGGACGCTCTTCGGAAACGGCATGGTGCACGACCATAACCTCTCCGTCGGCGGAGGCAGCGAAAAGGCGAGGTTCAACCTCTCCGCGAGCTACCTCGACAATCAGGGCATCGTGCACAACACCGGCATCCGGCGCTACACGCTGCGCGCCAACATCGACGCACGGGTCACACCCTGGCTCACGGTGGGGACAAACACCTCGGCGCTGCAGATGGATAAAGACCAGGGCGATTTCGGAAACGCCAACAATTTCCTGCGCCAGACCACGCCGGGCATCTATCCCGAATGGAAGGGCAAGTACGGCTATCCCGAAGCTCCCGAAGAAAGCGCCACGACGAACAATATCCTGGCCAAGCTGAACGGCGTGGACGGTGACCGGCGCGAATCGCACTTCAACACGACGCTCTACAGCCACGTCGATTTGATGAAAGGGCTTCGCTGGACGTTCAACTTCAACTACAAGCGCCGCATCGACGAGCAGCACTCGTGGGGCGTCAGCCAGGACGGCGTGCGCTTCAGCGACGGCACCGTTGTCTCGCCTGCCGCCAATCCGTCCGTGATGTCCACGTCCTTCAATAACTCCGCCAATCAGTCCCGCACGCTCGAAAACCTGCTGAACTACAGCACGACAATCGCCAACGCGCACGACATCGCCGCACTGATCGGGTACCAGGAGATTTATTACTACGAATACAATAACTCCGCTACAAAGAAGGGCTTGATAGATGTAAGCATAACGACGCCCGGCTCGGCCACCGACATGGTCGCCATCGGCGGAGGCGCCCTCGACCGTGCAAGCCGCTCGTTCTTCGGGCGCGTCAACTACGCCTACAAGTCCCGCTACCTTTTCGAAGCCAACCTTCGCCGCGACGGGCATTCGCGTTATCACAAGAAGCACCGCTGGGGCACGTTCCCGTCCTACTCCGCGGCCTGGCGCATTTCCGAGGAAGCCTTCATGACGGATGCGCGCCACAGCTGGCTGGACAACCTCAAGCTGCGCGCCTCGTACGGCGAACTGGGCAACAACGGCGGCACGAGCGTGGGCGACTACGAGTATCAGTCGACGTACGGCATCACGCGCTATCCCATCGGCAACCTGCTGAATGCAGGCCTCTCGTCCACGTCGATTGCCAACTCGCTTCTGTCGTGGGAATCGAGCCGGACGAGCAACGTGGGCATCGACGTAGCCATGCTGAAGAACCGGCTGACGGTCGAGGCGGATGTTTTCGTAAAGCAGACGACCGGCATCCTGTACCGTCCGGCGATTTACATCACGGCGGGCAGCAAGTCCGCTCCGAGGCTGAACATCGCCGAGATGAGCAACCGGGGCATTGAGCTGACGGTCGGATGGAGGGATAAGATACGGGATTTCAACTATTCCGTCAGTGCGAACTTCACGTCCATACGCAACCGGATCGACAAGTACAAGGGTGCGCTGAAGGAGGGCTGGACGACGGATGCCGACGGCAAAAAGGTCTGGAAGACGAACATCGGCGACGTCTCGTCCGGCGGCGGCGCGCCCATCGTGGAAGGCCGGATGAAGAGCGAGTTTTATACGAAGAGCACGTACCGGGGCACCGGCAAGGGGTTTGCCGCGGACGGCATCAAGGGCGGCCCCGGCGACGGGATGATACGCACGGAACAGGATATGGAGTGGCTGAAGGCCATGATTGCGGAGGGATATACGTTTATGCCGAACCGGACGGTCGCGAAGAACAAGATCTGGTACGGGGACTACGTTTATGCCGATGCAAACGGCGACGGCATCTACGGCAGCACCTACGACAACGTTTTCCAGAACGTTTCCGCAGACCCGAAATATACGTACGGCCTGCAGCTCGCGGCCTCGTACCGGGGCTTCGACCTGTCGATGAACTGGGCCGGGGCGTCGGGCTTCATGCGCTACTGGGGTGCCACGACGGGGTATAACTCGCCGACCGTGCGCGTCGGACTGGCGCTCCCGACGGACATCGTCCGCAATCATTACTTCTACGACCCGGAGACGCCCGGCGATGCCCGCACGAAACTGACCGCCAAATACGGCCGCCTGGTGGCCGCCGAGAGCGGATACCAGAATACCGAGGCAAGCTCGCTTTATCTGTACCGGGGCGATTACCTGAAGCTGAAGAACCTCACGCTCGGATACACGCTGCCCAAGGCCGTTGCGAACAGGATCTTTATGCAGAATGCCCGCGTCTATGTGTCGGGCGAGAATCTGCTTAACTTCAACTCGTTCCCGGGACAGGATCCGGAGCTGAGCAATTCCGCGACCTATACGACGATGAGGCAGTATGCTTTTGGTTTGAACATAACATTTTAAAACATTCTAAGGATATGAAACGATTAAATAAAGTGATTTTATCAAGCATCGCCGTGGCGATGATATTACTGGCGGGATGCCGCGAAGACCTGATGGATTTGAAGCCGTACAACACTGTCAGCTCCGTCAACATGTGGACGACCGAGAACCTGGCCGACCAGGGCGTGATTGGAATTTACAACGCACTTCGGCTCAGTCACGTCGCCATCAACCTCTTTGAGTATGAAGCCTACGGCGTCTCGTGCGACCAGCGCGACCAGACGGCCTTTACGAAGGGGTCGCTGATGGCGTCGAACGGACTGTTCAGCTCCTACTGGCAGAATCATTACGAAGGCGTAAGCCGTGCGAACGACGCGATTGCCAACCTCGGGAAAGCGTCCCTCACGGCCGAAAAACTGGGCCGTCTCACGGCCGAGGCCCGTTTCCTGCGGGCGTTCTATTATTACAAGCTGAACATGGTGTTCCGCGGCGTGCCCCTCTACCTCGAGCCGATCGAGCTTAAAGCCTTTACGAAGGGGCAGGAGACGGAAGCTGCCGTATGGGCCGCGGTGCTCGACGACCTGACGGCCTGCATCAACGAGCCGAATCTGCCCGACCGCTACGCCAAGGGAAACGGCAACTTCGGCCGCGCGACGAAAGCGGCGGCGTATGCCTTGCGGGGCAAGGTGTATCTGTGGACGAAGGAGTGGGCGAAGGCGGACGCGGATTTTGCAAAGGTCGGCGAACTGGGTCACAAGCTGTTTGGCGGAGGCTACAAGCAACTGTTTAAGGAGGCTAACGAGCAGTGCGAGGAGATGATTTTCTCGCTGCAGTGCATCGGCGAATCGGGCTACGGCAATGATTTCAGCTTCCGCTACGGCAGTCGCGTGTCGTACGGGCAGGGCTGGAACACGTACCTCGCAAGTACCGACTTCGTCGATACGTACGAGTGCACGGACGGCTCCCGCTTCGACTGGAACAACTACATCCCGGGATACAGCGAAATGGCTCCGAAGGCGCGTTCTGTTTATTTCCTCCGCGACAAAATGACGGAGGCGGAGATTGCAAAGATGACGAGCGACCAGGGCGCCGACATGTCCCGCTACCTGCCCGAAGGCAACGAGGCGCGTATCCTCCGGGCGTATGCCAACCGTGACCCGCGTCTGGCGGCGTCCATCATCACTCCGTATGCGCAGTATGCCGGGGCGTCGGGCGCCACTTCGTACACGTACACGCTGCGCTGGCCGTACCGCGGATTCGACACGAAGGCGCCCTTCGACCTGCGCTCGGATACGAA
>JAIRZY010000066.1 GCA_031266995.1 Tannerella sp.
TGTTCGAGAATACATCTCGAAATTGGAAATACACAAATCCATTTCAACGCGCTTTCTCACTTGCGAAAGTATCTGGAAACTCTTGATTCGATTGATGCGGCTTATTTCGCCGCCATCAATCGAGCCAAGGGGCTGGAAAAAGTGATTATCCTTCCGCTGGATAGCGCGGGAGCCGCTCATCTGGGCTTTACCGTCCGGGAGTTTGAAGATCTGAAGACAGTCATCCGCAATTATCTGTCGGGAGAAAGGGAACAGAAAAGCAGATTTATCGACCCGGATCAGTTTCGTGCAGTAATGTTGAACTGAACGTTCCGGGAATGAGACCGGATGCGGGGATTTTTGAATGATTATGAGTTTAAAATATTTTAAAATAACAAGAAAATGAATACACAAATTAAAACTGCCTTTTACTGGCTTTTGTTGGGAATATGTTTTCTGACACACACACTGTTTCACATGTACGGACTGTTCTACGGCGCCGACATCCGCCTGCCCGAAGCGACGGGCGAAATATCGCTCGGTGTGCAGGCGTTCAATACGGTAATCTTCACCGTTACCTTCCTGATGGCATTGCTGTCGGTACACCTTTCGGGAAAAGGTTTCCGGTGGTTTTCGCTCGTATGGAGCGCTCTGTTTTTGCTGCTCAACCTCTTTCACTGGGCGGCGACGGTCTTTGTTGAAGCATTTGACCTCTCGCAGGTTTGCCTGCTGACTTTTGTGCCTGTGGTGAATGTACTGCTGACGGTTGCTTTGTGGAAAAGTTTGAAACAGACAGCATCATGAACGAACTCACATACAAAATTCTTTTAGCCGTATCGGTGTTAGCGATGAATCTCATCCGCATATACTACATGAAACGATACGGAAAGTTGCATAATAAAGTAGAGGAAATTGCTCCGGTGCGCGAAAAACGGCTGACACAGGTGATGACTGTCGCGATGGCCGGGCCGGGTCTCCTGTGGCTTTTCACGCCCTGGCTGTCGTTCGGACAGTTTGCGTTACCCGATGTGGTGCGCGTTGCCGGATTTGTCATCGGCGCTTACGGCATGTGGTGGTTTTACCGTATACACCGGATGCTGGGTGACAACTGGAGTCCGGTACTCGAAATCCGCACGGAACATACGCTGATTACTGGCGGCCCCTATCGTTATGTGCGTCATCCGATGTATTCCGACATGATATTGTGGATGGTTTCGTTTGTACTGATTACGGCTAACTGGTTTTACGCAATAACCCTTTGCGTAGGGCTGACAATCCTCTTCGCTGTCCGTATTCCCGACGAAGAAAAGCTAATGACGGAACGCTTCGGCGAACAGTACAAGGCCTATATGAAACGGACAAAACGGTTGATACCCTTTATTTACTAAAGAAACGGGAGAGCGTGAAGGAAACGCCTCCATTTCCACACAGCTTCACCTTTACATTCCGGAAAACTTCCCGACATGTCGGATAAACTCTAAAACATGTTGGAGAAACACGAAGAAAAATGCATACCTTTGCCCGTCGATTTTATCTTTTATATTAAACCGTTGAAAAAGACAGCAGACATGGCGGCATCCGGCGAGGCGCTTTCGGAATCGGGCTTCGGTGCGTTTTATACTGAATATTATAAGCGCTTCGTGCGCTATGCCTGCTATTACGTGAACGACGTGCCGACGGCCGAAGATCTTACGCACGATGCGATTCTGTACTACTGGGAAAACCGCCGCCGGCTGCCGGCTGATACGGACGTGCTGGCGTATATCATGACGACGGTCCGCAACCGGTGTCTGAACCACCTGAAGCACCTGCAGGTCGAGGTCGAATATGGACGGCGTTATGCCGAGTTGCAGGAGTGGGAAATCAGGGCGCGCATCATGACGCTCGAGGACGGACACTATGCCGACATCTTCGCGCGCGAAATCCGCCACATCGTGAAGCGGGCAATGGCGGGACTGCCTGACGAGACGCGCTACATCTTCGAGCAGCATCGCCTCAAGTCGCGCCCGCGAAAGGAAATCGCCGCTGAGCTGGGCGTCTCGCTGCAGAAAATCGACTATCATATCCGCAAGGCCAACCGGCATATGTACAGTGAATTGAAAGACTACTCGCCTTTGCTTGCCATTTTTTTCCAGTTATTTTTCGCCTGAGGTTAGGATTTCCGTCGTCCGGATTGCTTTACTATAAGAGTAAATGCAACACGAATGAAGACAGACCGTGACATGCTTGTCCGCTATTTCCTCGGGCGCTGCTCGGAGGAGGAGAAGGAGGCGATTCGCCTGTGGCTCGCCGACGGGGCGAACCGCCGGACGTTTGTCCGTGAGCGCATCCGCTTCGACGCAGCCGTGGTGATGAACGGCGCCGGCGACGCGGCGCGACGGCCCGTTCACACCGCCCTGACGCTGCCTCACATGCTGCGTGCCGCCGCCGCCATCCTGCTGCTGCTCGCGGGCGGCTATTTTTTCAGCCGGCCGCACCGCGCCGTGCCACCGGTCGTTCCGGCCGTGCAGAGCGTCCGCGTGCCGCCGGGCAGCAGGGCCTTCCTCGTGCTGCCGGACAGCAGCAGTGTGTGGCTCAACTCGAACTCGACGCTCCGCTATCCGGGCGCGTTCGGCGGCGGGATGCGGACGGTGGAGCTGGACGGGGAGGCATTTTTCGACGTCGCGCGGCGCGAAGGGCAGCCGTTTGTGGTGAAGACCGGGAGGTACTGCGTCGAGGCCACGGGCACGTCGTTCGACGTGGAGGCGTATGCCGGCCGGCCGGACTTCTCGACCGCCCTCTTCTCCGGAAGGATAAGGCTCTACGGCGTGCAGGGCGACGGCGCGCCGCTCGGCCTCGAGCCGGGTGAAATGGCCGTGCTGACCGACAGCGTGCTGCGCGTGCTTCCGCTCGGAGGCAACCGCGCACGGTGGCGTGAGGGGCTGATCGTGATCGAAGACAACACGTTCGAAGAAATCATGCGCATGCTCGAGAAATACTTCGACCGGCAGATCGTCGTCGCCAGCAGCGAGGTGCGCGCGCTGAGCTACCGCGGCAAGTTCCGCATCGCCGACGGTGTCGAGCATGCCCTCCGCGTGCTGCAGAAAGACTTCCGCTTCGCCTACCGCTGCGACGACGATTCGAATATCATCCATATTTATTAACCTCAAAAATTCAGGATCATGAACACACGCGCAGACAGCAGTTGAAAAGAAAAGAACCGGCAGGAGGGCAAACTCCGACCGGTTCTAAACAGGCACGTTTCGAAAAACATACTTATTTACCAATAAAAACAGTTACAAATGTACATGAAAAAATCTTACCAGCGGGAGACATCATGCCAAAATCCGCGCGCATGTCTCCATTTTAACAGAATTATGAGATTCACAGTCTGTCTCTGGCTGCTGTTTTCCGGCATTTCATTCGCGGGAAACCTCAGTTCGCAGAACGCACGCGTAAGCCTGAACAGGCACCGGGCGCAGCTCAGGGACGTGCTGGAAGAGATTGAGCGGCAGACGGACTACCTCTTCATTTCGAACACGGAGGTCAATCTGGAACGCACGGTCTCGCTGCACGTAACAGACCGTCCGGTGCTCGAGGCGCTCGACCGTCTGTTTGAAGGCACCGACCTCGCCTACGCGGTCGAAGGCATCAACATCGTGATCACAAAGAGGGCGGCCCCCGTGGCGGACGCCGCGCCCGGACAGACCGGCAGGCGCATCACCGGCTCCGTCGTCGACGCCGGCGGCGAGAGCGTCATCGGCGCCAACATCATCGAAAAAGGGACGGCGAACGGTGCGGTGACGGACGTCGACGGGCGCTTCTCGCTGAGCGTCGAAGGCAACGCCGTGCTGCAGGTGTCGTATATCGGATACATCACGCAGGACGTGACCGTCGGCAACCGCACCAGCCTTCAGATCACGCTCACGGAAGACAGCCGGGCGCTGGAGGAAGTGATCGTGATCGGCTATGGCGTGGCCAGGAAAAGCGACCTGACGGGCGCAGTGGCACACGCCGACCTGCAAGTGATGGAAAATGCATCCAATGTAAACATGATGCAACTGCTTAAAGGCACCGTTCCCGGACTGAATATCGGCGTGGCAACTACCGCAGGCGGCAATCCTTCCATTTCAATCCGCGGACGCAATTCAATTTCGGGAGAACAAAGCCCGCTGATTGTGCTCGACGGCATTATTTACCGTGGCGAATTTACCGACATCAATCCTGCCGACATTAGCTCGATAGATGTACTTAAAGATGCCAGCAGTACTGCCATTTACGGTTCGCAGGGCGCAAACGGCGTGATTCTTATTACCACGAAAAACTCCACCAAAAACTCGAAACCGATTATTCATTACAGCGGGCAATTCTCCGTGCAAAGTTTGACGAACAACAAACTGCGCCCGAACGATGCAGAAGGCTACGTTCAGCTTCTTAAAGATGCTTTTCTCGAAGAAAGCCGCATGGGCACCGATTTGTTGCAGTATAATCCGAACTTCGATGTAACGCTGAAATTTCGCGACCAGTCGGCTATCGACAATTACAACGGGGGCAACATAAAAAATACCACCGACTGGTGGGGTTTGCTCTCGAATTCGTTGCCCTATGTTCAAAATCACAACATAAACGTCAACGGAAAAAGCGATTATGCGTCGTACTTCGTTTCTATGGGACTTACCGACCAGAAAAACCTTGTAGCAAGCGACAATTACAAGCGGTACAGTTTTCGTGTGAACCTCGATCTGAAAATTACCGACTGGCTGAAAGTTGGCACCCAATCGTACTACAATATCAGCGATTTCTCGGGTGCAAACATTGGTTTTAGCGGTTTGGGGCAGGTGCCTACCCTTGTTTCGCCTTACAACGACGATGACGGCTCGCTGAAAGAACTCTACTACCTCGGTACGCTGAATCCCCTGCTGTCACGGGACAATCCGAACGAAGACGTAAGAAATTCCCTGTCGGGCACTTTTTATGCCGATATTTCAATACCTTTTATTAAGGGATTGAGTTACCGCACAAATTATTCGCACAACCTGGTTACGTACCGTTATTACGAATTCAATCCCTATTCAAACAACGATAACGGCGCGGCAAGAAAATACAACACCAGAGGCTATACCACCACTTTCGACAACATTCTTACCTACAAGCGCGATTTCGGCAAACACTCGGTAAATGCAACGCTTGTGTACGGTATCGAAGAGCGCATGTACGAAAACACCAATGCCCGGTCGTCGTATTTCACCGACATGACGCTTGGTTACAATGAACTGCAGGCAGGGCAGACGGACTTGAACACAGTAGAATCGGATGCGTGGAAAGAAACATCGCTCTACACGATGGCGCGCCTCGTATATTCGTTCAACGACCGGTATATTTTTACAGGAACAATTCGCCGCGACGGTTTTTCGGGATTTACCTCGAACAACAAATTCGCCACTTTCCCCTCTGCAGCACTGGCCTGGCGCATGAGCGAAGAAGATTTCGTTAAAAATAATGTAGCGTGGCTCGATAATTTAAAACTGCGTGTTTCCTATGGAATGGGCGGCAACCGCACGGCAGGACGCTATTCGTCGATGGCGCAAATGGCTACCTCCGTCAACGGCTACCTCTATGGCGACGGCGCCACGGGACAGGGGATGCAATACGTCTCCACCATGGCAAACAACAACCTGAAATGGGAAACAACCACTTCCACAAACATCGGCATCGACTTTTCGGTACTCAACGGCAGGATTTTCGGCAATTACGAGTACTATTATTCGAAAACAAAGGATTTGCTCTACAATATCTACGTGCCGATTATTAACGGAGCCGCCGATAACTCGATTCCCACGAACATCGGCAAACTGCGTAACTTCGGGCACGAGTTCAGCATCACCGGCGTGCCTGTGAAAACGAAAGACTGGGAATGGTTTGTTACGGGAAACTTCGCGCTGAACAACAATAAAGTCCTTACCATTATCGGACAGGACGCCGACGGCGATGGAAAAGAAGACGATATTATTTCGAGCAATATTTTTATCGGGCAGCCGCTCGGCACCATCTACAACTACAACATTACCGGTATATGGCAGGTAGCCGACTATAACGCGGGAATTATCCCGGCGGGCTTCACTTATGGCGTCTACAAAATAGAAGATATCGACAACAGCGGTGATATCAGCGCCGACAAAGACCGCAAAATCATCGGATACACAGACCCGCTTTACAGTTTCAGTATCCAAAATACGGTAAGATATAAAGACCTTGAACTGAAAATGATGATAAACTCCGTTCAGGGCGGGAACAATCATTACCTTGGGCAGCCCCTGAGCACATTGCCGATCCGCGACCAGTTGCAAAACTGGAACTGGGTGGATTTCGATTACTGGACGCCCGAAAATCCCAATGCGCGCTACCAGCAGCTTGGAATACGCAATACCATTGTAGGCAACGCATTTTCGAGGTATGTTTCACGCAGTTTTGTTCGCTTGCAGGAAGTTTCGCTGGCGTACCACATCCCCTCAAACCTGCTGAGCAAACTCAACGTAGCAAGCGCAAAAGTGTATATTTCGGGAACAAACCTGCTTACCCTGACCGACTGGGACGGCTGGGACCCCGAAGCCGCACAGGGCGTTACCTGGGATTTGTCGAGCGGCTATCCCATAATGAGAAATTTTACATTAGGACTGAACTTTGAATTTTGAATCTTGAATGAAATGAAAAAGATAAAATACATTTTAATCACATCCTTAATGATGTGCAGTCTGTCTTCGTGCAACGAAGATAAATGGCTGGAAGAAGAGCCCCTGTCGTTCTATACCACAGAAAACTCTTACACCACAGTGTCGCAGTTCCGTCAGGCGTTGAACTATCTTTACAACCAGTTGCGCGCTACTTACTGGAACCTTGGCGACCAGACGGCAATACTTTACTATGCCGACCTTTCTCACGGCGGTACGGACATGGAACCGACGCCTTCGAAATTTAACAACGCGCTTACCTGGCTTGTTCCTACCAACTATGTCGTAAGTTCGTACTGGGATATTGCCTATCTGTCGATAGGTAATGCCAATACCATTCTCTCCCGGGTGCAGTTGAGCGCCCTGTCCGATGTCGATAAAGCCGCAATAGAAGGCGAGGCGCTGTTCTTCCGCGCTTACTGGCTCCATTTCCTCGCCAATCTTTACGGCGGCGTGCCTGTCCCTGTCGAAGAAACCACCACGCCGCGCACCGACTATGTAACCACGCCGCGTGCCGGCGTTTACGCTCAGGCGCGCACCGACCTCGAAAGAGCCGTTACGCTGCTTGCCGACATTACCGCCGTGGATGATGGAAAAATAAGCAAGCAGGCAGCGCAGCATCTTTTGACGGAAGTCTACATTGCCCTCGGCGAATATGGCAGTGCCATCGCCACGGCAAGCGCCGTAATCGACCATCCCGGTACAGCGCTTATGACCTCGCGCTTCGGCACGGCCTACGCCGCCGGCAAAACCGGCGACCCTTACTGGGACCTGTTCCAAAACGGCAATCAAAACCGCTCGGCAGGAAACAAAGAGTCCATCCTCGTCCTGCAGTACGATTACAAAAACTCCGGCTCCAATATCTCGTCGAATATGCCGCGCAACGCGCTGCCGTATTCCGACGGCCTTCAGGTGGAAGCCGCAACGGGAACAGGAACCGTGAAGGCATTCATCGGGCTTCCCGAAAATCATGGCGGGCGCGGTATCGGCGTGATGCATCCCACCGATTATTTCCTGTATGACATCTGGGGCGCCGACGGCACAAACGACCGTCGCAATTCCCCGTACATGATCGTACGCGATATGAAAATAAGCAATCCCGCTGCGGCAGGCCATGGCGAGTGGGTCATTGCCGACGGCTGGCTGCAGGAGCGGTATAAACTCCGCGAATTTTATCCTTTCATAATGAAATATTCGCGCACCTCCGATTTGCCCGACGACTGCTATGTGAAAAATGCCGACGGCTCCGTCAGCACCAATGCTTTAGGCGAAAAGCTAATCTCTTACTCCTATGGCTCGCTGAGCGCCAACTGTTCGTTGAAAGACGAATACCTGTTTCGCCTTGCAGGAACTTACCTGCTGCGCGCCGAGGCATATATCAAAAACAGTCAGCCCGACAAAGCGCTCGACGACATAAATGCGCTTCGCAACCGTGCCGGTGCAACGCCCGCTGTTCTTTCCGACATTGATCTGGATTACCTGATGGACGAGCAGATGCGTGAGCTTTACTTTGAAGATTTCCGCACGGCAACGCTCATGCGCATGGGTAAATTTGTAGAACGCACCCGCACCTGCAACCCCAAAATCGGCGCTTACGTGGGCGACCATCAAAACCTCTACCCCATACCGTACAGCGAAATCGAACGCAACGCTCTGGGTAAGATAGACCAGAATCCGGGCTATCACTGATCGCCTGTGACGGATCATGTTTCGACTCATGTTGCACAAATGAAACAAAACCCCGGCTATTGACATGGCTTCGCAGGCGAGAGGAGGCGAAACCCGCCCCTCTCCCCGCCGGGGATTCGACAGGCGCAGATGCAGACAGATAGATTTTGTTCATCTATACCCGTGATCCTCCG
>JAIRZY010000060.1 GCA_031266995.1 Tannerella sp.
CTGAACTCGTCTTCGCGAAAGACGGTGTCGACCGTCGTGAGGCATACCGAATCGCCCGTCAGACAGCGGCTCAGCTCGTAGAAGCTGTGCATCGAGCTTGGCGTGGAGCGGACGAGCAGGCGGAACGGCACGGGCAGCCGCCGCGCCTGCAGATGCGCCTGCACCTGGCGCATCTCTTCGTTTACGATGATACTGACCGACGAGGCCCCGTTGCGCAGAAAAACGTCTGTCAGCCTGTCGACCAGCGCGACGCCCCGGAGCCGGATCAGCGGCTTGGGCGCCGTCACGCCTTCACGTACCAGACGCGAGCCTTCGCCCGCCGCGATGATGGCATAATCCATTTGTTTACGATTTATGATTCAGGCGTCAAAAATACATTTTTTTACGCTAAGAAGTAATCATTATCAGAGAACTTTTCAGTTTCTGGAAAATAAACCCGACTTTTGTGGCATTTTTTATTGCAGGACGGAGAGGATAGAGAATTGAACTTCATCGGGACGCATACAATTTCCCGTCCGTCCCGCCGTTTTAAACAGGTATTAAACAGATAAGAATGAAGCAGAGAGATTGTTTATACATATTATTGATTTCGGGACTGCTGCTGTGTGGCGCGACGAGCCTGCCGGCACAGCAGCGAGTCGAGGTTGAGGGCACGGTCAGAGACTCGCTTGCCAACGAGGTGTTGCCCTACGTGTCTCTTTTTCTTGAAGGAACGGGGACCGGTACGATTACGAACGAGGACGGTTACTTTTCGCTGAAGACGTATTCGAACAGCCATACGCTTGTCGTCAAATATATGGGATACGAAGACTATCGCCTCACGCTGAAGGCCGGAGAGGTCAATCGCGTGAACATTATGCTCAAACCCGTTGCCTACGAGATGGAAGACATCATCGTAAGGCCCCAGAAGGAAAACTATTCGCGCCGGAACCCGGCGGTCGATTTTGTCCGCAACGTCATCGAGCGCCGCAGGCTGAACGACCCGCGCAATCACGACTACTTCAGCTTCCAGACCTACGAACAGAAATCGTTTGCCCAGAACAATTTCGACGCCCGGACGGTCAGAAACAACAAGCTGCTGAAGTCTCTGGAGTTCCTGCTCGAATACGTCGACACCTCGGCCGTCACCGGCAAGCCCATCCTTCCGCTTTTCAATGAAGAGATTATCGAAAACACCTACTTCCGCAGGTCGCCACGGGCCGAGAAGAGCGTAATCGAAGGCTTCAACCGCGCCGGACTGATCGAAATCATTTCCGAAGACGGCATGACGCAGATTCTCGAGGAAGTATTCAAGGAGGTGGATATTTTTCAGGACAATATACCCCTGTTTCTGAACCGCTTCGTCAGCCCGCTTTCGTCGCTGGGCCCCGGCTTCTACAAGTATTACATAATGGACACGCTCCTCATCGGCGGCGAACAGTGTATGGATCTGGCCTTTGTGCCCTTCAATTCGGAATCATTCGGATTCACGGGACACCTGTTCGTGACGCTCGACTCTACCTACTTCGTGAAGAAGGCGAACCTCAACGTGCCGAAAGCCATCAATCTGAACTTCGTGAGCTACATGTCGATCGAGCAGGATTTCGACCGCACGGAAGACAATACGCGCCTGATCACCAAAAACGACATCGTCGTGGAGCTGAAGCTGCTGGAGAAGCAGAGCGGGCTGTATGCCCGCCGCGTGTGCCTTTACCGCAACCACTCGTTCGAGCCGCCTGACGACATGGACGTCTTCCGGCAGGACGCGCCCGTCGTCGAACTCGACGAAGCGCGAAAACAGCCGGAAATCTACTGGCACGAACGGCGCATAAAGGAAAAGGACATCAAGGAAACGTCGGTCGACAAGATGATGGCGCGCCTGCGCAAAATCCCGGCCTTCTACTGGTCGGAAAAAGTCGTGAGCGCACTGATCAACGGCTACGTGCAGACCTCGGACGTCAACAGCCTCTTCGAGTTCGGGCCGGCCAATACGCTGGTGAGCGGCAACACGCTCGAAGGAATGCGCTTCCGCCTCGGCGGCACGACGACGGTCAATCTCAACAACCGCCTCTTTGCCGACGGATACGTGGCCTACGGCACGACCGACCACAGGCTGAAGTACGACGCCCTCCTCGAATATTCCTTCAACAGCAAGAAAAGCTTCCGCAAGGAATATCCCTTCCACTACCTGCGGGCGGAATACAAATACGACATCAATCAGATCGGCCAGCAATATTTATATACGAACCCCGACAATGTTTTCATGATGCCCAAGCGGCGCCGCAACGACCAGATCACCTACATGCAGAAGGCGGAGCTGAGCTACTATCACGAGCATTACAACGGCTGGGGATACGGCGTGGCGGCCCGCCATCTGACGGAGTGGGCGACGCAGTACGTCCCGTTCGAAAAAATCATGCCCGACGGCACGACGGCGCCCGAAGACCACTACCGCTCGGCGCAGATCGAGTTTAAAGTGCGCTGGGCGCCGAACGAGAAGTTCTATCAGTCCCGCAACTACCGCTATCCCATCACGCTCGACGCCCCGATTATCACGCTGAGCCACGTCGTGGCGCGCAAGGGGATTCTGGGGTCGGACTTCAATTACAACCGTACCGACATCGACATCCGCAAGCGCTTCTGGATGTCGCCCTTCGGATATGTCGACATCTACGCCCAGGGCGGAAAGGTGTGGAACCGGGTGCCCTATCCGATGCTTGTCATCCCCAACGCCAATCTCTCGTACAGCATCGAGCCGGAATCGTATACGCTGATGAACCCGATGGAGTTTATCAACGACCGCTACGCCTCGTGGGAAGTTACTTATTTCATGAACGGAATGATACTCAACCGCCTTCCCCTTGTCAAATATCTGAAGCTGAGAGAAGTCGTTGCCTTCCGCGGATGGTATGGCGACCTGAGCGACAAGAACAATCCGGAGAAGAACGGCGCCGGCCTCTACCGGTTCCCCTCCGACAGCTACCTCATGACCGAAGGCCCGTATATGGAATTTAGCTTCGGCCTCGATAACATATTCAAAGTAATGCGCCTCGACTACGTCTGGCGGCTTTCCTACAAGAATCATCCCCACACGCCCAGCAACGGGCTGCGCATGAAACTGGAATTTTCTTTTTGACGGTAAAAAACTTTGTCCTACATTTGCATGAAATAACATCATCTTATCGAATGCAAAATGAACCAGCCGCTGGCAGAGAGATTGAGGCCCGTGACGCTTGACGACTACGTCGGGCAGGCACATATCGTCGGGCCGCAGGCCGTGTTGCGCCGGATGATCGACGCCGGGCGCGTCCCGTCGTTTATCATGTGGGGGCCGCCGGGCGTCGGGAAGACGACGCTGGCGCAGATCATCGCCCACAGGCTGGAATGCCCTTTTTATACCCTGAGCGCCGTCAGTTCGGGCGTGAAGGACGTGCGCGAGGTCATCGACCGCGCCAAAAGCAACCCGCTGTTTCGTACCGCCCTCGCGCCCATCCTGTTCATCGATGAAATCCACCGCTTCAGCAAGTCGCAGCAGGACTCGCTGCTCAATGCCGTAGAAACGGGCGTCGTGACGCTCATCGGCGCGACGACCGAAAACCCGTCCTTCGAAGTCATCCGCCCGCTGCTCTCGCGCTGCCAGGTGTACGTCCTCCATTCTCTGGACAAAGACGACCTGCTCGCGCTGCTGCAGAAAGCGCTCTCGGAAGACGTCGTACTGAAGGAAAAAGACATACGGCTGAAGGAGACGAACGCCATCCTCCGCTATTCGGGCGGCGACGCGCGCAAGCTGCTCAACATACTCGAGCTGGTCGTCGGCGCGGAAGAACACAGCGCCGTCATCGAAATCACGGACGAAAAGGTCGTAGAGCGGCTGCAGGAAAATCCCGCGGCATACGACAAGGGAGGCGAGATGCACTACAACGTCATCTCGGCCTTCATCAAATCCATCCGCGGCAGCGACCCCGACGCCGCCATCTACTGGCTGGCGCGCATGGTGGCCGGAGGCGAAGACCCGGAATTTATCGCGCGGCGGCTCCTGATCCTGGCCGCCGAAGACGTCGGCCTCGCCAACCCCAACGCCCTCCTGCTGGCCAATGCCTGTTTCGAGGCGCTCAGGAAGATCGGCTGGCCCGAGGGGCGCATCATTCTGGCCGAGACCACCGTCTACCTGGCGTGCAGCCCCAAGAGCAATTCGGCCTATTACGCCGTAGAGCGGGCGATCTCGCTCGTCAATGAAACCGGCGACCTGCCCGTCCCGCTCCACCTGCGCAACGCCCCCACCCGGTTGATGAAAGACCTTGACTACGGGAAAGACTACAAGTATGCGCACAACTACGAAGGCAATTTCGTCCGCCAGGACTTCCTGCCGAAAGAGCTGCTCAACATCCGCCTCTGGCAGGGGCAGCCCAATCCCGCCGAGAGCAAGCTGATCGAGCGGATGCGGCAGTTGTGGGGCGACAGATATGAATCCTGATGACTGAATGACTGCATTTTGGGATCATTGAATCTCTGAATCATTCAATCATTGAACCTTTAATTGCGGCGGCATACCGTGAGGGATGAAATCCATCCCGTGCGGGATGAAAGTCATTTGCGCGGAAATAAAATCCGTTCCGTGCGGGATGAAAACCGTCCCACACGGGATAAAATCCATCCCGCACGGAATGAAAATCATTTGTGCGGAAATGAAATCCGTTCCGCACGGGATGAAATCTGTCCCGCACGGTATGGATTTCATCCCTCACGGTATGCCGCCACCTTTGCGCACGGCGAAAAGAAACTCTTATTTCCTGTACGTAAAACCGGCAGCTCCCGAATCATTTTTATCCCAAAATGGCCATTAGCGTATGTGACACGAAGATAAAGCGTCCCGTACAGGTACGGTATCCCGCGTCATTGCGAACGCAGTGAAGCAATCTGAGGATGGCCGGGTTGACCGGGGGCTGGATTGCCTCACTGCGTTCGCAATGACGTCGGATACGGGCGGTGACAGTCCAGTGGACATTTTGGGTTTATTACTTACAGGTAATACATTAGACAATAGGAGAAGAATCATTTTAGTTATTTAACTAATAAAATTAGTTCATGAACTAAATAATATAGTTCTTTGCAGAAAAAATAGAACAGACATTATATAAATGAATAAAACTCGAACGACTATGCAGAAACTGACAGCCAGAGAAGAAGAACTGATGCGTTTCTTC
>JAIRZY010000064.1 GCA_031266995.1 Tannerella sp.
CCGCGATGATGAGGATGAATACGATCGTCTGCAGGTATCCGAGGCCAAACGCATCGAGCACGTATTTCTGGATGAGGAAGGTGACGATGGTCGAAATCGTAAGCACGAACATGACGGCCATGCCCATGCCTATGGCCGTGTCGATTTTCTTCGATACGCCAAGGAACGGGCAGATGCCGAGGAATTGCGACAGCACGATGTTGTTCACAAATACTGCGGCGATAAAGATGATAATATATTCCATACGGTTAAATTATGAGTTCTTTTTCATTAGCCTGTTTGTGATGGCAATCAGGTAGCCCAGCGCCAGGAACGCCCCCGGTGCGAGCACGAAAATCAGCGCCCCGTAGCGTTCGGGGAAGATGGTCAGCCCGAACATTTTTCCCGTCCCGGCAAGTTCGCGGCACAGTCCGAGCAGCGTCAGCGCAAGGGTAAAGCCCATACCGGTGCCGATTCCGTCGAAGCCGGAGGACAGGACGCCGTTTTTCGACGCAAAGGATTCCGCGCGCCCGAGGACGATACAGTTCACGACGATAAGCGGGATGAACAGTCCGAGGCTCTTGTACAGTCCGGGCAGGAACGCCTCCATGCACATCTGCAGCACCGTCACGAACGAGGCTATGACGACCACGTATGCCGGTATGCGCACCTGGCCGGGTATTACGTGCTTGAGCGCCGATATCGCCATGTTGGAGCAAATGAGGACAAACGCCGTAGCCAGCCCCATGCTCATCCCGTTCACGGCCGAGGACGTCGTCGCAAGCGTGGGACACATGCCCAGCAGCAGGACGAACGTAGGGTTTTCGTCGATCAGGCCGTTCTTTAATATCTTTATGCAGTTCATATCTTGATATGTTTATTTATTTCCTTTTTCCGTTCCGCCCGTGGCAGCATCCGTGCCGGCGGTAGCCCCGCTCACAGCGTCCGTGCCGCCTGAAAACGCTGTGTAGGCGAGGTTCACGGCATCGAGGAAGGCGCGCGACGATATCGTGGCGGCTGTAATCGCATCCACCTCGCCCCCGTCTTTCGCCACTTTGAGCAGCCCCTTAGCCATATCGTGGCCGATGATGTTCCGCCGGTTTTTATCCTCCCGGAACCACGCTTCCATTTTTGAGCCGAGGCCGGGCGTTTCGTTATGTTCCAGTACGGAATAGTTGAACAGCTTGCCTTCGGCGTCGAAGCCCACCATAATGCGTATCAGGCCGCTGAAGCCGTTTTTTGCGTAGCTCTCGACGGCATAGCCCACCGGCCTGTCTCCTTTTTTTGCAGGATAGATGATGATGGAATCGCCGTCCGTCGCAGCTGCCTTGTACTGTTCTTCCGCCGGATTGTTGTCAAATTCGGGCGTTACGCTTTTTATCGCGTTCCGAAGCCCGGCTGCCTTCGACGCGGCAATCGCGTCTTCCGTATATTTGTTGGCCGCCGACAGTGCGATGCCTGCCGCGAGGCAAATAACCGTCAGCGACAGCAGGATGTTGGGTAATGTCGATTTCATTATTTTCCTCCGAAATGTTCAGGTTTGATGTATGTATTGATAAGCGGCGTCAGGGCGTTCATAATCAGGATAGCGAACGACATCCCTTCGGGATACGCTCCGTACACGCGGATGACGACCGTTATGATGCCGATGCCGATGCCATATACGACCATTCCTTTCCGGCTCATGGGCGATGTGACGTAGTCCGTAGCCATGAACACGGCGCCAAGCATCAGCCCTCCCGAAGTGAGGTGTACCAGCGGATGATAGATCCGTGCCGTGTCTGCCAGCGCCTGCAGGTCGGCCATTCCCGTCGCATGATACGTGTAAAGCATGTTTCCGGCAAAAAGGATGCCGGTGAAGGCGGCTACCGTCACGAGTATGGAAACCGGTACGTGCCAGGTGATTATTTTCCGGAAAAGCAGGAAGGCAAATCCCAGGAGCAGGGCTATCTCGCTGATCTCGCCGATGCTGCCGCCCGTCAATCCGATGGCCGAACTCCCCAGCGAAGCGAAATCGTTGCCGGAAAGGAGCCGGGACAGTGTGGTGGCGCCTGTCTGCGCATCGAGGTATTCCATCGGGAACACTCCCGCCACGGGCCAGGTCGTCATCTGTGCCGGAAACGAGATGAGCAGGAACACGCGGCCGACGAGCGCGGGATTGAAGATATTGTTCCCAAGTCCGCCGAACGACATCTTCCCGATGCCGATAGCGACAAACGCGCCGACAACGACAATCCATACGGGCAGGTTCGAAGGCAGGTTGAAGGCAAGCAGCACGCCCGTCACAATGGCGGAACCGTCGCTTATCGAGGCTTCCCTTTTGAAAAGGAGCTTCTGAATCGTGTATTCGCAGAGGACGCACGACGCGACCGCCACGAGGGTCACAATCAGCGCGCCGAGGCCGAAACAGTAGAGCGATACCAGGAATGCCGGCACAAGCGCCGCCAGCACTCCGTACATGTTTTTACTTATTGAATCGCCACTGTGTATGTGAGGCGAAGGGGATATAATCATTTTTTCCATATATTGCATTAGTTTTTTCGTGCTCTGATGATTCCCGTTACGGCGCTTTTGCCCAGGCGGATATAGTCGAGCAGCGGACGGTTGGCGGGGCAGGTGTAGCTGCACGAGCCGCACTCGATACAGTCGACGATGTAATTTTTTTCCGCATCGTCCCATAGCTTGTACTCCGACAGGTTCATCAGCAGGCTCGGCTCAAGCCCCATCGGGCAGGCGGCTACGCATTTGGCGCACCGTATGCAGTCGTGCGCCGGACGCCGCCGGGATTCTTCTTTCGTCAGAAGGAGGATGCCGGATGTTCCTTTCGTGACGGGTGCATCGGCGTTAATCATCGCCCTGCCCATCATTGGGCCGCCGCCGATAATCTTGCCGGTATCCGCCGTCATGCCTCCGGCCGCGTCGATGAGGACGCTTGCGGGCGTCCCTATGCGGGCAAGGAAGTTAGCCGGCCGGGCTACGTCTTTGCCCGTCACCGTTATCACGCGCTCGATGAGCGGCTTGTTCTTCCGGACGGCTTCGTAAACGGCATAAACGGTCCCGACATTCTGCACGACCGCCCCGACGGAGATTGGAAGCGCCCCGCTTTTCACCTGCCGGCGCATGACTGCGTCGATCAACTGTTTCTCGCCTCCCTGCGGATATTTCATTTTCAGCGGCATGACTTCAATCCCGTGATATTCGGCCGAAAGCCGCGTCATCCGGTCAATCGCGTCGGGCTTGTTACATTCGATTCCGATGATGGCGCGATCGACATTCAAGGCTTTCATGAGGATGCTCGTCCCCGCCATGATCTGCTCGCTTTTTTCGAGCATCAGCGAATGGTCGGCCGTCAGGTACGGCTCACATTCCACCGCATTGATGATAAGCGCTTCGGCTTTGTTGCCGGGCGGGGGCGAGAGTTTTATCCTGGTCGGGAATGTAGCTCCTCCCATGCCGACGATGCCGGCGGCTTCTATCCTGTTTATGATTTCCGCGGACGACAGGCTACATTCTTTGACGAGCGTTTCGCTGCGGTCTATGTCCGGTTCCCAGTCGTCGTTTTCTACATTAATATATATAGCCGGTCGTGATATGCCGGAGCCGTCGATCATGCTGTCGACTTTGGCGACCGTCCCCGATACGGACGAGTGGACATTTGCCGAAACGAAACCGCCGGCTTTCCCGATCAGTGTACCGACCTTGACCTTGTCTCCCCTGGCAACGACGGCCGAAGCCGGTGCGCCGATGTGTTGACCCAGGGGTATGACAACCGTTGCGGGCGGCGCTATCGTCTCTATCGGGCGGGTGGCCGATAATTTGTTTGCCGGTGGATGTATGCCTCCAATTCGAAAGGTGCGCATTTTATTGTGATTAATTAGTGGTTAGTGATTCGGTTTCAGGCGCTGTTTTGCGTGGCGGGAAGTTGAGTTCGTGAATGGCGCCGGTGGGACATGTCGCCGTGCATTTGCGGCACAGGCGGCATTTCGTGTCGTCGATATAAGCCAGGTTGTCCGCTATCGTAATGGCCTCGAACGTACATTCCTTGAGGCATTTGTTGCAGCCGATGCAGGCATTGGCGCAGGCTTTGCGCGCCACGCCGCCTTTGTCCCGGTTCGCGCATGAGACGAAGATGCGGCGTGATTTCGGGCCTTTCCTGCGCATCTCAATGAGTTTCCTGGGACATGCTTTTACACAGGCTCCGCAGGCGGTGCATTTATCTTCCGTCACTTCGGCAAGTCCCGTTGTCAGGTTAATATGTATGGCGTCGAACGTGCATGCATCGACACAGTCGCCTAATCCGAGGCAGCCGGCCGAACAGGCGGTCTCGCCGCTGTAGAGGGCTGATGCGATCGCGCAATTCCGGGAGCCGTCGTACGTGTTTGTGCGCGGGCGGGCATCGCAGGTCCCGTTGCAGCGCACAACCGCTACTTTAGGGACGATGTCTCCCGCGTCCTTACCCATTATGGACGCGACTTTCTTCATCACTTCGGCTCCCCCGACGGGGCATGACAAGTCCTGGAGCGATTCCGCTTTTACGCAGGCCGCCGCAAAGCCGCCGCATCCCGGATAGCCGCATCCTCCACAGTTCGCGCCCGGCAGGACTTCGAGCGCCTGGGCGATGCGGGGGTCTTCGTGCACTTCAAATTTTCTGGATAAGACATACAATATCAGAGCCGAGACGGCGCCTGTAATGCCTAAAAGAATGATTGCTATATACAT
>JAIRZY010000090.1 GCA_031266995.1 Tannerella sp.
GGGAATGGTGTATGCCTCAAATTCAGGGTCGTAATATCCGCCTATTACCGATGTATCTATGTATATACGCTGTCTCATAAATGTTTTATTTAAATCCATTAATGACAGTTGCAAAGATACGGATTTAATTGAGAATTATCAAATGCAAACATGCAGAGAGACGAAATCTCACCTCTCTACGATATTTCAAAAAATGCGCTCCGCTTGCTGCGGGGTTATCTACGTGTGGCGCCTTCCGGCGTCGGCCCTTAAGTTGACGACACTGGTCTGGAGCCTGCGCCGGGCGGGGAATTATCCCCGCAAGCATCATCACAAAGAATCCTCACGGTGTTTCAGCTTCACGCTCAGTAAATGCAGCATGACAGGCCCGGACACGCCGGCCAGAATGACAAACGCCGCACCGGCAAGAAACGGAACGTCGAACGGAATTTTCAACAGCACCGCCTTGGCAAATCCTCCGAACGAAGTATGAAAAAGATAAATGGTATAGGAAGCGGCAGACAGCCAAAGCAGGAAGCGACGGACAACGGTGGCCTTCGCTGCTACCGCACGTGACAGGTACAGAATGAAAGCGATTCCTGCAAGCGCCAGACCCGGACGCGCCGTTGCAGAGGCAATGCCTTCCGAATGATAAGCGAACAGCCCGAATACTGCCCCGTAAATGCCTGCACACACGGCCATCGCCGGCAGCGGCGGTATCCTGCCGGCCAGCCGGCGTATCCATTCTTCCCGACTCGCCATGCAGCCTGCAACAAAATAGAAAAGATGATTTTTCCACTGCGCCAGACAGAACCAGTCCGTGACCTGTACCGGAATCAGCAGCCAGACAAGCGAGGCGGCAAAAAGCAGATACAGCCGTTTGCCCGGATGAAAAAAGGGTATCATCAGAAAAACAAGAAACAGCGCGTACACGAACCAGAGGAAATAACCGGCCGAAGGAAGATAGAACATTTCCCGGAAAGCAGTCCACGATACGGGATTTTCGACATGCAAGCCGCGTTCCGTAATCATCTTGACAGAAATAATCAGGACGGAAACAAGGAAATAGGGAATCATCAGGCGACTGAACTTTTTCCGGATAAAATCCACATACCTCGTCGGCCGCCAGGTAGCCTGATAGACATATCCGCTGACAAACATAAAAAGCGGCATGTGAAAACCGTAGATTATGTCATGAACCGTCACGTACCATTCCGGGGAATTTTCCGGCACATAATGACCCGCAACCACCAGGAGGATACAAACGGCTCGGGCGATGTCAACGCCTGTCAGTCTCACTGCCATCAGATACGGCTATACACGTTTCCACGTTCTGTTCCCGGGTCGTATCCGAAAGCACCACGCCCATGATCATCATCACAAAAAAACCGCCCTGGGCGATGAACGTAGCGCCGGTCGTGCTCTCGATTCCCAGAAAACAGACAATCAGGATGGCGATCAGAAACAGTTTTATATTCCGGCTCTTTCGGTAGTTCAGGAAGGCGCGCTTCACGATATAGAACCAGAACAGGACGAACAGGAGGATGCCCGCCACGCCGAACTGCGCGAGCGACGGATAGAAGGTGTCGGAAATGAATCCGTGGTACGCTTTGCTTAATCCCCATACGGTTTCTACACCGTACCGTGCATACAGGCCGGAATAGTATTCGCCGGACGAAAACGTGGCAAAGCTGGCGAATCCGCTCCCGAACGGGAAATAGTCGTGAAGGACTTCCGGCATGGTGCGGTACAGCACAAAACGCGCAATCAGGTCTTCGTCCATTTCGTTCGACAGCACCTGATAGAAATACAGCGAAATCTTACCCCACGCGACGTAGATGATCGCGCCAAACATGCATGCCAGTATCACGATATTCCGCAGGCTCAGTTTCAGATTTGCCATATTGGAGAAAAAGAGCATCATGAAGACCGACAGCGCAAAGAATCCGTAGAACTTGGAACGGCCGCAAAACAGCCCGATGGAGAGCATGACGAGGAACACGAGCTTGTCGCGCCGCGTAAACCCGCTGCAGTAAAGGTAGCACAGCGACACGATCGTCACGGCGATGCCGTAATACACGGGATGCTCCAGCACCGTGATAAACACCCTCTCATTGACGAGCGACACCAGCCCGACGGGCAGCAGGAAGATGAGCCAGAAGAGCAGGCACACGTCCCGGAGTATCCGCTTGCGCGACGCGTTCATCGCGGGCTTCAACTGATAGACGCAGAAGAAGCCCAGATAGGGCTTGATCTGTATCGCCACGTCGTTGACGATGCCCCGCGGCGTATTGCTGCCGATGCGGAACGAGTAGCACGTGTAGAAAACGAATACGGCGAGCAGGACCAGAAACGCCCTGTTGAAGCGCCAGTCGCGATCGTGCAGCAGCGCATAGAAGAACAGTACGAACAGCAGCAGCGCGCAAAGCTCGTCCGTATAGCTGAAGCCGATCGCCTTGTAGAGCAGGATGCCGAATATGAGCGCAAAAACGAACAGGGCAAAGAAATACCTGTCTATGCGCGCCTGTACCGGGCTGTCCGTCCTCATGTGCGCGCCTCTTTCCTGCATACGTAAATACGGTTGTCGTCGTAGTCGGCCGGCCCGACCACGGCCCTGAACGCGGGCGGAAGGGCGTCGCCGCAAACCGCCTCGACCGCAAAGCCGGCCGCCGTCAGTATCGCCTCGACGTCGCTGCCGAAGATCCGCAGATGGTCGGCCTGGCCGAAGCGGGCGATGCGCTGTTCGGGCGCCGTCGCGCGCGCATCTTCGCACACCGTGGCCTGCCGGCGGTCGGTCGGCACGGAGATTTCGAGGATGCCGTCCGTCGCCAGTATCCGCCGCAGCTCCTTCAGCGCCGCCTTATAGTCGGGAACGTGTTCGAGCACATGGTTGCAGACGATCAGCGACCAGTGGCCGTCGGCAAACGGCGTCGCCTCTATGTCAGCCCTTATCTCCGCCGTGCGGTCGAACAGGTCGGCGGTCGTATATCGAAAGCCGTTGCGCCGAAACCATTTCTCGATCGACCGCTCGGCTCCGAACATCAGTATCCGCTCCCCCAGCCTCTCCCGGTTTTCGTCGAAATAGCAGCACGCCACCCTGTGGCGCGGAAAGGAGGCGCAGCGCGGACAGACCGTATTCGCGCCGTATCCCGCGTAGCGGGCTGCATTATTCATATCCGAACATTCGAAATCCATAAACGCGCGAAACGTCTCTCCGCAGCAGGGACACGTCACCGCCTCGCCGCGGTAACGGCGGGCATTGCGCCGGCCCCGGCGTTCATAGTGCCACCTCATCAGCGCCTTCAGCATCGCTGCGGGCATGTGTTTTTTGATGAGCGAATTGAGTTTTTTCATTCCATATCATTTTATATATCAGTAAACGAAACCGGCCGCCGTTTAGTGTGTAATTCAAGATTCAAAATTCAAGATTCAAAGATTCCAAATCATCCCGCAGCGTATTTTTCTTCCCGACGGCGTCGGCGGACTTTTGCTATGCGCAGATTTCTTCCCGACGCCTCGCCCTCCCTTGCAGGGCGGGGGGAGAGGTGAGCGGATTCCCGCAGGGACGCGATGCATCGCGTCCCTGCAACGCCCCGCCGTCACCGCCGTCCGCAGCACACGTTCCGGGCCGCTGAATCTCATGCCGCGGAGGGCAAACAAACCGTCCGGGCCCCCGGATTTTATGTTTGAGGGTCAAAACATACTCGAAGTGGCCCCGGAAACCGTGTTTCGGATGTAATTTGCCCTTTCCGGGCCCCCGGAAACCGTGTTTCGGATGTCATTTTAACTTTCCGGGCCCCCGGACACCCTGTTTTGGGGTCAAAATAGGCCTTCCGGGGCCCCGGCGAGCATGTTTGGGATGGCATGGCATTTTCCGAGCCTTCGGACAGCAGGTTTGGGATGCTCTTTACTCTTTCCGGGCACCCGGACAGCATGTTTGGGATGCCATTTGCACTTTCCGGGCGCCCGGAAAACGTGTTAGGATGTCATTTGCACTTTCCGAGCTCCCGGACGTCAAGAATCATAAGACATTCACAACGTCCGTGGCTGCGGATTTCATGCCGCGACCTCCTGCATGCTGTCCGCGGATGCGGATACCCCGTTTTGGGGTAAAAAAAACACTGTCCGCAACCGATGCAACCATTTTTCGGATGTCATTTGCGCTTTCCGCAGTCGCGGACGATAATTCATAATTAATCAAATTGGAACGTGAAGACGCGATGCATCGCGTCTCTACGGGAATCCGAAACGGATTCCCTGTCCGGCGACGGCGCCGGGCGTAATTATTCTCACATTCCCTCATTGTCTCATTGTCTCATTCTCAAATTTGCTCATCCTCAAATTCCCGCACATGCGTTTCGGCGTATTCCGACGGCGCCATGCCGTAGAACTCCCTGAAGACGGTCGAGAAATGCGAAAGATTGGAAAACCCCGTAGCATAAGCCACTTCGGAGACGGTATACTTCCCGCTCGCCAGCAGCACGGCCGCCTGCGAGAGGCGGATGCTGCGGATGAAATCGCGCGCCGACTGGCTGGTAAGCTCCTTCAGCTTGCGGTGTATGTGGACGCGGCTGATGCCGACGTGGCGCGCCAGCATCTCTACGTTCAGCGCCGGATTGGACAGGTTGTCGTTGATCGTCTTCATGATCTTGTCCATCAGGATCTCGTCCGACGACCGGATCTGCACGTGCTTTATGCGGTCTTCCGGATGCTGGTTGCCCGCGAACTTGTTTTTCAGCACCTCGCGGCCGCGGATCAGGTTGGCGACCGTCTGGCGCAGGACGTCCATGTTGACGGGCTTCTCCATATACGCGTCCGCGCCCGTCTCCAGCCCTTCGATTTTATCTTCCGTCTGCGACCGTGCCGTGAGCAGGACGATGGGGATGTGGTTGATATTGATGTTGTGCTTCATCTTGCGGCAGAGCGTGATGCCGTCCATCTCCGGCATCATGACGTCGCTGACGACCAGGCTGGGCCGTTCCCGGATGACGATGTCGAGCGCCTCGCGCCCGTTGCGCGCCTCGCGGATGCGGTATTCGGTCGAAAGCTCGGCGCCGATGTACTGCCGTATCTCGTCTTCGTCCTCGACGATCAGCACGGTATACTTCGTCTTCGACCGGACGGCCTTGAGCGCGTCGTCTTCCCAGCCGTCGAGTCCGGCGCGGTGCCGGCGGTCGCGCTGCGCGCCCGTGGCCGGCGGCGGCTCCGACGCGGGCGCGCGGCCGTCGCCCGGAGGCATGCGGACGACGAAGCGGCTGCCCTGCGTATCGGTACGGTTTTCGGCGTATATCGTCCCGTGATGCAGCTCGACGAGCAGGCGCGCCAGATGCAGGCCGATGCCCGTGCCGAAGTTGCTCAGCTCGTTGTTGCTCTGATAGAACCGCTCGAAGATCTTCTCTATCTCGCCCTCGTCGATGCCGATGCCGGTATCCGAGACGCTTATCTCGAAATATTCGCGCCCCGTCGCGTCCCGTCCCGCCGTCAGGCTGATACGTATCTCGCCGTTTTCGGGCGTATACTTGAAGGCGTTCGACAGGATGTTGAGCAGCACCTTGTCGAAATTGTCGCGGTCGATCCACGCCTCGACGGGCGCCCCGCCGTCTTCAAACTCGAAGCGGATATTCTTCCTCTTCGCCTGATACTCGAACGCCGGCATCAGTTCCTTCACGAACGTCGCGATGTCCGTCCTGCTGTACTTCAGCGTCATCTGCCCCTTGTCGAGCTTGCGTATATCCATCAGTTGATTGATCAGTTTCAGTATGCGTTCCGCGTTGCGGTAGATCATCCGGTAGATGTTCCGCCGCTCGCCGCTGCCGTCTTCGGCGATCAGCTTCTCCAGCGGATTGATGATAAGCGTCAGCGGCGTCCTGATCTCGTGCGATATGTTGATAAAGAACTGCAGCTTGGCCTCGCTGATTTTCCCGGCATGATCCCTCTCCATCATCTCGTGGCGATGCTGAATCCGCGACACGAGATATCCGGCGATCAGGCCCAGCAGCAGCATTAGCACGACGGTATAGAACGCATACGCCCACCACGTCCTGAACCACGGCGGCGTGATGCGGATGACGACCGTCCGCTCGGGCGAAAAGCTGATGTCGTCATACGCCCTGACGTGGAAGCGATACGTCCCCGGCTTCATATTATTATACGTAATGCGGTTTTCGCCCGCGGCCGTACTCTGCCAGTCGGCGTCGAGACCCTCCAGCCAGTAGCGATACGTGACACGTTCGGGATTCATGAAATCGAGCGTGGAAAGCTCGAAGCTGAACGTATGGTCGGTATAGGAAAGCGTAAACACGTCCGCCTCGAACACCGACGTGGCGGCGATCGTGTGCTGCCCCGACCTGTCGCCCTTCCTGACGGCGCGGCTCGAGACGTAGAAATTCGTCAGCGACACGCTCAGTTCGTGCCGCTCCTCGACGATATCGTCCGGATAGAAGCTGGTCACGCCGTGCATCCCTCCGAAATAGATCTTCCCGTCCGTATCGCGAAAGGCGACGCCCCGCGAAAACTCGTTCCCCTGCAGGCCGTCGGCCGCATAATAATTGACAAAGCGCCCGTCGGCGACGGAAAACTTGCTGATGCCGCCATACGTACTGACCCAGATATTGTCTTCATCGTCCACGCAGATGCCGCATATCGCATCGTTCGGCAGCCCCTGCGCCATCGTATACGCCTCGATGGACTGCGTCTGCCGGTCGAAGCGATACAGTCCCGAAGCCGTGCCGGCCCAGATATTCCCCGCGCGGTCTTCCGCCAGCGCCTGCACGATCCGCCCGGGGATAAGGTTGTTGTTGCCAAAATACGTGAGGAACGACCGCCTCACGGGGTCGAAACAGCTCAGCCCCTTGTAGTGACCGATCCATATCATGCCGCTGCGGTCGCACAGCAGGCAGTTGATCCAGTCGTTGGCCAGCTCGTCGACCGTCCAGATATCCGTCTCGTCCTTCGACGACTCGTAGTGCGCCAGCTCGCGCCCCTGACCGTCGAGTATGAAAAATCCCGAGCCGTAGGTACCCGCCAGCAGGCGCCCCTGCCGGTCTCCGGTGACGCAGTACACCCGCCTGTTGTCGAATGCCGGGACATATTCGCACCGTCCCGTCCGCCGGTCCATCCGCGACAGCCCGTTCGTGTATGAACCCAGCCACAGGTTGCCCCCGTCGTCTTCATAGATACTGTGTACGATGTCGGGCGCCGAGCCGGGCGTTGCCGTGCGGAAGAAATGCGACACGCGCCGCCCCTGCCCGTCCACGCCGTAGATGCCGTCGTTGTCCGTCCCGATCCAGAGCACGCGCCGGCTGTCGCGATAGATGGCCGTCACCGGATTGGAGCCGATCGGATTGCCCGAAATCGACTTGTAGCCGTAATAGTCGAACTTGCTCTCCGACGTCGGGATGAGCACCAGCCCTTTCTGGAAAAAGCCCAGCCACATGTTGCGGTTCCTGTCGAGCAGCACGGAATGAATCTTGCCCTTCGAGAAGTCGAGCGGCGGCGTGTGGATCTCGAAGTCTTCGATCGCCTCCGTTTCATAGCTGTACCGCTTTAGCCCCTGCCCGTCGGTACCGATATAGAGGCTGTTGTGCCGGTCGCACACCAGCGACTTGATAAACAGGTCGACATCCGCCCCGTAAGCCACCGGCAGGAAGGTCTGCGACGCCGCGTCGTAGCGGTTCAGGCCCTTCGTCAGCGTACCGACATAGACGTCGCCATGCATATCTTCGACGATGGCCGAGATGTTGTCGCTGCTGATGACCGGCGTTTTATACTGCTTCGTCTCGCCCGTCTGCGGATAATAGCAGTTCAGCCCGTCGTCGCTCGAGCCGAGCCAGATGCGCTGCTGCGAATCCTCGTAGAGGACGGAGAGGAAAAGGCTGGTCAGCGAGGCGTTAAGCCCGGTCTCCGCCACGAAGACGTCGCTGCCCTCTGCGGCCGAGAAGACGCCCTGCCCCGACGTGATGAGCCAGATGTCGCCCTCGCGCCGCTGGATGATGCTCATGATGTGTGGCGAGACCCGCCTCCCGTCGCGGCGCATCTCGAGTTCGCGAAACGAGTCCGTCGCACGGTCATACAGCATCACCCCCGCGATGGTGCCCACGTAGAAATTGCCCGAACGGTCTTCGAAGATGGCATGCACATAGTTATCCTTGAGCGATGTGCTGTCGCCCGGGACGCGCTTGTAGATGTAGAATCGCCGGCCGTCGAACCTGTTCAGGCCGTATTCCGTGGCGATCCAGATGAATCCCTGCCTGTCCTGATACACCTGGTTCACCAGGCTGCTCGACAGTCCCTGATCCGTAGAAAAGATTTTCCGCGTTTGCGAGGGCAGCGCTTGCCAGGCCGCCAGCCCGGACAGGAGAAGAATGAAGATGCGTTTTATTCTCATTGACATGGTACTGTATTCGTTTTTCAGCTCAAAGATATTGATATTTCGCCGGATTCCCGACGGCAAATGAGGCAAAAAAACGCATGGTTACAAAAAATTAACTTATACCGTAATTCTCCCTTCCGCGACGGGGCGTTTTTGCCGTCTCCGGGCACGTTTCGGGCGCAATGTAACGGGCGGCAAAGCATCTGTAACAAATTGAGGCGATAAGGTAACGAGCGGCAAACTATATCAAACAAATTCGTAATCCCGTCTCGGTACGATTCAATACTTTTGCAGAAACGAAAAACACGGTTTTATTTACCGGCAATAAAGATGGAAGTATTTTTTTTTACAAATTTAATATCAATCAATGTATGATGAACATTAATCTAAGGAAAATCTTCGGGCTGTGCCTGATTTTTTTCATCCCCATACTCATGTGGGGACAGACCAAGACTGTGACAGGCGTTGTAAAAGACGCTCTGGGAGAAACGATTATCGGAGCCAGTATCGTTGAAGTGGGAACCACGAACGGCACTGTGACCGGTATAGACGGAAGTTTTACGCTGCGCGTCGCGGACAACGCTACCTTGAACATCTCGTATGTAGGTTTCGTAACGCAGGCCGTCAGCGTACGCGGAAGAACGTCGCTGAACGTCGCGCTCGATGAAGACACGCAAAACCTCGAAGAGGTCGTCGTCGTGGGCTACGGTACGGCGCGCAAGGCCGACATTTCGGGCGCAATCGCTTCGGCCGACGCGCGGATTATCCAGGAGATACCCGCCGTCGACGCCTCGGCAGCTCTGCAGGGACGTATGCCGGGTATCGAGATTCTGCAAACCGGCACCTCTCCGGGTTCCGCCATGCAGATTCGTATCCGCGGCGAGCGTTCGCTCAGCGCCGACAACAACCCGCTGATCGTCGTCGACGGAATCCCGTTCAACGGCTCGCTCTCCGACATTTCGCCGAACGACATCAAGACCATCGACATCCTCAAGGATGCCTCGTCGACGGCCATCTACGGCTCGCGCGGTGCCAACGGTGTGATCCTGATCACGACCAACCGCGGCGCAGCAGGACAGGCACCGACGGTGAACTACAGCGGCTACTACGGCTTCAAGAACGTGCTGAAACGCTACGACACGTACAGCGGGCCTGAGTTTGTCGCTTTCCACGACGCTTCGCTGAAAGGCCCGACCTATCCCTATTCCGCCATTCAGCAGGAAGTGATTAATTCCGGCAACTACACCGACTGGCAGGACCTGTTCTATCAGCAGGGACACGTCACCAACCATGAGCTTTCCGTAAGCTCCGGCAGCCAGCGCGGCGCCTACTCGTTCAGCGGAGGCTATTTCAACGAAACGGCGGTTGTGCCCCTTCAGGAGTTCACCCGCTTCACGCTCCGTACGACGATCGACCAGGAAATCGGCAAGTATGTCAAGGTGGGCCTGACCACGAACACGACGTTCGGCATCGGCGACAACCTCGGATATTCGCCCATGGGAGACATCCTGACCAACATGACACCGATCTCGCCGTCGCACAACCCGGACGGTTCGATTGTCACCTTCCCGCTCGACGGCACGATCGACGCTACCTTTGTCAACCCCCTGTATCCGCTGGTAACAGAGAACGCACGGGCGGAGCAGAGCAAGCGTATCGCATCGTTCAACTCGATCTACGGCGAAGTGAAGCTCTACGACGGACTGACGTATCGCCTCAACGTGGGGTTGAGCTATTCGCAGGAGAACTACGGCGTGTTCAGCAACAATGCCGACTATCCGGGCAATCCGCCCAGCGTGTCTTCGGCTACGGTACGCAACACGCAGTGGCAGCAGTGGACGGTCGAAAACCTGCTATATTATAATAAGGTATTCGCCGAGAAGCACCGCCTGAACGCCACGGCAATGTATTCGGCCGAGCAGTCGCAGTATCAGCGCTCGTCGATGCAGGCTACCGACCTTGCCGCCGACTACCTGCTGTACTACAACCTGAGCATGGCCAACGGCGAGAAGAACATCAACTCGGGCACGGCCAACCAGAACTACTGGCAGCGGGGCCTGCAGTCGCTCATGGCACGCGTGCAGTATTCGTATGACGACCGCTACATGGTGACGGCAACCTTCCGTTCGGACGGTTCGTCGGTGCTGTCGCCCGGCAAGAAGTGGCACAGCTATCCCGCCTTCTCGCTGGGATGGAACATCAACCGCGAGTCGTTCATGCAGGACATCGAGGCCATTTCGCAGTTGAAGCTTCGCCTCGGCTACGGACAGACTTCGAACCAGGCCGTCAGCCCCTATCAGACGCTGGGCGGACTGGGCATGGCTTACTACAACTACGGCCCGGGCGCTACCGGACAGTACGGGTATTACGTCTCCAATCTCCCCAATTCCGCTCTGGGATGGGAGTATACGCAGAACTACAACCTCGGTATCGACTACAACATCCTCCACGGGCGCATCAGCGGATACGTCGACTTCTATCTGCAGAAGACGAGCGACCTGCTGCTTTCGGTCATGTTGCCGTCGTCGAGCGGTGTCGACCAGCCCATCATGCAGAACGTGGGCGCGACCGAAAACAAGGGGTTTGAGTTTGCCGTCAGCGGCCAGATCATCAAACCGCATACGCCGGGCGACTTCAGCTTCGACGCCGACTTTAACATCTATCTCAACCGCAACAAGATTACGGCCCTGGCCAGCGGCGAGGAACGCAATATCGGCAGCGGCTGGTTTGTGGGTTATCCCATCAACGTGATGTACGACTACGTCCATTCCGGCATCTGGCAGGAGAGTGAAAGAGCGGAAGCAGCCAAATACGGCTACACGCCCGGTCAGATCAAGGTGGCCGACCTCGACAACAGCGGCACGATCACGGCCGACGGCGACCGCAAGATCGTGGGCACGTTTGAACCCGACTTTTCCGGCGGCCTCACGCTGCGCTTCGGATACAAGAATTTCGACTTCTCGGGTATCAGCTATTTCCGCGTGGGCGGCAATCTGATGAGTATGCGTCACTACGACTACAACATCACGCACAGCGGACGGCGCAACTCGACGAAGGTGGACTACTGGACGCCGACGCATCCGGTCAACAAGTATCCGCAGCCGGGTAACCAGAGCGGCGAGACAATCGACTTCGCCACCACGCTCCGGTATTTCGACGCCACGTACCTGAAGATACGTACCCTTTCGCTGGGATATACGTTCAAGAAGAGCATCCTGAACCACGTCGGCGCACGGACGGCACGTCTGTACGTGACTTGCCAGAATCCGTTCCCTGCCTTCTTCTCGCCCTACGTGAACGAAGGTGCAGGGGTTGATCCCGAACCGACGCAGTACAGCACGACCGGCGGACTGGAACGTCAGCTCTGGGTAGGCTTCGGCGTGCCCACGAGCCGCAACTTCCTGGTGGGGTTAAATGTAGGTTTCTAATTTATTAATACTAAAAACGAAAAAGATATGAAACGGAAAATATTCAGTATCCTTTTGACAGGCGCCATGTGTGCGGGCTTATTTTCTTCCTGCAACGACATTCTGGAAGAGCAGCCGCGCGCCATCCTGACGCCCGATTTGTTTCGTTCGACCGCCGGACTGCAGTCCGGACTGACGGCCGCCTATCAGGGCCTGCGTCACGTCACCGGCTCACAGGGGCCTATCTTCTGTATGGAGGCGGGAACGGACGAATTTACGGCCGGGGCATCGTTTACCAACGCGCCGATAGACATGACGCCCGAACTGCCCGGCACGACGCCCATCACTTCGCAGACGGGTGACTTCAGCAACTTCTGGAACAGCTCGTACCAGTACATCAATACGTGTAACGGAATCGTGGAATACGGCGAAGAGGTCGGCTTCGCTCCGGCCATGATCGCCGAAGCCCGCTTCCTGCGTGCTTATTTCTACTTCAACCTGGTGCAGATGTTCGGCGGATGCCCGCTGGACCTTGGCTCGGGCGAACTGAAATTTAACACTACGCCGAACCGCTCGTCGACGCGCAACAGCGTGCAGGAGGTATACACCGCCATTCTGGCCGACTTGAACTATGCGGTCGAGAACCTGCCTACCGGATCGCGACTGGTCGGAACGGCTTCCAAGAAGTCCGCCCTGCATTATCTGGCAAAAGTCTATCTCACGATGGGCAATTACCCGCAGGCGCTGTCGACGGCCGAGACGCTGCTCAACAACCAGGGCACTTACGGCGTCGGCCTGCTGCAGACATACGCCGACGTGGTGCGTGAAGGCAACGAGCACAGCAGCGAAGTCCTCTTCACCTGCGAACGCACGAATGACTCCTATACCTTCAACGGCTTCCCGGGCCTGAGCAACTCGTCCGGCGGCGGCGTGGGAGGTGATGACCGCTCGATTTCCTACTACACGCCCAACTATCCGACCTTTGTCGCCGGTTCGGGCGCACCCGTAGGACGTTCGGTCGCCTACTCGCGCCCGTGGATACGCCTGACGCCGACGGACGAACTCGTCAACGTCATATTTGCCGACAAGACGAACGACTGCCGCTACTTCTCCACCTTCCAGACCGTATGGCTGAGCAACACGGAGCGCGGCGGCGGAGCATCGGGGTCGTACACCGGCCTGCTGGGTCAACCGATCAACATCGGCGACACGGCCTTCGTCTTCCCCGGAACTGAAGTGAGCGACGCTTACAGGGCTTCCAAAAACTATCGCATCTGGGCGCCGAGCGAGTATACGCGCGATTTCTTTCCTTCGCTCCACAAGTTTTTCGACACGAAGCGCAAGGACGTGAACGACGCCTCGGGGCGCACGTGGATGACCGCCAAACTGTCGGAAACGTACCTGCTGGCAGCCGAAGCCGCCGTACAGACGGGCGACAACGCGAAGGCGCGTGAATATATCCTCACGCTGCGCCGCCGCGCCGCCTTCCCGGGACATGAAGACGCGATGGTAGCCGCTACGCCGGCCACGATCACGATCGACTATATCCTCGACGAGCGCTCGCGCGAACTCTGCGGCGAACAGCACCGCTGGCTCGACCTCATCCGCACCGGCAAATGGATCGAACGCTCTTCGGTCTATCACCTCGGTGGAAGGGAATTTGT
>JAIRZY010000082.1 GCA_031266995.1 Tannerella sp.
GAAAATGAAAAACTTATCAACAATTCCGAATTTTCACGGCGAATGATTTGGCACGAAAGTAAAATAGTCTCTACATTTGCAGCAAAATATTTTCACATTATAACAGGTATGAAGACATACACCTTTGACGAAGCATACGCAGCTTCCCTGAAATACTTTGCCGGCGACGAACTGGCAGCAAAAGTCTGGGCAAACAAATACGCCCTGAAAGACGCATTCGGCAATCTTTTCGAAAAGACGCCCGAAGACATGCACCGGCGGCTGGCCAAAGAAATCGCCCGCATCGAAAAAAAATATCCAAACCCGCTCACCGAGCAGGACCTCTTCGCCCTCTTCGACCGTTTCCGCTACATCGTGCCCCAGGGCAGCCCGATGACCGGCATCGGAAACGAATTTCAGATCGCATCCCTCTCCAACTGCTTTGTGGTAGGTCTGGACGGCGACGCCGACTCGTATGGCGCCGTCATCCGCATCGACGAAGAGCAGGTGCAGCTGATGAAACGGCGCGGAGGCGTCGGGCACGACCTGTCGCACATCCGGCCGAAAGGCTCGCCCGTGAAAAACTCGGCGCTGACCTCCACCGGCCTCGTCCCCTTCATGGAACGCTATTCCAACTCGACCCGTGAAGTGGCGCAGGACGGACGGCGAGGCGCACTGATGCTCAGCGTCTCCGTGAAGCATCCTGACTCGGAAGCATTTATAGACGCCAAAATGACGGAAGGACGGGTGACCGGCGCCAACGTCTCCGTAAAAATCGACGACGAGTTCATGAACGCCGCCATCAATCATACGCCCTACGTACAGCAGTATCCGATTGACGCGCCCGACCCCAGGACAAAAAAAGAAACCAATGCCTCCGCCCTGTGGGCCAAAATCATCCACAACGCATGGAAATCGGCCGAGCCGGGCGTACTGTTTTGGGATACAATCATTCGCGAATCCGTTCCCGACTCGTATGCCGACCTGGGATTCCGCACCGTATCGACCAATCCGTGCGGTGAAATACCGCTCTGCCCCTACGACAGTTGCCGTCTGCTGGCTATCAACCTGTATTCATACGTAGTCAGGCCGTTTACGAACGAAGCCCGTTTCGACTTCGACCTCTTCAGGCAGCACGTTGCCCTGGCACAGCGTATTATGGACGACATCATCGACCTCGAATCCGAAAAGATCGAAAAAATCCTGCAAAAAGTCGACGACGACCCCGAATTGCTGGAAGTCAAACAGGCCGAAAGGCATTTGTGGGAAAAGATTCAGCGAAAGACATTGCAGGGACGTCGCACGGGCGTAGGCATCACGGCCGAAGGCGACATGCTGGCCGCCCTGAACCTGCGCTACGGAACGGAAGAGGCCACATCATTTGCCGAGACCATTCAGAAAACGCTGGCGCTCGCCGCCTACGGCTCGTCCGTCACGATGGCAAAAGAACGCGGCCCGTTCGAAATATACGACGCCGCGCGCGAAACGGACAACCCGTTTATCAACCGCCTGAAGGCCGAAGACCCGCAACTGTATGACGAAATGGTCAAGCACGGCCGGCGGAATATCGCATGCCTGACCATCGCCCCGACAGGCAGTACGAGCCTGATGACACAGACGACTTCGGGCATCGAGCCGGCTTTCATGCTGGTATACAAGCGCCGCCGCAAGGTAAATCCGAACGACAAGTCCGCCAGGGTCGACTTTGTGAACGAGACGGGCGATGCGTTCGAAGAATACACCGTCTTCCATCATAAATTTAATGTATGGATGGAAGCGCAGGGCTATTCGGGCACAAAAAAGTATACGCCGGAAGAAATCGACGAGCTTGTCAAGAAATCGCCGTACTACAGGGCCACCTCCAACGATGTCGACTGGATACAGAAGGTGAAAATGCAGGGGCGTATCCAGAAATGGGTCGACCATTCCATCAGCGTGACCATCAATCTGCCGAATGAGACGACGGAGGAACTGGTGAACAAGCTGTATATCGAAGCATGGAAGTCCGGCTGTAAAGGATGTACCGTATATCGCGAAGGCTCCCGTTCGGGCATACTGCTGGCGCCCGACAGCAAGAAGAAAAAAGACAAGGAATGTATCGAGCCGCCCATCATCGTGGCAAAACGTCCGCGCGAGCTGGAGGCCGATGTCGTCAAGTTTCAGAATAACAGAGAAAAATGGATCGCTTTCGTCGGGCTGCTCAACGGGCGGCCGTATGAAATATTCACCGGCCTCTCGGACGACGACGAAGGAATCATGCTGCCGAAAAATGTGACAAAAGGCACGATCATAAAGAGCTATGACTCCGACGGTACGAAGCATTATGACTTCCAGTTCAAGAACAAGCGGGGGTTCAAGATGACACTGGAGGGACTGGACGAGAAATTCGAGCCGGTCTACTGGAATTATGCAAAGCTCATATCGGGCGTGCTTCGCTACGGGATGCCTGTCGACCAGGTTGTCAAATTGATAGAAGGCATGGAGCTGGACGACGAATCCATCAACACGTGGAAAAGCGGCGTGGAAAGGGCTTTGAGAAAGTATCTGCCGAACGGCCCCACCAAAGGACGGTGCGGATATTGCGGGACGGAGAGCCTCATCAATCAGGAAGGCTGCATCATCTGTTCGAACTGCGGCGCTTCAAGATGCTAACAGACTGTCCGGTACCGAATGAAGATCACGTTTCACATCCATTATCGCACCGGTGCCGGGCAAAAAGTGGGTCTCACCGTCTCCGTCGGCGAGCCTGACGCGGGGCAAGCCGCCCCGGTGAAGGAAATGAACGACCGCGGCAACGGGCAATGGACACTGGAGGTGGAGGTTCCGCATTTCGTCGAGACAGTCGAATACCGGTACGTACTGAAATCGCCCGACGGAACGGTGATGCCCGAACCTTGCCGCCGAAAGCGCAAGGCCCGCTTCCAGCCAGGACAGAATTGGTATTACCTCTTTGACTATTGGTCGGTTACTCCCGCCGATGCAGTGCTGTATACCGCCGCCTTTACCCAAACGGTATTTGCACACGCGCCGCAAGCCTGTCCCGCCAGAGACGAAGACCAGTCCGTGATCATCCGCGTATGCAACCCGTATGTGGATAAGGACCGGCATGTGGCCATCGCGGGCAATCGGGGGGCGCTCGGAATGTGGCAGCCCGAAAAGGCCGCGGAGATGATTTGCACGCATTTTCCCGAGTGGGAAATCAGGCTCGATGCGGACAGTATCGCCTTCCCGTTCGAATACAAGTTTCTTGTCCGCGACGGGAACAGGCAGGTATGCCACTGGGAAGCAGGCGAAAACAGAGTCATGCCACATCTTCCGTTTCACGAAAAGGCAACGTTCGTCGTGTCCGAATATCCGTATCGCGACGACCGTGCGCCGTGGAAAGGGGCGGGCAGCGTCATCCCCGTTTTCTCCCTGCGCTCGGAGCGGAGTTTCGGCATTGGCGACCTGTACGACCTGAAGCTGCTCATCGACTGGGCGGTACGGACGAACCAGCGCCTGATTCAGATCCTGCCGGTGAACGATACGACGCGGACGCACACCTGGATGGACTCATATCCTTACAGCGCCATTTCGATCTACGCGCTGCATCCGGTCTACATCTCGCTGCAGGAAGCGGGCGTTCTGAATGATAAAGAGAAAATGATGCACTACCGGCGCAGGCAGCAGATACTGAACGCCGAACCGGCCGTTGATTATGAAGAGGTCGAGCGGTGCAAGATGGAGTATTGCCGCGACTTTTTCGGGCAGGAAGGCGCGCGCGTCCTGAAATCGGCCGCCTTCGAGTCGTTTCTGCAGGCCAACCGGAGCTGGCTGACGCCGTATGCCGCGTTTTGCTGTTTCAGGGAAAAATATCATACGCCCGACTTCGCCTGCTGGGGCGACGATGCGCGCTACGACCCGCTCCGCGTGCAGGCACTCTGCCGTGAAGACAGCGAGGCATATCCCGAAATATCATTTACTTACTTCCTGCAATTCGCGCTGCACACGCAGTTCAGGTCGATGTCTGATTATGCACGGGAAAAGGGCATCATCCTCAAGGGCGACCTGCCGATCGGCATCCATCGCACGAGCGTCGATGCGTGGATCGAGCCGTCGTACTTCAACCGCGACGGACAGGCCGGGGCGCCGCCCGACGATTTTTCCAATACGGGACAGAACTGGTTTTTCCCCACCTACAACTGGGACGTCATGGAACGGGACGGTTTCGTCTGGTGGAAAAAACGTTTCGGCAAGCTGGAGGAGTATTTCAGCAGCATCCGCATCGACCATATCCTCGGCTTTTTCCGCATCTGGGAGGTGCCGATCGACTTCGTGCAGGGTCTATGCGGACATTTCAGGCCGGCGTTGCCGATGACCGTCAGCGAGATAGAATCGTTCGGACTGACGTGGGACGCCCGTTTCCTGACGCCGCGCATACACTGCCGGTTTCTGGACGCACTTTTCGGCGCCGAAGCCCGGAGGCATCTCGACACGTTCCTCGTGCGGGAAGGCGAATATCTGGTGCTGAAGCCGGTGTGCGACACGCAGCGTAAAATCGAAGCGATATTCGAAACGCGTATGGACGCGCTCTCGGCCGGGATTAAGCGCGGACTGTTTGCTCTTGCCTGCGAGGTACTGTTTCTGAACGACCCGTATGAACCGGCGCGCTACCATCCCCGCATCTCCGGACGCAAATCGTTTGCATACACCGAATTGTCGCCGGATGCGCAGGCGGCGTTCGACCGGCTTTCCGACCATTTCTTTTACGACCGTCACAATGTTTTCTGGAAAGCGGAAGCCCTCAAGCGCCTCACCCCCCTTGTCGAAAGCACGGACATGCTGGTTTGCGGCGAAGACCTGGGCATGATACCGGCATCGGTCCACGAAGTGATGGCGCAGTTGCACATCCTGAGCCTCGAACTGGAGCGCGCGCCCAAAACCCTCGACGAACCTTTCGCGAGCCTGCGTACGCTGCCGTATCTGTCGGTCTGCACGACGTCGACCCACGACATGAGTCCGCTGCGCCTCTGGTGGGACGAAAATCCCCTCAAGAGGCAGCAGTACAGCCGTTCCGTGCTGCAGCGAAGCGGCGCCGCGCCGTCGTCCTGCACGGCAGAAATCGCCGCACAGATACTCCGGAACCACCTCGCCGCGTCGTCCATCCTCACCGTCGTCCCGCTTCAGGACTGGCTCGCCATGAGCGACGCGCTGAAGCATCCGCGTCCGGAGGAAGAGCGCATCAACGTGCCCGCCAGTCCTCATCATTACTGGCGGTACAGGATGCACCTTACGCTCGAAAAACTGCTTGAGGCCGATGGCTTTAACCGCGAGATACGCGCCATGCTGGCCGGGTGCGGCAGGTAGCGTGAAATGAGTGTTATTTTTCCGCGGGCGGCACGTTTGGGACACCGGGAGGCGCCATATTCCGGCCTGCATTGTGTCCCGACGAATGGTTTCCCGCCATCGTGCACGTCCCGTTGAAGCGGGCGCCCGGCTCGATTTCGAGCGTCTGGATATGAATGTCGCCCGTGACGACGGCGGTCGACTTGAAAACAAGTTTCTCCTTGATTTTTACCGTGCCTTCCACTTCGCCCAGTATCTCCGCATTGTCGGAAACGATGTTCCCCTTGATGCTTCCCTTCTGACCGATTACGATTTTGCCGCTGCAGGTGATGTCGCCCTCGATTCGTCCGTCCAAACGAAAATCAGACACGGTGACAACGCTGCCCTTTACCGTCGTTCCTACTGCCAATACGTTGAGTACGCCTCCGTTGCCGGTCGGTACCTCTTCGTTCTGTCTTGTCCGTACCATATACTTGATGTGTTTATATTTCCGCAAATGTAGCAAAAATTTCCAATTGAATCATTTCCAATCATTTTTTTTGCTACTTTTACACTATATTTTACGATATGAATGTACATGTTGAATTGGAAACAATGAAATTCCATGCCTTTCACGGCGTTTCTCCGCAGGAGCGGGCGGTCGGGAACGATTTCACGGTCGACCTCGCGTATGTGGCCGCCGGCACGGAGCGCGCCCTGTTGAGCGACGACATTCGCGACGCGGTCAGCTACGCGGACGTCTTCGACACGGTAAGGACGGAAATGAACAAACCCTCACAACTGCTTGAACACCTTGCCGGGCGCATACTTGCCGCCCTCAAGTCGCGCTTCCCCCGCCTCACGTACATTAAAATAAAGGTTTCCAAACTCAACCCGCCGCTGGGCGGGGAGGTGCGCAGCGCCTCGGTCACGCTCGAAGAATCGGCGGCACGGCGATAAGGCGTCCACGTTTGCGATTCAAAACTTCAATATCCCGGAGGCTTTCATCTTCAATCCGCAAAAACATTGCGGCGTG
>JAIRZY010000195.1 GCA_031266995.1 Tannerella sp.
CCGTATGGACGATAGTACCATGAATTGTAGTACCACGGGTCGTACCCGCCATACCAGCCGCCCCAGCCATGATTCATGTCTATATTTACGTTGACTGTCGTTTGTCCGTCGGAGTAATCCGTTTCATAGCCGTAGGCGTAATATCCGTCGCTCAGATATAAATCTACGTTGTCGGCACCGGCGATGGTGATTTTGCTGGGCGAATGGTAGCGAATGATGCGTTCGGAATATTCCGTATCCGAAGAGCGCATCTTCTTTTTCGGTTCGTCGTCTTCGGCATACAGTTCTACTTCTTCTGCTTCGTCCCACTCATCTATCATATCTTCCTCGGCGGTATCTGCATACCGGCGATTGTAAGCGTCTACATCTATGACGTCGGAGGTCGAACCGGCAGATGTGAACCCGGTCGAAGTCAGACTCCGCGCAGTTGCCTCCGTATCCTTTGTGACTGCGTTTTTCTTTTCCACGGTTTTGCTTTTCTTCCCGGAAGAGAAGTACACATCGTCAAAGAACTCTTCCTGTGCCGCCGCGGTCAGAACCGAAGCGAGCATTACCCACATGGAAGCTAATTTAATCATTGTTTTCATAACTGTTTCTCCTCTTTATTTTTATAATTAATAATCTATCGTTTACATTCTTATTCTTCTGACACTTTCCCGGTCAAAAGGTTTAATTTTTATCTGACGTCTTTTCTTTTACAAAAATACGTCATTCCATTTAAATCCAAATGACTTATACATTATTTAACGCGTCTGTATTTCATTTTATAGATGAAAATACGGGAGAAAATGCTGCATGATATATGATTTTTTAACGTGTATGAAGAAGGAAGAGGAAGGATTATTCCTGAATTGTCCTTTCAGTGCGTATCGTCACCCTTCCCGAAACGTTTGCGGTTTTTATAGAGTGGGACGAATACGATAATGCCCGATGCGACGATGACAAAAATGGTGTATGTATTAATCTTCTCGCTGTATGCCAGAAGCAGATAGCACAGTATTCCCCAAAGCAGTATGATGCAGACGGCTTGTGTATTCGTGATTTTACGTCGTGCCATGCGGGAATAAAAAAGTGTAGATATAAATCATTAATGCCAGCAGACCCAGTACCAGCACAATCAGGATAGCGATCTGCGTTTCAAAAGAGAATTTACGCAGGAAAGGTATGCGGTTTGCCAGTTTCGTGCTGTCTCCTTCGTAATCGGTCAGCAATATTTCGTCGGGCAAGGAATAATTGTATGCTTTCATGATTTCGAGCGCACGGGGCACATCGTTTTCCAGCAGTTCGACTTTGGCGCCGATGTCTACACCGCCGCCAAAGACGTTGCTGCTTACCCCGTTGCGCACATAACACGAAATACCTTCCGACCTCAGCAGCGAGGCCAGTACTTCAGCCTGGTTGGTCAGTTGGAAATTGGCTATTTCGACGATACAGTCCATGCTTCGCCCGGATTTACGCCTGTTCCCACTGGTCGCGCATCAATTTGACCGCGGCAGTGACGGCGGCTGCACGGTCTTCGCTCTGGCAACCACATTCGAAACTGACGTATTTGTCGTAACCGATCATTTTCAGACCTTTGAATCCTTCCATGTAATTATCGGCATCGCCGTCTTCGCCCGGCATGGAGCGCCGTTTGCGGCTGGCGATGTGAACGTGTTGCAGGTATTCGCCTGCAGAGATAAACGCGCCCAGATCGGACGTTTCCTCCCAGGTCATGTGCCAGAAGTCCCCCAGACACCTGACGCCCGAATTGTTGATGTCGCGGCAGATGGATGCGGCATCGGCCACCAGGCGCAGGTAGAATGCTTCCCTGCGGTTGAGCGGTTCGAGAATGATCGTCGTATTGTGTTGTGCGGCAAACGTCCCGAGCGCGTCGAACTGTTCGCAGAGGAAGTCGCGTGTCGCCTGCGTGTGCGGTTTCACCGGCGTCTGGCTGTTGAAGGCGGGTACGATGATGACGCCCGTCGAGCCGAGTTCGCCTGCGGCCGTAATGATTTCGTGCATCGTGTCGATACATTCCTGACGTACTTTTTCTTCTTCCGAAAGAATGAACCCGGAAAATCCGGCACAGATGGCGCTTACTTTGATGCTGCGCCCACTCAGCGAGTCCTTTATTTCCTGTACACGGCCGGCGAGTCCCCGTCCACCCGGTTCAAAACCGACGATACCCAGGCTCTCCATGAAATCGAACTTCTCGTTCAGGTTGGTGCCCGGAGGCGTTCCTTCCTGAAAGGAGATGTTCAGCGCCACGTTTTTCCCTTTGCAGCAGGCGCCTTTGCCGTCCTTGCAGCAATCAGCCTGCTCCTTGCCTCCTCCGCAAGCGGACAAGGCGGCGCCGCCGACTGTTGCGGCGGCGGCCCTGAAAAAATTTCTCCTGTCCAATGCCATGATTTCAGCGCGTTTGGTTGCCTTGAGCTTTTCCCGCCACGGGTATAAATTCCGGCAGTTTGTAGTCCTTTCCGGCGCCGTATCCGCTGAAATTCATCTTCTTTACGAGGTCGATGTCTTTCGGATACAGATCCAGCGGGGAAGCCGTCATCTCGTCCCACGTCGTTTTTTGTCCGGTATATGCCGATTCGCGTCCCATGATAGCGGCCATGTTGGCAACAGCCGTCTCGGAAGCCTGGTCAATCGGTTTGCCACTACGGATATGGTTAATCCAGTTCACGTGTTCGAGCGTATACGGGTCGGTTTGTTTGTAATTCGCTTTTTCCGCCTCGCCGTCGTATTTCCAGATCACATTCCCTTTCAGGTCTTTGAGCACGTGTTCCTCGATAGTCGACCATGAACCTTTCGTTCCCTGAATAAATTCGCTTATATTATTGATACATCCGTCGACCTGACGGCACATGCTGTGCAGGTGGATACCGTTCTCCATTTCAAAATCGATGCTGAAATTGTCGAACTGATTGCCCGTCAGACGGCGCTGACGCGAGCCGAATCCTACGGCGGATACGGGTTTCAAACCGGAAAACCAGGTGAATACGTCCAGATTATGCACGTGCTGTTCCACGATATGGTCACCCGATAACCACGTCCAGTTCACCCAGTCGCGGATCATCCATTCGCAATCCGACCATTCGGGTTTGCGATCGTTGGACCAAAGCATGCTCTGGTTCCAGTACACGGCGCCTCCGGTAATTTCGCCGATGGCTCCGTTCATAATCTGCTTGTAGGATTCTACATAGCTGCGCTGGTGGTGACGTTGTGTCCCGGTTATGACACACAAGTTCTTTGCCGCGGCCTGTTTGGCGGCAGCGATGATGGTACGATAGCCTACGGGATCGACACAAATCGGTTTTTCGAGGAAGGCGTGTTTCCCTTTTTCCACTGCATACTGGAAATGAATCGGGCGGAAATTGGGGGGCGTTGCGACGATAACAAGGTCTACGCCGCTGTCAATTACCTGTTTGTAGGCGTCCAGCCCGGTGAAACGCCTGTCTTCCGGGATGTCGATGCTCTTTTCGCTTTTCAGCTTGTCGGCTAACTGGTTTACGCGATCTTTGAATGTATCGCCCAGTGCCGTGATGGTAATGCCGTTTGCGGCATTGAGGAAGTTAATTGCCGCGCCGGAACCGCGTCCGCCGCAACCGATCACTCCGGCTTTCAGTTCTTTACCATCGGCGGCAAAGTCTACCAGGTCGGGTACGTAATACGTTCCCGGTTCTTTCAGCGGTTGAACCGCGTTACTGCTTCCGCCCGAACTGCAACAGGAAGTAAGCACGGATGCACTTCCGGCTCCGCCGACGAAACCACCTACTGCCCCCGCCATTGCGGAGCGTTTCAAAAAGGTTCTTCTGTTAATGCTTTCTTTCTTCATGATGATTGAAATTAAAAATGATTGCTATTTTGGTTGAATTGATTCATTCGGTTCACAGACAATCCGGAATCCGATACCCCGGATGTCGGAATACCACCAGATGCTTTTTGGCTGCTGCGGGTCGGTTTTCAGCCATGCTTCGTGGTGACTGTGATCGCGTGCGGCGGCGCGGACGTCAGCTGCATCGGAGGTATAGTTGCCGCCGCGTACGACCCACTCTTCGCCTTCAGTCACTATCGGATCCGTCACTGCCACACCGCTTCCGGCGTATGCTTCAGGATCGTATTTGTCGGCGCAATATTCCATTACGTTTCCCAGCATGTTTTTCAGCCCGAAGGGGTTTGTTTTCACTTCAACGGGTTCCTGCGTTCTGTTCCGGCTGTTTTTGGCGTAAATCACATACGAGCTGATACTGTCGGTTTTCGCGCTGAAGAACTTGCGCCAGAATCCCTGGTCGGAGAAGTCTTTCGGACTGCCGGCGAAGAAGTAAGGCGTTTCCGTACCGCCGCGCGCGGCATATTCCCATTCGGCTTCGGTGGGCAGACGGTATTTCTTGCCTGTTTTTTTCGACAGCCACTGGCAGAATGTTTCGGCAGCATAGTGTGTTATCGTGATGGCCGGGCGGTTACCGAAGCCCCAGCCCTGGTCGGGGAAGCCGAACGGCGGCGTCGGGCCGGAGATGGCATCCACATTCGGATTGCTGTTGTTTGCATATACGGCGTCGGGCGGCGTGCGGCCTTCGCTCATCGTGTTTGCGTAGAACGCCCAGTATTGCACCCACGTCGTCTCCACTTCGGCCATAAAGAACGGGCTGACGGTGACTTCGCGCACGGGCGCTTCGTCTTCTCTGTGGAAGGCTTCCTTTTCCGTGCTGCCCATGCGAAACGTGCCGCCCGGAATGGCGATCATGTTGAACGATACCGATGTGCCCGGAATCTGTTCGGTATAATCGGTAAACGCCGTCACTTCAGTGGCCGTGTCGAAGATGATGCCCGCATTGTCAGAACCGCCGCTCAGACCGGGGATACCCGTCATTTTGCCGTGCTTGTAGTTCGGGTTGTAATGCCCGGCGTCCAGGTGGCAACTTATGCACTGCAGGTTCAGTTTTTTCTCATTTTCTTCGTAATAGAGATGGGCGGTGATGGCGTCGTCCGTCACGCCTCCGGGGAACAGGTTCGTGTGACATTCCTTACACGATTCGTTGGGGATATACTTCACGGCATGTTCCAGTTCGGATTTCGTTTCCCAGTTAAAATCCGCGCTGTCTTTCGTCAGGAAGCCCCATACGTCCTTGAGCCCCAGGCTTGCTTTCGCCATGTAATGGCTCACGGTCTGGTTTTTCGGCGGCAGATGGCAATCCACGCAGTGCACGGTCGTGCCGCTTGCATTGTTGACGTGTTTGGACAGTTTCCAACTGCCTTCCACGTGCGGGTGTACGTGACACATCATGCACGATTCGTCGGTAGAAAAGTAGACAGTCACCTGATACAGGGAAACGAAAGCGATCGCACCCGTCAGGAAACCGACCAGGAATATGAACTTGTTTCGCTTTTTCTTGGGTTTTTGAGTATAGGAATATGATTTCTGTTGCATATAAAATTTATTCGTTTGAAGAATCCGGCAATAAAAGTACGCTTTTTTTTCGGTTGCCACTTCGCGTGTTTGATGTTTGACAAAAAATGCGTAAAAATTCTTTTATTGCCGAATAGGATGTTCAATTATGTCTCTGCGGATTAGTCGATCCACGCCTGCCATTTTTTATCGTCGTTCCATCCGGCCTGAACCATCGTTTCGATGAACTGCATGCCGCGCACGCCGTCGTAAACGTTGGGGAAGTCCAGCATGTCTTTCGTGGGCTGTTCGCCGCAACGCCGGGCCAGCACGGTGAGGGTGAAATTGCGGTAAATGTTGGCAAAGGCTTCGATGAATCCTTCCGGATGGCCGGCCGGGGTGCGTACGTCCCAGAGCGCTTCGGGTCCGAGGAAGGTGTTTCCTCCAATGTGAACCAGTTCTTCCGGCCGGTTCGTCCATTTGAGTTTAAGCCGGTTGGGGTCCATCTGGTGCCATTCCAGACCGCCTTTTTCGCCGTAGATGCGGATGTTGATGCTGTTGGCTTCGCCGACGGCAATTTGCGAGGCGGTCAGTACGCCCTTCAGTCCGCCGTCGTAATGCAGGAAGGCGGCGCCATCGTCGTCGATCGGGCGTCCGGGCACGAAGGTGGTGAGTTCGGCACAAAGTTCGGTCACTTTCTGGCCGGTGATGTATTCGCTCAGATGCCATGCGTGTGTACCTATGTCGCCGATACACCCGGCTTTACCGGATTGCTTCGGGTTAGTGCGCCAGCCGGCGTTGTTGCCGCCTTGCAGTTCGATGCGTTCGGACAGCCAGCCCTGCGGATATTCCACGTAGAGGCGGCGCAGCGTGCCGAGGTCGCCCCGCGCGATGCGTGCTTTCATTTCTTTTACGGCCGGATAGCCTGTGTATACGTGCGTCAGCGCCAGCGTCAATCCGGTTTCTTCCACTTTCTTCTGCAATGCCTTGGCTTCGTCGAGCGAGAACGTCATCGGCTTGTCGAGCACGACGTGCATCCCTCTTTCGAGCGCCATCATGGCCGGTTCGAAATGGAAGTGGTTGGGGGTGACAATCATCACGAAGTCCATCCGCTCCTCTTCGGGCAACTGCATTTCGCGGTCGAACATTTCCTGATATGTGCCGTATATCCTGTCGTCGGGCAGCAGATAGGCGCGTCCCGAGCTTTTCGAAACCTCGGGATTCGTGCTGAAACAGCCGCATACCAGTTCTATATGATTCTCCATTAAGGCAGCCCGCAGATGTATCGCACCGATAAAACCGGTGCTTCCGCCGCCTACCATTCCCATTCTCAGTCTTTTACTTCTCATGATATAATTTTTTAGATGTTAATAAATTTTAGCGGCTAAAATTACGGCATTTTTTTTACAACGCAAAAAAAATCGGCAGAAATATTCCGGAGAAGATTTAATATTCAGGATTCAATATTCAAAGATTCGGGAGAGGGGAGGAGGGGATGGCGGAGCGGGCTGTTGCCGTGTCAAAGCATCCTAATCATTGAGGATTCATCTATTACTAAGCAGGAATGAAAAAAAATCGTGTTCGCGGAGCTGAAAACTGTACATGTGACGGTTTCCATCACGCGTGTGTTTGTTTCCGTCACATCTGTGACAGGTTTCATCACGTGTGTGTTTGTTTCCGTCACACGTGTGGCGGTTTCCATCACGCGTGTGTCTGTTTCCGTCACACGTGTGGCAGGTTTCATCACGCACGTGTTTATTTCCGTCACATGTGTGACGGGTTTCACCACGCGCGTGTTTGTTCCCATCACATGTGTGACAGGTTTCATCACGCGTGTGTTTGTTTCCGTCACACGTGTGACAGGTTTCATCACAGATGTGCTTTTCAGACAATTTCGAACTGTTCGCTATTCTTCCGGTTCGGGTATGACTGCATCCGTCATTGTCGTGGCGAACGCCGTAAAGTAGCCAACGCCGCCGTGGCTGATGTTCGTCTCGATATTGGACGGCGGGCCGCCGAAAAACGGATTCTCGCCGTTCTTTTCCCTTTGGCACTGGCTGATGAAATTGAAATAACCCGGTTCGATACGGCTGAGCAGCAGCGCAATCCTGTATCCGGGGCGGACGAAGAATGTTGTATCAACCTCGAAGTTCCCGCCGAAGGGCAGCTCGGTATCCAGGTCGTCGAAATACCAGAGCGTGACGTTGTTGAAATACTGTCCGTTGACGCTTTCGTCGGAAAACACGGTGAAATCGGTGATCCGGCGGGTTTCAATCGTGTCGTTGATTATGAAGCGTGCCAGATAGCAGTCGGCGGCGGAAGGCTCGTCCTGCGCGAACAGGTTCAGTGCATAATGCTGGTATCCCATGATTTTCATAGGGTTGATGGTGATGGAATCGACGGCGACGGGGGACGTCATGGTAGTGGAAGCGCTGTACGTTTCCACGATGCCGTCTCCGTCGAAATCGACTTCCACGCTCAGCGTATACGTGACGCCGGGCACGGCGGCCATCGGCCGGACGGTCAGGTACGTGCCTCTTTCCTCCGGGTTTTCCTTCAGTTCAAAAAACTGACTGTCTGACGACTGTATGCCGACAATGGCGTCCGGGACAGCCGTATTCTGCGCTTCGTCGAAGTAGGGCGACGAAACGGATATCCTGACTTTCTGGAAGGCCATGTCTTCCGTCAGGCAGCCGTATATTACGATAACCGGCTCCGAATCATTCGTTTCGATATCTATCGGCGCGGTGCAGGCGCCAGCATGCAGGAGGATGGCGAGTATCGCGGGAAGTATTTTTACCGTACGTGTCATGCCGTTTAAAATCTGAAGTTATACGTAATGGAGGGAACGATGCCGAACAGATACATCATTTCGGCGTAGGGCAGCCCTGAATCCGCGTCCTGGAGGTAGGTGATAATCCACGGATTCTTTTTGTTGTAGGCGTTGAAGAGTGAGACGTTCCATTCGCTTTTCCATCGTTTTACGGAATTTTTGTCGGGCGAGAAAGTGAACGAGAGGTCCAGGCGGTGGTAGTCGGGACGGCGATATTCGTTGCGCCCCGAGTAGATCGGGAAATATTCGCCGTTGACGTCGAAGCGTCCCGAAGGATATGTGGTCGGATTGCCGGTTGCATATATCCATATTGCTGACAGGCTGCACTTTCGCGACAGGTCAAAGTTCGCCGAGACGTTCAGTGAATGTGTCTTGTCGAAAGGCGCCAGGTATGTCCTGCCCTGATTGATGGCGGGGATTGTGCGTTCGGAGCGCGACAGGGTGTAGTTGACGAAGCCCGTCAGCCGTCCTGTGTTTTTCCTGACCATGAATTCCGCGCCGTATGCCCGGCCAACGCCGGTGCGTATCTGGCCATCCAGCTTGCTGTTCAGGAGAAGCTGCGCATGTTCGGCAAAATCAATCACGTTCTTTAACTTCTTGTAATATAGTTCGACGGAGGTCTCGTATTCGTCGTTTTTCAGATTGTGGAAGTAGCCGAGGGCAAACATGTCCATCTCCTGCGGCTTGACGTTCGGGCCGGCTGAAAACCAGATGTCGAGGGGCGAGCCTGCGGCCGAATTGTTTGCCAGCTGGATGAACTGCACGTTGTGCGCATAGTTGGCTTTGACGGACGACGAGCCGCTCAGTTTCAGCACCATGCCGATGCGCGGTTCGAAGGCCGGATAGGTGTGGTAGATTTTTCCTGCGCCGTATACCGTCGAGTCGGTGGACAGGTAGTTTTCATCGTAGTTGAAAACAGTGGCCCTGCCGACGTTCTGAAACAGCGACCAGCGGATGCCGTATTTGACGCTGAAGCGTTCCGAAAACTTCTGTTCGTTCGATGCGTATATGCTGTATTCCAGCGCCCGGTTTCCCGGGACGACGATGTCGTCGAATTCTTTCATGGAGACGAAGCCTGGGTTGAAGGCATGTATCGTGGTCGACAGTCCGTAGCTCAGATTCCATAAATCGCTGGCCGGCTGGCTGAAGTCGAATCGCAACGTCCAGTCCGTAATCGACGATTTCCACTTGGCCTGCGCGCCTTCAAGCTTCGATTCCAGACCGTAGTCGTAGTTCGAGAGGTGGAGGCCGATGTGTGAAAAGAATTTTTCCGAAAAGATATGAGACCAGGCGAGCGTCGCCGAGGCGTTGCCGTAGTCGAAGACGCCGGGGCCTGCGCCGAAATGATCTTTTCCGTAATAGCCGCTCAGTTCCAGCCGGTCTTTCCCCGAAAAGCGGTGCGTCACCTTGGCGTTCATGTCATAGAAGTAGACGGACGTTTTCCGCAGGTTTTCGTCGCCCGCCATTTTGAGAAACAGATCCGCGTAGCTCCGTCGCCCGCCGACCATCCATGCCGTGTTTTCGCCGAGGGGCGCTTCGAGCATCAGCCGGCTCGAAATCAGTCCGATGCCGCCCGTCGCGCCGAACCGTTCGGGCATGTCGGCCCGGGTCTGGATGTCGAGCAGCGACGAAAGCCGCCCGCCGTGACGGGCCGGTATGTCGCCCTTGTAGAGCGACAGTCCGCGCAGCACGTCGTTGTTGAAGACGGAAAAGAAACCCAGCAGGTGCGAAGCGTTATAGATGGTGGCATTGTCGAGCAGAATCAGGTTCTGATCAGGCGAGCCGCCCCGTACGCTGAAGCCCGAACTGCCTTCCGACACGGTCTGTACGCCTGGAAGCAGTTGTACGGCCTTGATCACGTCCACCTCGCCCAGCAGGGCGGGCATGCGTTTGATTTCGCCGGCCGTCAGTTTTTCCACGCCCATGTGCGGTGTATTCACCCGCTCGTCGCGCGCCTGCGACGAGACGGTCACTTCGGTCAGTTGCGTGCTGCTTTCGAGCCGGATGTCGACGGTCTGTTCCCGGTCGTCGACCCTGACCCGGACGTCTTTTGGGTAGTATCCCAGATAGGAGGCCGTGACCGTATAGACGCCTTTCGGTACGCAGAGCGTGTATGCGCCGTCGGCATCGGCAAGGGTATTGATATTCGTCCCCTTGACGAATACGACCGCTTCGATGAGCGGCTCGTCCGTGACGCGGTCCGTCACTTTCCCGCGGATACAGATGTTTTGTGAGATGATTACCTGGCAGACAAGTAAAAACAAGCCCGAAGCGATATGTTTCCTTTTTTTCATTGCGGGACAAAGGTACAAAAATAAGTAATGCAAACGTTAATATTCAAAATTTTGAATATTTCAAAACGCAGGGATTCTCCCCTCCCCCGTCCAGCGTCCCGTTTCAGTCTTCCTTCTGCCGGTCTTCCAGCGCGCGCGCCTTGCGCAGCAGGTCGGAGGCGAAGAGGAAATCGTTCAGCGCCGCGTTGTTGGACGAGATGACCTGCTCCTTGGTGCCCTGCCATTCCTTGACGCCTTCGCGGATGAAGATGATGTGCTCGCCGATGTTCATGACCGAGTTCATGTCGTGCGTGTTGATGACGGTCGTCATGTTGTATTCCTTCGTGATGCCGTGAATCAGGTCGTCTATCACGAGGGCCGTTTTGGGGTCGAGGCCCGAGTTGGGTTCGTCGCAGAACAGATACCGCGGCTGCAGGGCGATGGCGCGTGCTATGGCGGCGCGCTTCATCATTCCGCCGCTGATTTCGGAAGGATAAAGGTCGTGGGCGTCCGCGAGGTTGACGCGCTCGAGGCAGAAATCTGCACGCTTGCGCCGCTCACGGGCGGTCATGCGCGAAAACATGTCGAGGGGGAACATCACGTTTTCCTGCACGGTCATGCTGTCGAACAGCGCCGATCCCTGAAAGAGCATCCCCATCTCGCGGCGCAGCCGGTTCAGTTCCTTTTTGCCCATCGCAAGGATGTTGCGGCCGTTGTAGAGGACTTCGCCTTCGTCCGGGCGTATCAGTCCGATGATCGACTTTATCATTACGGTTTTGCCCGATCCGCTGCGCCCGATGATGAGGTTCGTCTTTCCGGTTTCGAACCGGGCGTGGATGTTGTCCAGCACCTTGCGTCCGTCGAACGACTTGGTCAGGTTCCTGATTTCAATCATCTCACATCAGCATTATGTGGGTCAGCAGCACGTCGGCCATCAGTATCATGATGCTGCTCATCACTACGGAGTTCGTACTTGCCTTGCCGACTTCGAGCGAGCCTCCCTTCACGTTGTATCCGAAATAGGACGAGATGGAGGAGATCAGGAAGGCGTATACGATCGACTTGATGACGGAATACGTGATGTAGAACGGATTGAAGTAATACTGCAGCCCGAATTCGAAGGAAGAGGGCGTCATGCCGTCGCCGAAATGGCTGGCGCCGATGCCGCCCATGATGCCCGTCACCATGCTGAAGAACACGAGTACGGGGATGAACAGCATCAGCCCGACGATTTTTGGCAGTATCAGGAAGTTGGCCGAGTTGGCGCCCATGATTTCGATGGCGTCGATCTGTTCCGTCACGCGCATGGTGCCGATTTCGGAGGCGATGTTGCTGCCCACCTTCCCGGCCAGTATCAGGCACATGATGGACGACGAGAACTCCAGCAGTATGATTTCGCGCGTTGTGTATCCGATGGTGAACTTGGGAATCAGCGGCGAGGTGATGTTCAGCGAAATCTGCAGCGCAATCACCGTCCCGATGAAGACGGAGATGATGACCACGATCCATATCGAATCGACACCCAGTTTGTATATTTCGCGGATAAGTTGCCGGAAGAACATGCTCCAGCGCGTCGGGACGGTAAACGTCTTTCCCATCAGAAGCGTGTATTCGCCCAGTTGGTGTAATGCTTTATTCATGCCTGTTGCATCTGAATTTTTGCGGCAAAGATAGTGAAAATTCTGAGAGACGGAAGATTATTTCCGTCGAAAGGCATCCCGGTACGCGGTATTTTTTGTTCCTTTGCAGGAAATAATGAAACGGATATGGCGGAAGAACAGCAGCAGACGGTGCTTCGCACCGAAGACCTGGTGAAGAAGTACAGGACAAGAACGGTCGTCAACCAGGTTTCCATCAACGTGAGGCAGGGCGAAATCGTCGGGCTTCTCGGCCCGAACGGTGCCGGCAAGACGACGACGTTCTACATGACCGTGGGGCTGGTGAGGCCCAACGGAGGCAGGATTTTCCTCGACGATACGGACATCACGGCCTTTCCCGTCTACCAGCGCGCGCGCCGCGGCATCGGCTACCTGGCGCAGGAAGCGTCCATCTTCAGGAAGATGACGGTCGAGGACAATCTCCGTGCCGTCCTCGAGATGACCGGCCGGCCGGAAGCCGTGCAGAAGGAGAGGCTCGAAGACCTGATCGCGGAATTTGGCCTGCAGAAGGTGCGCCGCAACCTCGGCGACCGCCTCTCGGGCGGCGAGCGGCGGCGTGCCGAAATCGCCCGCTGCCTTGCCATCTCGCCCCGCTTCATCATGCTCGACGAGCCGTTTGCAGGCGTCGACCCCATCGCCGTGCAGGATATCCAGACAATCGTCGCGCGGCTGAGGCACAAGAATATCGGCATCCTGATCACCGACCATAACGTGCACGAGACGCTGAGCATCACCGACCGCGCATACCTGCTCTTCGAGGGGAAAGTCCTGTTTCAGGGAACGGCCGAAGAGCTTGCCGCCAACGAAATCGTCCGCGAGAAATATCTCGGACGCGACTTCGAGCTGCGCCGCAAGGTGGTGTTCTGACCCCGTTTCCGCCACCCACGTCATGCCCGCCGAATGTGGAAAAAAGTCATTGAAACGATCGGAACCCGCTATCTCGTAGCCTTCCTGAACCTGCTGCTGATTTTCGTCAACGCCAGGGCGCTGGGACGGAGCGGCACGGGGCTGGCGGGCATGATCTATGCGTCGGCAAACATCGCCCTCGTCTTCAGCGGTATCCTGTGCGGCAACACGATCGTCTATTTCATGAACCGCTACCATTTCCGCTACGTCCTCTGGCCGGCATACGTCTGGGCCTTCACCGGTCCGGCCGTCGCGTGCGGTGCGATGACGCTCGCCGGGATGACGCCCGCCGGATACGGGATGGAGGTATACGCCCTGACCGTGCTCCTCTCGCTCGTGACCGTACACTCGCGCATCCTCCTCGGCAAAGACCGTATCCGGGCGTTCAACGCCACGTTCATGCTCCAGGGCGGCCTGCTTTTTTTCATCCTTCTATATATATATAATGTATTAGGCTGGCGCGACGCGAGGGGCTATCTGTGCGGACTGTTCGCGGTGAACGGCATCGCGTGGGCGGTCAGCCTGGCGCTCCTCGTCCCGCTTTTCCGGCAGAAGGCGGAGGACGACGACAGGCGGCCGGCCTCGACCGCACGCCTGGTTCGCGAAATGTTCGCCTACGGCCTCTGGGGAAGCGTCGACAGCCTGGCCGAAAACCTGACCACGCGGCTGAACTACTTCCTCGTCCGCTGGGCAGGCGGATACGGGCAGGTCGGACTGCTCGACGCCGGCACGCGAATCGCCGAAAGCGTCTGGCACGTCAGCCGCAGCGCGAGCTTCATCTCGTACAGCGAAGTCGCGAAGGCCGCCGACCCGGAGGTGCAGCGCCGGACGACGCTCCGCTTCTTCAAGCTCACCTGCGGCGCCACGGCGCTCATGATGCTCGCCATCTGGTTCCTGCCCGAACGGATATACACCGATTTCCTTTTCACGGCCGAGTTTCGGGGCATCCGCCGCGTGATACGGGGGCTGGCCGCCGGCGTCGTCGCATTTGGAGGCAACAGCATCCTGGGGCACTACTTCATCGGAACCGGCCGCGTGAAGTACAGCGCCGCCTGTTCGTGCATCGGTCTGCTCGTGCTGCTCATCGCCGGATACGTCCTCATCCCCGCTGCCGGAGTGCTCGGCGCGGCCGTCTCCACCAGCATCGCCTTCACCGCCATGCTGACCTTCTCGCTCTCCGTCTTCATCCGCATGAC
>JAIRZY010000125.1 GCA_031266995.1 Tannerella sp.
TTTTGAATCTCCCGCAGTGCGTCGGACGTCGCGGCCGAAGGAGCGGCCGGCCAGCCGGCGGTCGCGGGGGCGGTAGGTGCCTTCGTTCATTTCGCGCAGCGCGACGTTGCAGAAGAGGCGAAACATGCGCGATTCCTGCGATTCGGAGGCGTAGAACGCCGTCCAGGCATAGTCGTACAGCTCCTGCAGGCGTTCGGCCGTCATGTGGCGGGGGTGGAAGACGACTTCGCCGGCGTTGTAGCGGTTCCAGTCGAAGTCGAAGATGCGTCCCTGGCGCATGAAGTCGTCGTAGCCCTTGGTGTGGGGGAAGGGGGTCATGACGGTGAATTCGGCCAGGTCGAGGTCGATGTCGAGCAGGAAGTCGATGAGGCGGCGTATGTCGTCTTCCGTCTGGCTGTCAAGGCCGAGCAGGATGGTGCCTTCGACGCCGATGCCGTGGTCGTGGTAGCGGCGGACGCGCTGGCGGATGTAGTCGGACGTGTCGTAGACGGCCTGGTAGACGTACCACGCGCCGGCGCGGGCGGCGAGGTCGAGGATTTCGGGGTCGTCTTCAATCGTGTGGCTGATCCATTTCTTCTTGAAGGGGATCATTTCGCGGAAGAGCGCCTTTTCCCATTCCTTGTTCTGGGCGAGGGAGTTGTCGACGATGAAGAGGCGGTTGTTGTCGATCGTGGCCAGCTCTTCGACGACGCGGTCGAGGGGCCTGGGGCGAAACATGCGGCCGCCGAGGTAGGTCACGGCGCAGGGGTAGCAACTGAAGCGGCATCCGCGCGAGGCGTGGAAGAGGTCTACCATCTGTACGCCCTTGTGGTTGTACAGCTCGCGGCGGTAGAGGTCGCGGCGGGCGGGCCCGACGGCTTCGACGGGGGCCTGGGGCCGTGCCATGTGGTTGTAGACCTTCTGCAGGCGGCCGTTGCGCCAGTCGTCGAGCACCTGCTCCATCCGCCCTTCGGATTCGCCGAGGAAGACGGCGTCGGCGTGCTCTACCGTCTCTTCGGCGTGCAGCATCGTGGCGATGCCGCCGAAGAGTACCTGACGGCCGCGCCGGCGGAAGGCGTCGGCGATGGCCCATCCGCGCTTGACCTGGGTGCTGAGCATCATCGAGATGGCGACGAGGTCGCAGGGCTCGTCGAAGTCGACCGGCTCGACGTTCTCGTCCGTAAACGCGACGTCGACGTATCCGGGCAGCGAGGCGGCGAAGACGACCGGGCCGTGGGGGGGGAGGTTGAACGTCGTCTGGCCTTTCAGCTTCTCCCAGCGGGGGTATATCAGTTTCAGTTTCATGTGTTACAGGGATTCAAAATTTGTGATCCGCGCGATCAGTCTCCGTAAAAGCTCCTCGCCCGTGATCGCTCTTGCGAGATCTTCGTCGGGGGCGAGTATGTATTCTTCGGGAATGACTGTACGATATTCTGTTATGGGAGCCGGGGTGAAACTTCCGTTTTCCCTTTTTACCGTGCCGGGGCGTTTCTCCCGATTTGTTCTAAATTCATGCATACTTGTGATTCACATTATTTTTAATTATAAAATGTACCAGCGGACGCAAATATAGTGCGTTTTTCCGGTATATCCGCTTCCGGGGCCGGTTTTCTGTTTGATGCCGCAGTTCCGTCACTGTGCTGTTTCCTTTCCGCCCGTGCCGTTGATCCTGTCCAGCAGGTGCTCCATCCCGACCAGCTCGGCGCAGGTGTTGATGGCGGTGAGCGGGACGCCCAGTATGCCGTGCAGGTTGACGTTCTGCCCGGTGAAATACAGGTTTTTCAGCTTCGTGCGTACGGCGACGTGCGAGAGCGCCATGTTGCGGCAGTCTTTCCTGACGCCATACATCGCGCCTTCCTTCTGGTTCGCATAGTCGCGGATCGTCAGCGGGCTTGCGCTGTACACGCTTGCGATGCAGGCGCGTATGCCGGGGAATATCTCCTCGAGGCGGCGGACGACCGTCTCTTCGCACCGCCGCTTGAAGGCTTCGTACGCCGCGCCGCGCCGGCCGCTCAGCGTGTGTTCCCACTGCCGCACGGTGTCGAAGTTCATGACGCAGTTTACGATCATTTTTTCTGCATACACGTCGTGCCCCGTGACGGGCGGCGTGATGAGCATCATTCCGCGGGGCCACGTCGCGTCGGTATAGAGGTGGTGGCGCCACGTGTCTTCGTAGTCGTCCTGACAGTAATACGTGTAGTTGAAAAACGGGAACGTGCCGGGCTTGAAGATGATGTAGAGCGTGAAGGCCGAATACGTGTTCGGGATGGCGTCGATGCGCTGCCAGTAGGAGCGCTGGATGCGCGACGTGTCGACGAGCTTGAAGAACGACGACGGGTGTATGCTCGAGATGTAGCAGTCGGCGCGGTGCGTCGCGCCGTCTTCCGTCACGACGTATGCCGCGCTGCGGTTTTCTATCTCGACGTGCCTGACGCCGTTTCCGGCGTGCACCTCTCCGCCCGCCTCGCGTATAACGTCGACGAGCGCGTCTGCCAACTGCTGGCTGCCGCCGACGAAGCGGCACGAGCCTTCGATGTAGAACTTGCTGATGAGCGCGTGGATATATACGGGCGTGGTATACCGGTCGCCGGCGTAGAGCGGGTTGCAGTAGGCCATGACGTGGCGCAGGCGTTCGTTGCGGGTAAAGGAGTCGATAAAGTCGCCGACGCTTCGCATGAAATCGTCTGAAAATTCACGGAAGGAGACGTCGGGCTTTTCCATGTTGTAGAGCCGCACTTCGCGGCAGATGCCGTACATCGCGTCCACGTAGCGGCGTATGTTGCCGGATTCTTCGGGGAAATGGGCGCACAGGTTTGCGGTGAACCGTTCGCGTCCCCGCGGCATGAAATACCGCCGGCCGTCGGAGCGGACGTGAAACAGGTCGAAGCCGTCTTCGTCCATCGGCATCACGTTCAGCCGGTCGAGGATGCCCAGGCACGCGCAGAGGCGGTTCAGGACGCCGCCGGGGTGGAACGCGCCCATGACGTGCATGCCGGTTTCGAAGGTGACGCCCTGCCGCACGAACTGGTGCAGCCCGCCGCCGATGCGCGTGTGGCGCTCGAAGACTTTTACGCGCCGTCCCTCCCCGCTCAGCAGGGCGCCGCAGAACAGGCCGCCGATGCCGCCGCCGATGATGATGACCGTTTGCCGACTGTCCATGGTTCAGGTGTTTTTTATCTGTTCGATGATGGTGTTTACGCCCAGCAGCTCGCCCGAGGTGATGATGGCGCCGATGATGACGCCCAGTATGCCGTGCGAATTGATGTTCTGCCCCGTCTGAAACAGGTTGGAAATCTTCGTGCGCTGCGAGACGGCCGACTGCACCGGCTCGGTGCAGTCGCGGAAGATGCCGTACATCGAGCCGCGCTCCGTCCCCGTATAGTCGAGACAGGTCAGCGGCGTGGACGTGTAATACCGTTCGATGCACGCGCGCGTGCCCGGCATCTGCTTTTCCAGTTCGTCGAGCAGGCGTTCCGCCTTCTGCCGCTTGAACGCCTCATAGTCGTCGCCCCGGCGCCCGACGCGCGTGCCGTGCCACCGCGCCACGTCGTCGAAGCGCATGTAGGCAAACAGTACTGCCGCGACGGCATGGCGCTGCCCGCGCTCCGAACAGTGGTGCATGTAGAGGAACGACTTCGGCCAGTCGGCCTCCGTATAGTCTTCGCAGCCCCAGACGCTGTCGCCGCTGTAGTGGAAGAAGTTCGAGTTGAGATACGGCACCGTGTCTTTCTTGAAATGAATGTAGACGGTGAAGTTCGACACCGTGTTGCGCAGATTCATGATTCGCTCGCGATATGACTTGCGTATCAGGTGCGTGTCGAGCAGTTCGATGGTGCGGCACGGGTGGATGTTCGAGATGAAGCAGTCGCCGCGCACCTCTTCGCCGTTTTCGAGCGAGACGCTGACGGCCTCTTTCCCGTCGCAGTTGATTTTGACGACCTTCGACGACGTGTGTACCGCGCCGCCCATCGCACGTACGGACTTCACCAGCGAACGGGCGATGGCGTCGCTCCCGCCTGCGATCCGGAAACTGCTCCTGTTGTAGAAGTCGTTGATGAGCGCGTGGATATACAGCGGCGTCCGGCCCCTGATGCCGGCATAGAGCGGCAGGTTGCCGGCCAGCACCTGGCGCAGCAGGCCGTCGTCCGTCACCGAGTCGATAAACGAGCTGGCGCTTTGCTTGATGTATTCGGGATTGAGAAGCGTGACCTGGCGGGTGTAGCGCAGCGAGTAGAGCGGGGAGTCGTCGGCCACGCTGCGGATCACGTCGAAATAGCGCTGCAGGTTGTGCCTCTCGCGCGGGAAATGGGCGGCCAGCGACTCGACGAAATGCTCCGGCCCGCAGGCAAAGGCGAACCGCCTCCCGCCGAGCGAGATGATGTCGTAGGCCGACCTGTCCAGCGGCGCCGCTTCGACGTCGGGGAAGAGCGAGAGATAGTTGAAGAAACGGTGCAGCGTCTGCCCCTCTTCTAGGCTTCCCACGTAGTGCATGCCCGTTTCAAATTTCACGCCGTGGCGCACGAACGTTTGCAGGCATCCGCCCGGCTGTGCGTTCTTCTCGAACAGGCTCACCCGGAAGCCGTTTTTCGCCAGGATGTAGCCGCACGTCAGCCCGCCCAGTCCGCTGCCGATAATCAGGACATGTTTTGTCATTCGTTACTGATGATGATGGGTTGATAATGACCGTATGCTTTTTTCTGCGCCTCGTCGGGATGCAGGAGGTATACCCTGTCGAACGCTTCGCCGGCCGGCAGTTCCGCCTCGCTGCATACGAGCAGGTTGGCCGGCCGTCCTGCGCAGCCGCGCGCCAGCGCCACCCTGTCCGCGTCGCGCTCGACGGTCGTGACACGGCATCGCCCGTGTACCAGCGCCAGCACGAACGCAAACTCGCCGAAGCCGCTGTTCACGACCAGCACGCGTCCGTCCGCAGTGTGAGGCGCATTGATCCAGCGGGCGTAGCAGTCCGTCGCCTTCAGCGAGGCAGACACGCTTCGCTCGACGGCGGCGCCCTTGTAATAATAGTTGTGCCGCACGAAACTTCCATAGTAGCGGGCGTCCTCGATGCGGGTGCGCATCTCGCCGAGCCGCTCGCCGTACCACCGCCTGACCTGCTTCGCACGGGCGGCATAATCCGTGCCGTAGCGTGCGTCGCCGGGCGCAATCCGCGGGTGAACCTCGACCGTGATGCGTCCCTCGCGCAGCATGAAATCGTTCTTCGGCAACACGTCGCCCGCGCCGTGGATGAGGACGGGCAGAATATCCGCCTTCAGCTTCTCGGCCAGAAAGAAGGCGCCGCGGTGAAACCGCAGGATGGAAGAGTCTTCCGAGCGCGTGCCTTCGGGGAAAACCACGATGGAATAACCGTTTCTCATGCGGTCGGCCAGCCTGTCGAGGCTCTGCTCGATGCCGCCGGACACGGGATAGAAGTCGGCATACCGGATCAGCCGCCCGTAGAAAGGATTGTTCCACACCCAGTCGTTCGTCAGAATCACCAGCCGGGGCGTGAGCATCAGCAGACACATCAGGTCGAGGTGCGACTGATGGTTGGAGACGATCACGGCCGGCCGGTCGAATGCCTCGCGCGACAGGTTGTCGAGCCGGAACTTCACGCCGGGAATGCGCTTTATTACAAAGCGCGACACGCGGCAGAGAAACGCGTGGTAGCGCAGCCGCCGCCGCTCCGTCTTCTTCCTGAAGGCGAAAACAAGGAACCCTGCAACCGTGAGCAGGATGCTTCCCATCAGGAACGCGGCAAAGGAGTATGCGGAATACAGCACGCGCCGGCACGTGACGGGGATTTCGCGGCAGGCGTCGTTCTTCTGCGTGAGCCAGCGGAAAATGAACGGCGGGATGACGTAGGCCATCATGACGACCGAAAACATGCCGATGATCGTCACTTCGGCAAGCGAGTGCAGGGCCGGATGCCTGGCAAAGATCAGCGTCCCGATGCCGGCAAACATGATGAGAGACGAGAGGATGATGCTGTTCTTGTGCGACGCCAGCATGCGCCGGCGGTAGGCGTATTCGTACATCAGCCCGTCGACGATGAAGATGGTATAGTCGTCGCCCTGCCCGAAGATGAACGTGGCCAGGATGATGTTGACGATGTTGAAGCGTATCCCGGTCAGTTGCATGATGCCCAGGATCCATATCCAGCTTATCGCAAGCGGGATAAACGCCGTCAGGCTCAGCTCGAGCCGCCCGAACGAGAGCGTCAGGAACAGGAAAACGATGAAGCCGCAGATGAAGAGCACGTAATTGAAATCGCCGGAAAGCGAGTCGACCATGCGCCGCCCGATGTCGCGCGAATCGAACACGAACGCGCCCCGCGCCTCACTGCGGAGGGCTTCTTCGAGCGCAACCGTCCTGTCCGTGTTGCAATACAGCAACTGGATGAGCATATTGTGTTTCGCGTCCCGCACCAGATAATTCTCTGCCAGCATCGAAATGAGTGGCGCAAAATAACCCTCGTCCTGCACGGCGAAATCGCGATGCAGCAGCCTGACAAACGGTTCGAACGAATCCGGCCTGAATCCTTCCGCGTCGCTGCAGGTCTCCAGTTGCGACAGCAGCGTGTCCCGGCGCGACTGCCAGAAGTCGCGCCACTGCTCGATTCGCTGCTGCTGCCCGGCGCGGGAGGCGAGGAAGACGCCCGTGCCCGAGATACTTTCTATCCATCCGCGGCGCCGGAGCGTGTCCAGCAGCCATGTGTTTTGTTCGCTTGCCGCCAGCGCCTCGTCGAGCGTCACGCCTTCGGAGACGAAATATACGATGTCGCGGTCGCGCTTTTCGAGCAGTTGCATCATGTGGCGCATGTCTTCGCGCTGCCGGTCGGTCATGTAATTGATGGACTGCATGTCGGGGTCGAACGACGTGAAGCGGCTCAGGTAGAGGAAAACGCCCGTCAGAATCAGCACGGTCCAGAGAATCCACTTCTTCCGTTCGGGAGCAAAGGAGGCGAAACGCTCGAAGATGAGCGGCCTGTCCGCCGCGACGCGTCGCCCCGTCCCGACCATGTGCGGCAGGAAAAGCAGCACGAACAGAATCGTCCCGACCAGCAGCAGCGAGCCGAACAGGCCCATGTCGCGCATGGCGTCAGACCGGATGAACACGAGGCTGAGAAACGCGCTCACCGTCGTGATGTTGCCCGTCAGCAGCGGCGGCATAATCTCGCGCAGCGCCAGCCGGACGTCGGGCTGATGGCGCGTGTGGTCGATGAAATGAAGCGGGTAATTGACGGCAATGCCGATGAAGATCGAACTGATGCCAAGCGCGATAATGGACACGCTGTCGTTGAACGCCGCCATCAGCGCCAGCGCAAACAGCCACCCGAAAAGCACCGGCAGGAAGACCAGCAGGATGTGGCGGCCGTTGCGGAAGAAGTATATCAGAAGAATAAGAATCAGCACGACCGACAGCGAGCTTGCCAGCAGGCTGTCGTCCTTTATCCGGCCGGCATTGGAGACGGCGATGGCCGGCGCGCCGAAACAACTGATTTGCATGTCGGGAAACGACGCTTCCACCTGCTTCACCGTGCGGTCGACGAGCGCAAGCAGCGCCGTATTTTTCTTCGTCTCGCTCATGCCGTAGGGCGAAGTCAGAATCACCGTGCCCCTCCTGCCGTCGGCCGAAAAGATGTACCCGTCGTTCAGGTTCCGGTTTTCACCGGCGCGGAAAGTGTTCAGTTTCTGCCACAGAGGCGTAAAGAGGTGTAGCGGGTCGTGGACGATGTCGTCCTTCATCATCGCGCCCGAGGGCAGCATCAGCAACTGTTTGTCCATCCTCAGCCGGGCCTGCACCTGCGCCGCCGTCAGCAGGGTATCAATGCGGAGGTAATCGCTTTCCGTCAGGAAATAGGGCACATTTTCGCGGATGAAGGTCATCAGTTCCAGCATGTGGCTTTCGTCTACCCGCGCCACGACGTCGGGGATGACGTGCAGGCTGTCGTTTTCGTCCAGCCGCGCGGCGAAGCTGTCTATCGCTTCGATGATGCGCGCCGCGTCGGGCCGCGTCGAATCCTTCTGCGAGAAGTATACCATCAGCTTGCCGGAGTTTCCCGTATGGCGATAGATGGCGTTGATGCGGTCGTTCTCCCTGCTGCCGGGCAGAAATGCGGCAATGTCTTCCTTGTAGTCCAGGTTCCACAGCGCCGGTACGGAAGCGACTGTCAGCAACGCCAGCAAAACCATCAGCAAGCGTTTATGCGCCAGGCAGCGGGTGAATACGGATACAAGGAAATCTATCATCTCACGACCGGTTAAACAGAAAACGAATCAGCCGCGAAGGGTATCCGTAGAGAATCGCCCCAAACACGGACAGTGTATGCACTATGCTGATACGCATAAAATCGACGCCCGACCTGAAATGCGTCACGCGCTCGCCTTCGGGCAGGTATTTCACGCACACATGTATCGGGTGCAGGGGAATATTTCGCCATGCCGACCGTATCAGTAGCTCCAGCTCGGCATCGTAGCGCGACGAGAACGGCCGCAGGCCCTTCATGCGCGACAGCGGATACAGGCGGAAGCCGGTCTGCGTATCGGGCAGGCGAATACCCGTCTCCACCGCAAACCAGAAATTGGAAAACCGGTTGGCGAAAGTGTTTTTTCCCGGCATGTTTTCCTGCTTCAGGTTGCGGCAGCCGATCACCATGCTGTCGGGATGCGCACGGAGAGCATCCGCGAACTTCGGGATGTCGCGCGCATCGTGCTGTCCGTCCGAGTCCATCGTCAGGGCATACGTGAAACCCAGCTCCTCCGCCCGGTCGAATCCGCGGCGCAGCGCATGGCCTTTCCCCCTGTTCGGGCTGTACGAAACGACTTCGACTCGCGTCCGGTAGCGCGCCAGCGTTTCTTCCGTGCCGTCCGTCGAGCCGTCGTTCACCACGATGACGGACGGCGCATATTGCAGAACGGTGTCGAGCACGCCGCTCAGGAACCGTTCGTTGTTGTAGGTGGGAATGACCACGCATACGCCTGCCCGCTTCATCCCGTCCGCGACGGTGGACGACGCCTCCGCAGGAAGGAAGAAAAAACTTAGCCTGGCAAACTGCGCGTCGTCGCGATGAACCGTCACGGCGACTCTGTAACCGCCGTCCGCCTGCGTGACTTTGGTAAAATCCACCTGCAGCGTATCGCATTCTTCGGGATTGATGACCGAAAGGAATTTCACGTTGAGCGCCTTGCGCAGGAAAAGCGGACGCTTCAGCCGCTCTTCCATCAGTTCCTTGCATAGCTGAATGATACAGGCGCCCGGCGTGACCGGATTTCCGGGGAAGTGCGCACGGTAGATGAAATGGTCTCCGTGGAGGATGAGCGTGTATCCGAAGTCCGCCCCGTTTTCGTACGTTTGTGCGATGTGGTAAAAGCCGTCTTTCAGTTTCATAAGGCGAAAGGTTGAAATACGTATTCGATGTGTCGCTTTTCGTTTTTCAGGACGAATGCGCCGCCGGCCGTCTGCGTCAGGCGTTTGTTCTTCGTCGCTTTGCCATTCGGCGCATCGCGGAAGAGGAAGGTGAAATCGCTTTCGAGCGTACGGCGGATATACCATTTGTCGAGGAACGGGACGGCGTGCAGCAGGCGACATTTCCTTTCGGTCGCGACGAAGTCGAACGCTTTGACGCCAAATTCGTTGATCAGGCTTCCGCGCCATTCTCCGTGCATGTATTTTACGATCAGGACGCCGGTGATTTCCGCCTGCCCGACGCGGATGCGCGTCTGGTAGCCGGACGTCGCGCCCGCGTCGAACATCCGCACCGCGGCGGGCGCGTCCCGAACCGTACTGCACGAGGCCGCCAGCCACGCACACAGGCTAATCAATATGAAACTGCGTGTCGTCAATCTCTGCGTTCAGTTTTTTATCCGTCAGACGGATGATTGTTTTGTCGCCGTTCTGCTCTTCCATCTCCACGCTGTCGACCGTGAAATCGTCGACGCTAAACGTCAGCCTGATGGACGCAAACATCTGTTTCATTTCCTTTCCGACGGGCACGAGAACGGCTTTCCATTTCCTGTCGCCCGCGTAATAGCTGCTTGTGAAATTTCGGGCGTCGGTCAGCCCGCTTCCGTTCACACCGCTCATCATGACTTTGACAAGCTCCTGAAAAAAACGGTTCGACCTGACGTCGACGACGTTCCGGCTGTTTCCTGTCTGCATCAGTATTTTGTCGCCGTTCAGGACGAAAGCGTAGCGGTAGGGCGTGAGGTATTCCCAGCGCAGCAGGCCGTTTTTACGATAATACATTTTCCCTTTCGAAACGATTTTCTCGCTCAGGAGGGACAGTTCTTTCGTCTGCTCGAAGTCGCAGACCATGCTTCCCATCCCGGCGGACGCCCCCATGATTTTCCCCAGCATCATTTTCTGCTGTTCCGGCGTCGCCGGCGCCGTCTGCGAACGTACCGTCAGGACGAACAGCCATGCGACTGCGACTGAATAAAATATCTTCCTGTTCATAATCTATCTTGCAATGAATATTACGCCTGCCATAATCAGCGCGACGCCGATCCAGCGCGTGCCGGGCACCGTCTCGTGAAAAACATATATCGCCGCCAGCATACCGAAGACATAACTGATGCTGATCATCGGATACACGACCGAAAGTTCGTATCGCTTGAGCATGTACATCCACAAGCCGCTGGCCATCGCCATGCACAGCCCGGACGCCAGAAAATTCAAGTCGGCGAGCAGGCTGCCGAAAAAGCTCCACGCAAGGCGAAACGCGCCCGCCTTCTGCATGGCAAGTTTCAGGAATACCTGTCCTCCGCACAAAAACAGGCATTGCGTTACGGATAAAAGAATTAATTTCCACATGATGACAAAAGAATTAATGAATGAGTCCTGTTTTCAAACAGATGATAAAGCAGCAAATGCTTCGCATCGTGCAAGGCGGCATGACCTTCGTCCGCAAACAGATGTGCGGGAATCTGCTGGCGGTGCAGGCATGTCGCCGCCACGTAGACACCCGCGGCCGACGACGTGAACGACTCGCCGAACAGATGCTTGTAGCGAAGCCGCGCCTTGCCGGGAAACAGTTCCGCACACCACTGCCGGTACGCCTCTTCATCGGCAGGCATCCCGTTGCATCCCGTCAGGACGGCGTCGACGTCTTCGTACCGGCATCCGGCCTGCGCCAGCATCCCGTCCAGCGCCTGCTTCAGTTGCGGCGCGCCGGGGCGGTAAAAGGTCTCGATTCCGTCGAAGCGGCAGAGCGCGTTCGGGACAGGCCGCCCCGTAAGCATCATGCCGACCGCCGTCTCGCTGCGGAAAGCCGTGCCCGCATCCAGACGCTCCGGCCGCTGCAGAATGGCGTGGAAGTTCGGCGTCAGTTCGTCGTGCCCCCCTGCCAGCACGTTTGCTGCGTCTCCGTTTCGCAGCCGGATAAAGGCGTCGAGCAGGGCACATTCGAACGAAAGCGCCTTGTGCGAATACGTCATGTTGTAGCCGTGGCAGCGACAGTCTATCGCGATCAGCGAGCTGATTGTGTTGTGCGTCGACTGCATGAAATGCGTGGGTTTGAGGAGCGATTCGCCCTCCTTCACCATCGCGCCGAGGAATATCTCCGTGTTTTCGATGCACCCGAATCCCGTGCCCGTGATGATGGCATCGGGCACGTCGACTTCCGCCGCCTGCATCGCCTGCCGCGAGACGAGCAGGGCGCGCTTCAGGATTTTACCCAGCCGGCGGGCGGTGTTGGACGGGAAAAACGGCCGGTAGTCCGGGTCGACGGCCGGCACGAACGCTTCGCCGTAGCGTAGCGGGCGCGTCATCCAGTCGTCCGTCAGGGGCGACTGCGCCGAAATCTGTTTTGCTGCCGATATGTAGATATGTTCCAGCATGAGGCATTATATCTTTGAAAGAATAAGAGACGTGTCGTTTCCTCCGAATCCGAAGGAGTTGGACATGACGTGTCGCAGCGGGGCGGGCGGCGTTTCGTCCGTGGCGGGAGCGAAGTGCAGTTCGGGCATCGGCACGGAGAAATGGAGGTTGACGGGGATGAAACCGTGTTGCAGCGCGAGCAGCGAGATGACGGCTTCGATGCCACCCGCCGCGCTGGTCGCGTGTCCCGTAAATGCCTTGGTGGAGGAGACGGGCGGTATGCCGTCGCCAAAAACGCGCCGGATGGCGACGCCTTCGCTCAGGTCATTGTCCAGCGTGCCCGTTCCGTGCGCATTGATATAGCCGATGTCTGCCGGCTTCAACTGCGCCGAGGCGAGCGCCTTCGTCATTGCCAGATAAGCCCCTTCGCCTTCGGGCGACGTGGCAGTCTGGTGATACGCGTCGCAGGCATTGCCGCATCCGGCGAGGCGGCAGAGCGGTTCGACACCCCGCCGGCGATACGTGCGTGCGGATTCCAGCACCACGCAGGCTGCCCCCTCTCCCAGGTTCAGTCCGGCACGGGTCGCGTCGAACGAGCGGCAGAGCGCTCTGTCGAGAATCATCAGCGTATTGAAGCCGTTCAGATGAAACTTCGTAATACACTCGCTTCCGCCGGCCACGGCAATGTCCGCCCGTCCTTCGCGCACCAGCATCGCACCGAGCATGATGGCATTGGCGGCCGACGAACACGCCGTCGAGATCGTGTCCACCATCGAAAACAGGCCGAAGCGGTCGGCAATCATCTCGGTACACGTGCCACAGTCGTGAGTTGCGATGTACGCATTTTTTGAATCGTTCGTGAGGAAATCAAGATAATACTGCTCGCTCCGGTCCATGCCGCCGACGGTCGTCCCCGAAATCAGCGCAATCCTCAGGCCGTGCGCCTCCGTCAGACGGGCCTGCCCGACGGCTTCGCGGACGGCCAGCATACCCATGAGCGACGTGCGCGTCGTCGCGTCCGTTTCGGGGATATGGAGGAGATGCATCATTTCTTCGCAGGTCATTTTCACCTCGCCGACGGGAAATTCCGTATGCGAAGTGCGCAGGTAACGCAACGCGCCGACGCCCGTACGGCGACCGCGCAACGCGTCGAGCGTCTCCTCCATGCCCGTTCCCAGTGCGGAAACGATGCCGGCGCCCGTCACAAAGATGTCCTGCGTCATGGCTACTTCGTCCGGTTGGCCTGTATGTATTCGGCAAGCACGCGCACGGAACGGAACAGGTCGCGCCCCTGCGAAGGATCTTTCAGCTTGATGCCGTAGTTCTTTTCCATCAGGACGATCAGTTCGAGCGCGTCGATGGAGTCGAGTCCCAGCCCGTCGCCGAAGAGCGGCGCGTCTTCGTCGATGTCGGCGGGCGTCACGTCTTCGAGGTTCAGTACTTCGATAATTTCTTCTTTCAGTTTTAAGATCAGTTCATCCATATTTGTCATTCATTTATTGTTTAATATTGATTGTGATATAATCCGTCGAGTCTGCCGGCCGAAAAGACCGCGTCCGACGGTGCGCGGCCGACCAGCGCCATCAGCGCGTCGCATGGCCCTTCGAAACACTCGACCCACGCCGCCAGGACGCAGCACACGCTCTCGTCGCGAAAGGCGAGGCGCACCGCCGTCTCCATCCCGGCCGCGTCGAAATGCGGGCAGACGCAGAACGACGTCTCGCCGTATATCCTGTTGCGGATGGCAATCTCGGCGGCAACGATGTTCGGAAGCGTGTATACGAACAGCGAAGGGCTGGGGAAATAATCGTCGTCGCGCTGAATGGTGGCCTGATACGCCACATCCGTGTCGAGCGACGAACTCCGGTTGAAGCAGATCACGGCCATGTCGCGGCGCGGTGCAAAGCTGCGCGCCGCGGCGTCGCCGAAGATCAGTTCGGAGGCGAGGAAGCCCAGCTTCGACAGGCGATCCATCTTGAAAAATTTCGGATAGTCCGTCTTCAGCGAGCGATACAGCGCCGTCAGAAAGTCTCCGTTTCCGTTGTCCTCGCCGGCGAAGACTGCCTTCCCGTTCACGGAGGCGCGCCCGTCCGAAATGCGGCAGCAGGCCTGTATGCCGAGCGGTGCGGCGGCGTCCGGTGCGTGCAGGCGTATGTGAGGGCGCGGCGGCGCGGCGTCTGTTTGCGGTGGGGCGTAATGAAAAAGCAGCGCCGCGTTGCTGCCTCCAAACCCCGACAGGGTCTTGACGAAATACGGTTTCTCCGTGCGGGCGATCCGGTCGGCGACGTGCAGCGTCGAATCGTCCTCGCGCGCGGAGAATCCCAGCGTGGGGAGAATCGTCCGCCCGGCCAGGGCGTGCGACGAAATCACGCTTTCGAGCACGCCGGCCGCTCCCAGCGTATGCCCGAAATATCCCTTCAGTCCGTTGACCGGCACGCCGTCCAGCCCCGCGCGGGCGAGGGCGACGGCCTCCATGCGGTCGTTGTAGGCCGTGGCCGTCCCGTGCGCGTTGACGAAGGCGATTTCGCCCGCGTCGCACCCCGCCATGACGGCCTGCAGGGCGAGGAAGCATCCTTCGCCCGTGCGTGAAGGGCCTGATATGTGGTTGGCGTCGTTGCGTATGGCACCACGGACGAGCGCGACGCCGCCGGCATCCGCCTTGTCCGTCCGCTCGTAGATGAGGGTCGAAGCCGCCTCGCCGAGGTTCAGTCCGTCGCGTGCAGCGTCGAACGGACGGCAGGGGCCGGGCGACAGTGCGTGAAAGGACTGGAAGCCCGAAATGATGAACCGCGACAGCATGTCGACACCCGTCACCACGGCACAGTCGTACGCCCCGGCCTCGAGGCGGCGCAGGGCTTCGATCTGCGCACAGGCGCCGGAGATGCAGGCGTTGGAGACGACGAGCGGCACGCGTGAACTGCCGAAGAAGGCGGCGATGCGGCGCGCCGAATGGCAGAGCAGGGCGGCGCCGGGCGGATAGCCGTCGCCCTCGCGCGGGTCGAGCAGATGCACGTTGCCCTTGGTCGTCGAGAGTACGAACAGCGTGCGCTCGCCGGACAGGTCGACGTGCGCCTGCGCCGCCGCGCCGCGTATCGACAGGATGGCGGCCATTTCGAAGGGCGTGTATCCGTCCGTGCAGTCGCCGGGCACGGCAAAGCGGTCACGCAGTTCTTCGCGGTCTATCAGGGCGGCCATGAACGGTTCGGACAGCCCCATGCGGTTTTCGCAGTGCGCGATGCCCGAACGTCCAGCCTTCACCGCGCCGTAGTTTTCGCACGAGGTGAATCCCAGCGACGAGATGATGCAGTCTCCCGCCTGCCGGATCATACGAGTCCCCATTTTCGCTGCCACGCCTCGTAGAAAGGCGGATTGGTCCACAGCAGTTGATACTGTTTGTCGAGGAATACCTGCGTCGACGCGCCGGAGGCGATCCGCGCGCCGTCGTGCGTGTCGAATATTTCGTAGTCGAACAGGATTTTGGCGGCGTCGGTGTGGCGGTACGTGATGTCCACGCGGGCGGTGCGGCCGTATGTCAGCGGCTTCCTGTAGCTGAAGCGCAGGTCGGTCAGCGGCGCGTAGTATCCGGCGGCAAAGATGTCGAGGTATCCGATTCCGTAGGCGGCGCCGAACGCCTCGCGCGCGTCCTCGAAATAGAGGGCGTACGCGCCGTGCCAGACGATGTTCATCGAATCGACTTCGCTGAAACGAACCCTGACGTCGACGGAGGTCTTCAGTGTGCTGACTGTTTCATTCATCTTCGCGGCGTTCAATGTCGGTGACGGATATTTTCATTTCGCCCGATGCGACAAGTTCGTCGCCGGCGCATACGGTGGCCTGCACGAGCGTCATGCCGAAGATTTCTTCCTGCACGTCGATCCGGGTGACGATCGTTTCGCCGGCGGCGGGCAGGCGCAGGATTTCGAGATGGCGCAGGGCGCCGATGAAGCCCAGCTTCACCGTGTCGCGGCATACGTATTTGCTGATGTATCCCAGCCGTGCGGCGCATGTCTGGGCGATGTTTTCGATGACGCCCGGCTCCGTCAGGCGTCCGTCTTCGCAGAAGAGGTGGCCGTCGCCGATGCGGAAGGAGGTGCGGGTGGTGCGTTCGTCGACGTGCAGCAGCGCATCGACCGCCACGAAGGGAGGGCGTTGCGGCAGAAGTTCGAGTATGTCTATGCTGCTGAACGGCATTTCCTATTTCTTTTTACATACGAGGACGGTGTGCCCCTTCCCCAGTCCGTCGACCGCCTTTTCGACCCTCAGGCCGGCGGCTTCGATGCAGCGCGTCATGTCGGCGGAGTGATACATCTTGCTGTTGCCGTTGGCCAGGGCGGTGAAGTAGAGGCTGATCTGCGTCAGGCAGTATGCCGCCGTCTCGAAGCGCTGCCTGTCCCAGAAGGTTTCCATGACGAAGAGCGTCGCCCCGCCGTCCATCGAGGCGGCAGCCCGCGCGAGGATGCCCGTCGCCGCGTCTTCCGGAAAGCAGTCGAGGAACTGGCTCATCCAGATGGCGTCGAAGCCGGACGGGAAAGGCGCGTCGGCGTCGAGCAGGTCGATGCCGAAAGCCGCGATCCGTTCGGCGCCGCGCTGGCCTGCCGTGTGGCGGCGCATCATCTCGAGCTGTTGCGGGAGATCCATGACCGTGACGCGCACGTCGGGACAGTAGTCCACGCAGCGCAGCGCCCACCGGCCCGTGTTGCCGCCCACGTCGAGCAGCGTGCGCGGACGGCAGGCGAAGACGACGGGGAGCGCCCCGTCGAACGAGGCGTCGGAATAGTAGTGATCGAAGTCGAACCAGCTCTTCTGCGCCCCGGCGGGCAGTTCCGACAGCCCCTCGTAGATGTTCGCCCATTCGCCAAGCTCCTTCAGCCCTGCGGGGCGGCCGCTCAGCAGCGCTTCTTCGAGGTGATAGAGGCCGCGGTAGTTGACGTCGTGATTCATCGCCATGTCGACCTTCACCAGCGGGTCGTTGAGCAGAAACCAGCCGGCCTTGGAGGCCGTGAAGCGGTCGCCGTCACAGAGCGCCGTCCCGATCGTGAGCGACGACTCGAGCAGCACCTGCACGGCGTAGCGCGACAGGCCCGTCCGCGCCGCCACCCCGTCGACCGTCAGCCCCTCGCGGGCGTCGACCAGCAGTTGCATAATACCGAACTTGACCATCAGGCGCGACACCTGAAACACGACGGGGCCGAACGAAATTTCGTGTGCCAGCCGCTGCGCCTGCATTGCCGTCAGGCGCTCCTTCGAATAGGCCTTCTCAAGGGAGGGAAACAGTTCCATGTTCTACTTCTTTATCCTGTCAAAATGATACATTCCTGATTTCAGGCTGCAAAGATAGTATAATAATTCAATATAGTAAATGAGGAAACGGGAGAATGAAAATCGCCGGGTCGGGATTCAGGGTTTAAAATTCGGGATTTTATCACCGGCACGGAGGCTGCGCGGAAAGTGCGGAAATGTGAGAACAGGTAAGTGCGAAACCTGAAACGGCCGCCGGAATGTGACCAGTCCCGTCCGGCAAGTCTGCCGCATCGCGCAGGAAGATTTCCCCGCTTGGGGAAAGTGCAAATGACATGTCATTCTTGAAATCCCCATGTGGGGAAAGTGCAAATGACATGTCAAACATGACGTCCACGGCTGTGGATTTTGCAAATGACATGTCAACCGTTAAATCCCCGGCTGTGGATTTAACGAATGACATCCCAACCGTTAAATCCCCGGCTGTGGGTTTAACAAATGACATCCCAACGGTTAAATCCACGGCCGTGGATTTAACGAATGACATGTCAAACATAAAATCCACGGCCGTGGGAAGCATAAATGACATGTCGTTCATGAAATCCCCGCATGGGGAAACCCTGTCGCCAGCGGCGAGAGACTTTCCCCGGGTGGGGAAACCCTGTCGCCCGCAACTTGCGGCAGAGAATGCGCTAATGGACATTTCGGGATTATGAATTCATGTTACGCAAACCGGTCAAAATCCCGCAGGGACAATACTCTGTTAACCGTATGCTTTCGCTTACGGATCTGCGACGGATGAAACCGAAGTCCCACACGGGACTCTATTGAATCTTTGAGTTTTACATCCGCCGGTTCCTCATATTTCCCGTGCGGAGGTTAATTTTTCTACGCGGATGGACGGTATTCCGTTTTTTTGCCGTATATTGTGTGC
>JAIRZY010000126.1 GCA_031266995.1 Tannerella sp.
CTGTTGCGCATGGACATTGCCGCCAGGGTGCTGATCGAGGAGAGCTATCTCTTTTCCGGCCGGCAGCGGCAGGACATGCTGCTGAAGGCGCAGGCAATGCTGGAATATCTCCAGACACACGACCGCACGTTTTCGCTGGAACGGCTGACCTTGCTGAACGACCTCCGCCGCCGGATGGAATAAAGGAAGTATCATTTATCGTCCATATAAATTCAATTATCCATGAAGCGATTGTTTTGCATATTACTACTATCCGGCGCCGGGCTATGCCATGCCCAGTCGCCGACGCATCTTACGACCGATCTGCTGGAGCATACCGATCGTGTTTTTCTCGACGGTTATCCGTCCGGTCTTTCGCCGGCGGAACTCGGTACGGCCATCGAACGCTACCAGTTGACGGAAATTCGCAATGCCCGTCCGTCACTGGGCTGGGTAGTCAACAGCGACCGCCCGAATACACTGCAGACGGCTTACCGCATCATGGTCGCCTCTTCGCCGGAGCTGCTGGTAAAGGACGGGGCCGACGTGTGGGACAGCGGCCGCACGGAAAGCGACAATTCCGTGGCCGTGCGCTACGGAGGCGAACCGCTGCAGCCGTCGACCGTATATTACTGGAAAGTGAAGACGTGGGACAGTCACGGCGCGGAAAGCCCCTTCTCGCAGGTGCGCAGTTTCGTCACCGCCGCGCAACTGGACGGCGCAACCGCGCGCTATCCCCTTCAGGTCACCGACGAATACCCCGTCCACACCGCGTCTTTGGGCGAGGACTGCGTGCTGCTCGACTTCGGGAAAGACGCTTTCGGGCGGATGAAAGTAACCGTGTCGTCCGAGAAGGAAACCGATACGGCCATCGTCCGGCTGGGCGAGGCGCTCCGGGACGGGCGGATCGACCGCCGGCCTGCCGGTACGGTCCGGTATGCCGAATACCGCCTGCCGCTCTCGGCCGGTACGCATACCTATATCATAAAAATACGTCCGGACAGACGGAATACGGATGTGCCGGCCGGCGCAAACGCCGTGAAGCCGATCCTGATGCCGGACTACACGGGCGAGGTGGTGCCGTTCCGCTACTGCGAACTGGAAGGCGCCCGGCCGCTGCAGGCCGTGCGGCAGACGGTGCACTATCCGTTCAACGACGCGGCCGCACGGTTTCATTCCTCCGACACGGTGCTGAATCAGGTCTGGGATCTCTGCAAATATTCCGTCCGGGCGACCTCTTTTGCCGGTGTGTATGTTGACGGCGACCGCGAACGCATCCCCTACGAGGCCGACGCGCTGATCAACCAGCTCTGTCATTACACGGCCGACCGCGAGTATGCCATCGCCCGCTACAGTCATGAATACCTGATTCATTACGCCACCTGGCCGGCGGAATGGGTCATGCAGTCGGTACTGATGGCCTGGACGGACTACATGTATACCGGCAACCGCGCGTCGCTGCAACGCTTCTACGGCGACCTGAAGGCCAAGAGCCTGACGGGACTGCGGGAGAGCAACGGCCTGATCAGTACCCGGACGGGCCGGGTGACGCCCGAACTGCTGCAGGCCATACATTTCAGCGGGAGCGGCGACAGTTTTCGCGACATCGTCGACTGGCCGCAGCAGGGCATCCTCGGGCTGGGGAAGAACGAACCGGGCGAAGCGGACGGCTTTGTCTTCACCGACTACAACACGGTCGTCAATGCCTACCACTATGAAGCCCTGCGCACGGTCGGCCTGATTGCCGGGGCGCTGGGGAACGCGGCGGATGAGGCGCTGTATACCGCGGAAGCGCAGCGGGTAAGGGAACGGATCAACCGCCTGCTGCTCGACCCGAAGAAGGGATATTACGTCGACGGCATCGGCGCCGGCCACAGCTCGCTGCACGCAAACATGTTTCCGCTGGCCTTCGGCATCCCGCCCGCCAAACACGTGAAATCCATCGTCGAATACATGCGCACGCGGGGACTTGCGTGCAGCGTTTACGGTTCGCAGTTCCTGCTCGACGCCGTGTACAACGCGCACGACGCCGCCTGCGGACTGCAACTGCTCACCTCGACCGGCGAGCGAAGCTGGTACAACATGATTCGCGCCGGCTCCACCATTTCGATGGAGGCGTGGGATAACAAATACAAGCCCAATCAGGACTGGAATCACATCTGGGGCGCGGCGGCGCTCAACCTGATTGCCCGCAAACTGATGGGCATCGAGCCTGCCGAACCGGGCTTTGCGAAGATACGCATCAAGCCCCAGCCGGCGACGCTGCGGCAGGCCTCCATCCTCGTGCCTTCCATCCGCGGCGATATTCGCGCGTCGTTCGACAACCGTCCGGACGGGATGTTCACGCTGGAGGTCGACATACCGGCCAATGCGACGGCGGAGGTATGGCTGCCCCGGGCGTCGAAGAAATACCGCCTGACGGTGGACGGCGCGTCCCGGAAGGGAACGGTGAACGGCGACTTCGTCATCACGGAAACCGGTTCGGGGAAACACGTGTTTGTGATCGAATAAACGGCAGGAGACATGGCACATATCTTACTTCTGGAAACGTCGACGACGGTATGCTCCGTCGCGCTGTCGGCGGACGGCGAGGTCGTCTTCGAGCGCGTTTCGTTCGAGAATCAGTCACACGCCGCTCTGTCGGGCGTGTACGTCGAGGAAGCGCTCGCCCATGCCCGCGCCGCGGGGCGTGCCCCCGAAGCCGTAGCCGTCGGCCGCGGCCCCGGCTCGTATACCGGCCTGCGCATCGGGGCGTCGATGGCCAAAGGGCTGTGCACGGGGTGGGGCGTGCCCCTGATCGCCGTCCCCACGCTGGCCATCATGGCGGCCGGCGCCGTCCGCAGGCTGCGCGATGGCGACTGCCTCTACTGCGCCATGCTCGACGCGCGCCGGATGGAGGTCTACGCAACCGTCTACGACTGCGCGGGGACGCCCGTGAGGGACGTGACGGCCGAAATCGTCACGCCGCAGACCTGCGCCGGCTTCCTGTCCCGGCGCCGCGTGTGCTTCTTTGGCAGCGGCGCGGCCAAATGCCGGGGCGTAATCGACTCGCCGAACGCCGTTTTCCTCGACGGCGTCTATCCTGCGGCCGTCGACATGGCCCCGCTGGCGGAAAAGGCATTTCGCGCGCAGGCCTTCGAAGACGTCGCCTACTTCGAACCTTCCTATCTGAAAGAATTTATGGCCACAACGCCCAAAAGCAGGCTCTAAAATATTCTTATCCCGAACTTACGTTAGCAGGGTCTCGATCCGGCCGGTACGAGCATCTCGTTCCAGCCGGAACGAAGGTCTCGTTCCAGCCGGTACGAGGGTCTCGATCCAGCCGGTACGAGAGTCTCGATCCGGCAGTAACCTGAGTTCGGGATAAGAAATGATCCTGGCGTGTCTATACCCCAAGTATGCGGTTATATTCGTCCGGGTCGTTGATGATTCGCAGCGCCTCGCGGAGGCTTTTGTTTTCGTCGTTGATAATCTGGTAGTACTCGCTCATGTCGAACAGGTCGCGCGCGATGAGCGCCTTTATCTGGAGTTTCATGAGCGGTTCGGATTTGGCATACTGTTCGGCTTCAAATTCGATCTGTTCTTTTGCCGCCAGTTCCTGCAGGCTTTGCATCGTCCCGGCTGTCACTTCGAAATTCTTTTTGAACGCGCCGATGTCGCGATACTTTTTGTTCAGCGCCGTGCGGTTGCGGTCCAGATAGTCGATGGCCACCTGGTTGATGAGACCGATGTTGACCACCTTGCGGTGATAGTCGGTATACAGCGCCGTGTCGAGGGGAATAAACACGTCGGGCATGATGCCGCCGCCGCCGTATACGGTTCGTTTAGATACGAGCGTGTTGAATTTCAGCGAATCGGGGAAATGCGTGCTGTCGGCGCTCATCAGTTCTCCGCGGTTGTAGCGTTCTATCAGGTCGAGGTCATATTCGCGGCTGTTTCCGCTCGTATAGGGCTTTTGGATGTTGCGTCCGCTGGGCGTGTAGTAGCGCGCGACGGTGAGACGTATCATCGAGCCGTCGGGCATGGGTATCGGTTTTTGCACCAGCCCCTTGCCGAACGTGCGGCGCCCGAGGATGACGCCTCTGTCCCAGTCCTGGACGGCTCCGGACACGATTTCGCTCGCCGAGGCGGAAAACTGGTCGACCATGACGACGAGCCGTCCTTCCTCGAAATTGCCTTTCGGCGTTGCGTTCGCACTTTCTCTCGGCTGCTTGTCGCCCTGGGTGTAGACGATCAGCTTGCCGTCGCCGAGAAGCTCGTCCGCCAGGAGATGAGCGACGTGCATGTAGCCGCCGCCGTTGTTTTGGAGATCGAGGATCAGGTTTTGCATGCCCTGTTTTTTGAGCTTCGACATGGCGTCGTTGAACTCGTCGACCGAAGAGGTGGCGAAACGGCTCAGGCGGATGTATCCGGTCGTTCGATCGGCCATGTAAGCGGCGTCGAGGCTGGTGATGGGTATTTTGCCACGCGTAATTTTAAATTCGAGGAGTTCGGCGCGGCCGCTGCGTTTCACCTTGACGTGCACCTCCGTTCCCCGCGGCCCGCGGAGACGCTTCTGAATGTCGGTATTTTTCATCTCCACACCGGCTATCAGCGTATCTTCCACCAGAATAATACGGTCGCCGGCCAGGAGACCTACCTTCTCGGAAGGGCCGCCCGAAATGACCTGCACGACGTAGAGCGTATCCATCAGCATGTTGAACTGTATGCCGATGCCGTCGAAATTGCTTTCAAGCGGTTCGGTCAGTCTCTTCGTTTCTTCGGGATCGGAATATTCGGAATGAGGATCCAGCTTGTTGAGCATACTGACGATGGCGCCTTCCGTCATTTTTTTTTCATCGACTTTGTCTACATACAGGTTGGTGATGGCGTAAAGCGCCAGAGACAGTTTGCGGGCGCTCTCGTCCGGACGGTACTGCTGTGCGCCTGCGGTAAGACAGGCTGAGAGGAGAGTGACTGTTAGGAAAAGTTTTGTTTTCATCGTTGTAAAATGTATAATGTTTCTTTCGGTACAAAAGGGGATATGTCTTTTTTATACTGTATCAGTTCGCGTACGATGCTCGAACTGACGTGCGAAAATTCGGGTTCGGTCACCAGCATGACCGTTTCGATACCCGAAAGCCTGCGGTTGATGCAGGCGATTGTTTTTTCGTATTCGTAGTCCTGAACGGTGCGGATGCCCCGCAGGATGAAGTCCGCGCCCGCCTTTCCGGCAAAATCGGTAGTCAGCGAATCGTAGGCCGCCACCGTGACTGCCGGCTCGTTTTCATACAGTTTTTCTATGGATTCGATGCGCCTGTCCAGTGCGAAACAGCTCTTTTTATCCGGATTGATGCCGATGGCGATAATGATTTCGTCCGCCAGTTTGAGAGCGCGTTCGACGAGCGCCTGATGACCGGTCGTAAAGGGGTCGAATGTGCCCGGAAAGACTGCTTTTTTCATCCCTCCCATCATCCCCTATCCGTTTACGAGATCTTCTTCCACAACCAGATTGTGAATAATGAAATTCTGACGGTCGATCGTATTTTTCCCCATATAAAATTCCAGCATTTCCTTGATGAGGTCTTCCTTTTTCATGGAGACGGGGTCCAGACGCATGTCTTTGCCGATAAAGTTTTTAAACTCGTCGGGAGATATTTCGCCCAGACCTTTGAAGCGCGTGATTTCGGGATTTTTCCCCAGCTCGCGGATGGCTTTGACGCGTTCCTCTTCCGTGTAGCAGTAGAAGGTTTTCTGCTTGTTTCGCACGCGGAAGAGTGGCGTCTGAAGGATGTATACATGGTTGCGCTTGATGAGGTCGGGGAAGAACTGGAGGAAAAACGTGAGCAGCAGCAGGCGGATATGCATCCCGTCGACGTCGGCGTCGGTGGCGATGATGACCTTGTTGTAGCGCAGGTTTTCCAGTCCGTCTTCGATGTTGAGCGCTGCCTGGAGGAGATTAAATTCTTCGTTTTCGTATACAATCTTTTTCGTCAGCCCGAAGCAGTTGAGCGGTTTTCCGCGCAGGCTGAATACGGCCTGACAGTTCGGATCGCGGCTTTTGGTGATCGAGCCGCTCGCCGAGTCGCCCTCGGTGATGAATATGCAGGTATCGTCTTTCCGCCCGTCCTTGCTGTCGCTCAGGTGAACGCGGCAGTCGCGTAGCTTGCGGTTGTGGAGGTTGGCCTTTTTGGCCCGTTCGCGGGCGAGTTTCGTGACGCCGGCGATGGCCTTACGCTCCTTTTCCGATTCGAGTATTTTTTTGAGAAGGGTATCGGAGGTTTCCGTATTGATGTGAAGGTAGTTGTCGAGTTCTTTCTTTACGAAGTCACCGATAAACTTGGCGACGGTCGGACCTCCGGGTCCCATGTCTTTAGAACCCAGCTTTGTCTTCGTCTGACTTTCGAAAACGGGCTCTTCCACCTTGACGCTGATTGCGGCGACGATGCCGGAGCGTATGTCGGAATAGTCGAAGTTGCGGTTGTAATATTCTTTCACCACGCGGCTTACCGATTCGCGGAATGCGGAGAGATGCGTCCCTCCCTGCGTCGTGTACTGGCCGTTGACGAACGAATAAAACTCTTCGCCGTACTGGTGGCTGTGGGTGATTACGATTTCAATGTCTTCGCCTTTCAGGTGGATGACGGGATAGAGCGGATCGGCAGTCATGTATTCGTTCAGCAAGTCGGCCAGGCCGTTTTTGGAGTAGAACACGTTTCCGTTGTAGTGTATGGTCAGGCCCGAGTTGAGGAAGACGTAGTTTTTAAGCAGGTTTGATACAAATTCGTCCTGATAGGCGTAGTTTGTAAATATGTCGCCGTCCGGCGTGAAGGATACGAGCGTGCCGTTTTTGTCGCCTGTCGGGACGATGTCGGATTCGCGGGTCACGACGGCCCTTTGATATTCGACCTCCTTACATTCGTTTTCGCGAAAACTTATGATCCTGAAATAATTGCTGAGTGCGTTTACCGCCTTGATGCCTACACCGTTCAGTCCGACGGATTTTTTGAATGCCTTGTTGTCGTATTTTGCCCCGGTATTCATCTGGCTTGACACGGCCACGACTTTGCTCAGAGGCACGCCCCGTCCGTAGTCGCGCACGGTGACGAGGCCGCTGTCTATCGTGACCGAGATGCTTTTGCCGTAGCCCATCATGTATTCGTCGATGGAATTGTCGAGTACTTCCTTCAGCAGGACATAGATACCGTCGTCGGGCGACGTGCCGTCGCCGAGCTTGCCGATATACATGCCGGGGCGAAGGCGGATATGCTCACGCCATTCGAGCGTTTTGACGTCCTCGTCCGAGTATTCAATTTCTTTCAGGAGTGTGGAATTTACTTCGTTCATATATTATTTGAAATGTTTTATATAAGCTCTTCTTGTTTTGTGGTGTTCGCGGCTGAAATCGTCCCACTGCGCCTGCACGGCGTTGTTCGTTTCGAGTTCGGGATTGCTTTCGGCATACTTGACGCCGAGTTTGTTGTATATGGGGATCAGATCGTTAAACATTAAGGCATTCACCCCCTTGTTGCGATATTCGGGAAGTACGCCTATCAGGTAGAAATCCACGACTTCGGGATCGGTATACAGCGTGTGGAGGAGATAGATGAATCCGAACGGGAGGAGGCGGCCTCCGGCTTTTTTGAGCGCGTGCGACAGGTTGGGCATCGTGATGCCGAAGCCCACCACCGCGTCGTCTTCTTCGCGGATCACGATCGTCACGAAGTCGAGCCGCAGCATGGGAATGTACATCCCTACGTAATACTTGATCTGCTTCTCCGTCAGCTCCGTGAAGCCGTAGAGCGGCGCGTAGGCCTTGTTCATCGTGTCGAAGATTTTATAGGCATACGGCCATATTTCTCTCCGTTTTTTGAACTTAAGTATTTTAAGCCCGTATTTTTTCATCACGATTTCGCCGATCCGCAGGTGCTTTTCGGGGATTTCGCCGGGGACGAAGATTTTAAATTCGAGCCAGTCCTTGTCTTTTACGAATCCGATACGCTCCAGTTGCCGCGGATAGTAGGGGTGGTTGTAGATGGTGGCCATCGTGCTCATCTGGTCGAAACCGTGCACCAGCATCCCTTCGTGGTCGAGGTCGGTAAATCCCAGCGGGCCGTGCAGCGACGTCATGCCCTTGCTCCTGGCCCATTCTTCGACGGCGCCGAACAGTTTGTCTACCACCTCGTCGTCGTCGATAAAGTCGACAAAGCCGAAACGGGCATACTGCTGATTCCAGGTCGTGTTGCTCTTGCGGTTGATCAGTCCGGCGATGCGCCCGACGATTTTCCCGTCCCTGCAGGCCAGGAAGCAGATGGCCTCGCCCGTCTCGAACGCCGGATTTTTGCTCTCCGAGAGCGTCATGATTTCGTCGGCGATCAGCGCCGGCACGTGATACGGACTGTTTTTGTAGAGAGTGATGTTAAATTCGACAAAACGCTTCAGTTCCCGCTTATTCGTCACCTGTTTGATGTGTACGTCCATGAGAAAATTTTTTTTGAGGACAAAAGTAGTTATTTTCGTGCCGACTGTTTCCCTTTTTCCTAAAAAAGCGACAAAAAAAGTTCTTCGATGGCGGCGCGGACGACGGCGTCGCTGCCCGTGAAATGGTTTACCAGCAGCGCTACGGCATACCGCCTGCCACCCCTGTCGATGTATCCGCCGTAGCACCGCACGCCGCTCATCCCGCCGCTTTTGAGGCGGCTGCCTTCGAGCGCAGTGCCTTTGAGGAAGGTGCGGACGGTGCCGTCGACGCCCGCCCCCGGCAGTGATTCGAGAAAGGGCGCGAACGCTTCGGAGCGGCCGGCCATGTAGACGTACATGTCGCACAGGAATGCCGCCGTCGCCCTGTTTGCCGCCGCCAGCCCGCTCCCGTCGTGCAGCGTCAGCAGGCCGGTATCCAGCCCCTTCGCGGCCCAGTGGGCGGCGACGACGCGCGTCCCGCGCTCGAACGACGACACGGCCTCGCCCGCCCCGGGACGGTAGCGCAGCCCGAGCGTCTTGACGAGCGCGTCGGCATACATGTTGCAACTGAAGAAGTTCGTGATGCGGACGATTTCGCGCAGAGCGGGCGAGTACGTCGTCACAAGCGTCCGCCGTTCGCCCTCGGGCCATGCTCCGGCCTCCGTCAGGAGGCGGTGGCACGACGGTTCGCCGGCGATTTCGACGCCACGCCTTTTCAGCAGGTCGCAGAAATAGCGGGCGGCGAAGAGCGGCGGGTCGGGGATGTCGCCCTCCATTTCGAGGCGGTGGAGGCCGGCGCGGACGGCGCCATACAGGTAGCGCTCGTCATAGGGAGCGCCGGCGATGTAGAAACTGTCCGTCGCCGCGCGCCGGCTCATGAGATAATTGTGGAACGTGAGCGCCGGCACCGGCGGATCGCAGCGCACGATCGACGGCGTCGCACCCTCGGCACCCGTACTGAGGTAGAGCCGGAACATGTTGTCGAACAGGTTGACGCCGTAGCTCCCCTGCCCGTAGCCGCTGCCGAGGTCTTCGCGCAGCCACTTCATCGAGACGCCCTCGGTGTCGAAGATGCTCTCGTCGGCGATGACCCGCCCGTCGATTCGCCGTATCCCGGCCCGCTCCACCGCCTCCGCCCACAGCGCGGGGATGCTGTCCCTCGGCGCGCCCGTGCGTGACGAGCCGGCCGTCGGGTCGCCGCTTCCGCAGATAAAGAGGTTGCCGTGCAGCACACCGTCGCGGACGTGACCGTCGTGCCGAATGGCCGTCGCGAAGCGGAAGTCGCCGCCCAACAGCTCGAGCGCAGCCGCCGCAGTGACGGTTTTCACGACCGAGGCGGGCGTCAGGCGGCGTTCGGCATCGTAGCCGTACACGACGTCGCCGCTTCGCACCTCCCTCGCCATGAAGGAAACGGACGCTCCGCGCATCGCCTCTTTACGCAGAAAGCGTCCGAACGCCGCCTCCATCCGCGCCTCCTGCGCCTGCGTCCACACGGCCGGAAGAGCCGCGCACAAGCTGCAAACCGTCACAAGAAGCGCACGGCGAACGGGAAAGAAAATCTTCATCATGTTTTTTTGAAAGACAAAGATAGGCTTTTTCTGCACAAAACCGTGCGGCGGCCCTGCGCCGGATGCCCGGACGGGAATCACGGAACCGATAAATTATCCCGAAATGTTCATTGGCCCTCCCGCGACTTCCGGCAAGGTTTCCCCGAGTGGGGAAACCCTGTCGCCAGCGGCGAGAGACTTTCCCGGAGTGGGGAAAGCGTAAATGACATGTGATTCTTGAAATCCCCATGTGGGGAAAGTGCAAATGACATGTCAAACATCGCGTCCACGGCTGTGGATTTTGCAAATGACATGTCAACGGTTAAATCCCCGGCTGTAGATTTAACAAATGACATCCCAATCATTAAATCCCCACACGGGGAAAGGGCAAATGACATGTCATTCATGAAATCCCCGCATGGGGAAACCCTGTCGCCAGCGGCGAGAGACTTTCTCCGGGTGGGGAAACTCTTGTCGCCCGCAACTTGCGGCAGAGAATGCGCTAATGGACATTTCGGGATTATGGAATTCATGTTACGCAAACCGGTCAAAATCCCGCAGGGACAATACTCTGTTAACCGTATGCTTTCGCTTACGGATCTGCGACGGATGAAACCGAAGTCCCGCACGGGACTCTATTGAATCTTTGAGTTTTACATCCGCCGGTTCCTCATATTTCCCGTGCGGAGGTTAATTTTTCTACGCGGATGGACGGTATTCCGTTTTTTTGCCGTATATTGTGTGC
>JAIRZY010000040.1 GCA_031266995.1 Tannerella sp.
TTGCACCCTGTGCCGATAAGCAATAGTGTAAATATTAAAATCCGTTTCAAAACTTTATTTTTACCGGCGATTTTGGCCGCAAAAGTATAATAAATAAACGAGTTGTGACTAAATTATTATACTAAAAAGAGTTTACGCCAGTTATTAAAGCGTATAACCGTATCTACTCCGTATTTGCTCAGTGATTCCAGAATCTTCCCGATACTCTTTTCTTTATCGAGTTTTGTCTTGCTGAAAAACTTGTCCGCAAAACAGATCAGCTGCTCTTCGTCCGAGACCGGCATGAAATCCCGGTGCGGCAGCGGCAGGTTGTTTTTTTCAATCATTTCGAGCGAAATGCCTGTTCCCGTATGCCGTTCGCATACAAGCGCATGCTTCGGGTAGCCCTCTTTCCGGAGCAAGTCGGCGCCGAGGTATCCGTGACAGATATATTCATGCGTTCCGTGACAGTCGATATCGGGAGCATTGCAGAAAATCATGCCGATGTCGTGAAGCATGGCCGCCTCCGCGATGAACTGCATATCCCAGTTCTTTTCCGGGTGAACTTTCGCTATCGACAATGCTTTGATGGTTACGCTCCGGCTGTGTTGCAGAAGGATATGACAGGCTTCCGAACGTGTATCGTAATATTTTTCGATGATTGCTACAGGATTCATACGCTAAAATTAATATTGTCTTACGCCGAAGATGCCTGTCCCGATGCGCACCATTGTGCTGCCTTCCTCGACGGCGGTCCGGTAATCGTCGCTCATGCCCATCGACAGTTCGGTAAAAACAGTCCTGTCGGTCGCCGGCATGGATTTTATTTCTTCGAAGATGTTTCGCAAAGTTCCAAATTCACGCCTGACCTGTTCCGTATCGTCGGTGAATGTGGCCATTCCCATAAGTCCGCAAACCTGTATGCCGGCAAACTGCGCAGGGACGTCGCCGGCGAAAAGGGCGCGACATTCGCCGGCGGAAAATCCGTGTTTGCTGTCCTCGCCGGCAATATGCACCTCAATAAGAATACGTATTGTCCGTCCGCACTGTTCCGCCTGACGGTTTATCTCCTGCATCAGCTTCAGTGAATCGACGCTTTGTATCATGGAGACGAAAGGCGCGATCTGCCGGACTTTGTTGGTCTGCAGCGTGCCGATGAAATGCCATTCGACGTCTTCGGGCAGAACCGGCTGTTTGGCAGTCAGCTCCTGCACGCGGTTCTCTCCGAAGATACGCTGTCCGGCGTCGTAAGCCTCTCTTATCGTTTCGGCGGGGTGGAATTTTGAAACGGCGATCAGCTTTACGTTTTCCGGCAGCGTTGATTTGATTTTCGATATGTTCGCCTTTATATCCATCGCTATTCGCCGATCTCTTCGTCCGTCTGTTTCACGGTTTTCACTTCGGCCACGAAAGGGAAAATGTCTATCAGCGCCGTTTCGATAACGGAAGCGATCACGTAGTCGGCCAGCGTTCCTTTCATTCCGTTGTCGATGACGCTGATGGCGTCTTGCAGGGTCGATGCCTGAGCCAGCATCTGTACGGCAGTTTTTTTCTCGGCGCCGCTTTTCTCGTCCAGCGTGAGCAGGTTTATTTTCACTTTGTAGAATCTGTCGCCGCTGTCATTCAGGAACGTCTCGGCATAACGCGCGCGCTTGATGTCCATTACCGTAAATTCGCCGCTTATGTACGGACGCATTTCTTCTATGATGCGCGCTTCGGCTTCGGTAAACGACAGGGCATCGACCAGGTAAGGTTCGGATACCTTTTTCTGTACCCCGTCCTCAGCTACTTTCTCGTAATTAATTTTACATTCAAACCAGTTGTGCATAATTTTTTATTTGTTTATTTCAGTTGATAAAGCGCTCAAAAGTAGTGAAATTTTCGCAGCCGGTAAAGATTTTTTGAAAATAATGGATGAAAATGTATTTTTATTCAGAAACAAGGATTATCTTTGTCGCGTTTTTTGAATAATTATTCATCATGAATGTAAAAAAACAGCGTTTATCGACAGTAGAAAACATCGTACGTACGGAAGTCATACGGAGCCAGGATGATTTGCAAAAATCATTAACGGATAAAGGCTTTGATGTGACCCAGGCGACCCTTTCGCGTGACATCAGGCGGCTGAAAATCGTCAAGACGCACGACCGCGAAGGCCGCTACGTCTATGCGCTTCCGGATATGGCGATACGGGAACCGCGCCTGCCGATAACCGTACAGGAGAAGCCGGCGGCGGCGTTGCGTGAAAAATCAGCCGTCGAATTTTCCGGTAATCTTGCCGTTATAAAAACCCGTCCGGGATATGCGATGGCGATCGCTTCGGAGATCGACGAGCATGCGCCGGAAGAGATTCTCGGAACAATCGCGGGAGATGATACGATTCTGGTCATTCCGCGCGAAGGATATACAAGAACACAGGTGCGGGCGGCTTTGGCGCGTTTCCTGACGGATTAATAAATATAATAATGATAAATGGGAAAAGAAAGAGAAATGGAGGTCTGTGACATGGAAGTCATGGTAGCGGACGAGAGTCACGAGAAATATGTCGATACGATACTTGATACGATAGAGGCGGCGGCGAAAGTGCGCGGTACCGGGATTGCCAAACGTTCGCACGAATATGTTGCGCAGAAAATGCGTGAAGGCAAGGTGATCATCGCGCTGGCTGGCGATGAGTTTGCAGGCTTCAGTTATATTGAGTCGTGGGGAAACAAACAGTATGTTGCCACGTCGGGGCTTATCGTTGCCGACAAGTTCCGTAATCACGGGCTTGCGAGGCGGATAAAACATGCGGCTTTCCAGCTGGCGCGCCTGCGATGGCCGAAAGCAAAACTTTTCAGCCTGACTTCCGGCAGTGCGGTGATGAAGATGAACACCGAACTGGGTTATTTCCCGGTCACTTTTGCCGACCTTACGGACGACGAATCTTTCTGGCGCGGTTGCAACGGCTGTGTGAATCATGATGTGCTTACGCGCACGCAGCGACGTTACTGCATCTGCACGGCGATGCTTTTCGACCCGGATGACGAACGTTGCCTGTTACTCGAAAAATTATGCAATACGTTTGTCAAAAAAGAGGCGCGCAAGAGGAAAACCGATTTGAAAGCCGGGAAAAAGAATCCGGAAAAATCCGGCGAAACGAACGGGAAAGTAGTGGAATATCAAATATTAAATAATACATTATAATATGGAAAACGGAGATAAAAAGAAGAAAGTAGTTGTAGCGTTCAGCGGCGGTCTCGACACGTCGTTCACGGTCATGTATCTGGCAAAAGAAAAAGGGTATGAGGTTTATGCTGCCTGCGCCGATACCGGCGGATTCAGCGATGAACAGCTCAGGACGAATGAAGAGAATGCGTATAAGCTTGGCGCCAAAGGTTATGTCACGATTGATGTGACGAAGGAATATTACGAAAAGAGTCTTAAATACATGGTTTATGGAAATGTGCTGCGCAACGGTACCTATCCGGTATCGGTGTCGTCCGAGCGTATTTTCCAGGGGATGGCCATTGCGCGTTATGCAAAAGAGATTGGCGCCGACGCCATCGCGCACGGTTCTACAGGCGCGGGCAATGATCAGGTTCGTTTCGACATGACTTTTCTTGTGATGGCGCCGGACATGGAAATCATCACGCTTACGCGCGACATGACCCTCACGCGCCAATTTGAGATTGATTATCTGAACGGACACGGCTTTAAGGCCGATTTCGCCAAACTTAAATATTCATATAATGTAGGAATCTGGGGCACGTCCATTTGCGGAGGAGAAATCCTGGATTCGGCTCAGGGACTTCCCGAAAGCGCGTATCTGAAGAAAGTGACGAAAAACGGCAGCGAACAGTTGCGCATAGAGTTCAGGAAGGGTGAAATACATGCGGTCAACGGCGAAGTGTATGATGATAAGATAAAAGCAATCCGCGCGGTGGAGGAAACGGGCGCGGCTTACGGCATCGGCCGTGACATGCACGTCGGCGACACGATTGTCGGAATCAAAGGCCGTGTAGGCTTCGAAGCGGCTGCACCCATGCTTATTATCGGGGCGCACCGTTTCCTGGAAAAATACACGCTGAGCAAATGGCAGCAATACTGGAAAGACCAGGTGGCCAACTGGTACGGGATGTTCCTGCACGAAAGCCAGTATCTGGAGCCTGTCATGCGCGATATTGAGGCGATGCTGCGCGAGAGCCAGCGCAATGTGAACGGAACGGTCATCCTCGAATTGCGTCCGCAGTCGTTCTCGACCGTTGGCGTCGAATCGACGGACGACCTCGTCAGGACGAAATTCGGCGAATACGGCGAAACGCAGAAAGGCTGGACGGCCGACGATGCGAAAGGATTCATCAAAGTGACGTCAACGCCGCTGCGCGTTTATTTTTCAAATCATAAAGACGAGTTATGATTAAAACAGGAATCATAGGAGGCGCGGGATATACCGCCGGCGAACTGATCCGTTTGCTGATAAATCATCCCGATGTGGAAATCGTGTTTGTGAACAGCTCAAGTAATGCGGGCAACCGGCTTGTTGACGTGCATGGCGGTTTATACGGCGAGACGGATCTGCTGTTCACCGGCAACCTTCCGCTGGATGAGATCGACGTGCTCTTCTTCTGCACGGCGCATGGCGATACGAAGAAATTCCTTGAGTCGCATCCTGTCCCCGAAGATTTGAAAATCATCGACCTGAGTCAGGATTACCGCATAAAATCGCCGTCGCATGAGTTCATCTACGGATTGCCGGAACTGAACCGGCGCGCGATCTGCAAGTCGAAATACGTTGCAAATCCCGGATGCTTCGCAACGGGCATACAGCTTGCCCTGCTGCCGCTCGCCAAACATCTGATGATTACCCGTGCGGTTCATGTGAACGCCATCACCGGTTCCACGGGAGCAGGCGTGAAACCGTCGGCCACGTCGCATTTCAGCTGGAGGGACAGCAACCTGTCCATCTACAAGCCGTTTGCCCACCAGCATCTGGCCGAGATTAACCAGAGCCTCGCGCAGTTGCAGAACAGTTTTAAGGCCTCGATAGATTTTATCCCGGTGCGCGGCAATTTCACGCGGGGCATCTTCACGACGGCCTATATGGAATGTAAAATCGAACTCGACGAGATAAGGCGGATTTACGAAGAATACTACGATGACCATTCGTTCACATTCGTAACAGACCGAGACCCCGACCTGAAACAGGTTATCAACACAAACAAATGCCTGCTTCACCTGCAGAAAATCGACGGGAAACTCCTCATCACATCCGTTATAGACAACCTGCTGAAAGGCGCGAGCGGACAGGCCATTCATAATATGAACCTGCTGTTCAACCTCGAAGAAACCGTCGGCCTGCACCTCAAGCCGTCGGCATTTTAAACAATAATAATTTTAAACTTATGAAACTGTTTGATGTATACCCCATTTTTAATATAGAGATCGTAAAAGGAAAAGGCTGCCATGTCTGGGACAGGGAAGGGAATGAATACCTCGACCTTTATGGCGGACACGCCGTCATTTCCGTCGGACACAGTCATCCCGACTATGTGAAAGCGATAACCGAACAGGTACAAAACCTGGGCTTTTATTCCAATTCGGTGATCAACAGCCTGCAGCAAACCCTGGCAGACAAGCTCGGAAAAGCCTGCGGATACGATGATTATTCGCTCTTCCTGGTGAACAGCGGCGCCGAGGCAAACGAAAATGCGCTGAAACTGGCCTCGTTCCACAACCGGAAAAAACGCATCGTATCGTTCCGCAGCTCATTCCACGGCCGCACGTCGGCCGCCGTACGGGTCACCGACAACCCCAAACTCATAGCACCCGTAAACGAAATGCTGCCGGTCACGTACGTCCGGATGAACGACGCCGACGCCGTCGAGGCAGAACTGAAAAAAGGCGACATCTCGTCGGTCATTATCGAAGGCATCCAGGGCGTAGGAGGCATCCAGATGCCCGACAACAGATTCCTCCGGGATCTGCGCGCCCTGTGCACAAAATACGAAGCCGTGCTCATCTTCGACGAGATACAGTCCGGTTACGGCCGCAGCGGCAAGTTTTTTGCCCACCAGTATGCCGGCATTCGCCCGGACATCATCACCGTGGCAAAAGGCATAGCCAACGGCTTCCCGATGAGCGGCATGTTGATAAGCCCGATGTTCACCCCCATATACGGAATGCTGGGAACAACGTTCGGCGGAAACCACCTCGCCTGCGCCGCCGCCATCGCCGTACTGGACATCATGGAAAAGGAACACCTCGTCGATAACGCCAAAACCACAGGCGACTATCTGATCGACAAACTGAAAGCCATCCCCTGCGACGGAATAAAAGAA
>JAIRZY010000108.1 GCA_031266995.1 Tannerella sp.
TGGAATATACATTACCCCGCTCGGCCGGCGGCGGTGTGAAAATCGAGGTGCTGACAATGAATTATGCTGCGACCCAAGTGGTCGCGGCGTAATTGCGGTTCGTTACGACAATGGTAGCAGGGAAAGAGACGAAGGGGCTATTAACGAAAATTGGCTTCAAATTACGCCCCCCCCGGAATGAGTAAGGTGCAAAATATCGAGATAAAAGAACGTTAAAACGGTGTTAAATCCCAACATTTGGAATTATAATGTTTTACATTTGGAATTATGGAAGTCACTCTCGGCAGGGATGGCCTACAGGTTTTAGCCGGAGGTTGATGTAAAAAGAGCCTCTCCCGGGATTCATTTCCGGGAGGGGCTTTTGTGATTCTGTAGAGCGAGGGCGCCTCGACAGTAAAAGAATTACACGTTTTAGTTTTTAAAAATTTGAACAGCAGGGAATTGATTTCCAATTCTCCATTAAGGACGAACCCGTTGGCTTGCCCTTATCTTATTAGCCATGAATTGCCAAATCAGTTCCCACCATCATCATCCACTTTGCCCGACCATCTTTTATTCAGGTACTCAACCACATCGTCGGTGATATTATACATATCGTCGGCAAGGAAAACCGGACTGGTCGCATCGCTGCTGATGATCAGTTGGTATTTCTTGTCCTTGTTGTATTCCCTCAGGTGATACATGATCGTGTCGCGGAGTTGTTCGTTCATCCGTTGATTTTCTTCGAGGAGGTCCTGCATGAGTTTTTGGTCAAGAGCCTGAATTTCCTGCTGTTTCCTCATCAGGCGATCCTGTTCCTGTTCGGCTCTTGCCTGTGTGAGGAAAGCGCCGTTTTGAGCTTTGTATCTGAACTCGCTGACTTCCGATTCCAGATTCCGCATTTGTTGCGTCACGTTGGCACGCGCATTTTCCTGCTTGCGCGTAATCTGCTCGTTCAGATCTCTCGCAAAGTTATAGTTTTGCAGCAATGTATCAATATGAAAGAACGCAACGGGAAGCATCAGCGAATCGGAATCGTTCGCAACGCTTTTGCCGAACGTGGGTGCGGACCTGTGTGCCGAAAAATGCATAATGAACAGGATAATTACTGCAACGGCCAATATGCCGTTAATCACATAGTTAATATTCTTCATAGGGAGTGACAATTGTTTTAGTGTATACTATTTAGCCTTAATACGCTCGAAGATATTCTTCCTCTTTGCAGCCATCACGTCCTGCGTCACTGCACAGTGAATGCCCTTGCTTTTCAGCGTAGTACTGTTACCCACATGTGTGTCCGGGAATTTCCCGTCTTTTTTCAGGATTATCTTGATGCTCATCAATGCGACGCTCACAACAAGAATTACGAGAGAAAGTAGTACTGTTACAAACATTTTCGTTATTTTTGCGGTTACAAAGATAGAAGTTTAAGTAAATCGAAAGTACGTTTTTTTGAAGCATTTGTCTTCTTTTTTCGCACATCTCTTGTAATTGTTTGATAACTAATATATAATGTGAATATAAAATATTTAAAAAAAATGGAACAGATACTTAATTTGGAACCAAATGCCGTATGGAAGTATTTTCACGAGATTACGCAAGTGCCTCGCCCGTCTAAAAAGGAAGGGAAAGTGATTCGCTATCTTGAAGACTTTGCGACGAAGCATGGTCTGCCTTTGAAAAAAGACGGGGCGGGGAACATCCTGATCACGAAAAAAGCGACACAAGGCTATGAAGACCGGCCTGTTGTCGTTCTGCAATCGCATGTCGACATGGTCTGCGAGAAGAACAGCGATGTGGTGCACGACTTCGAGAATGACCCGATAAAAACGGTGGTCGATGGCGAATGGCTGCGAGCCAATGGGACGACCCTCGGTGCCGATAACGGCATCGGCATGGCAGTCGAGCTTGCAATTCTGGCCTCCGACGACATTGCACACGGCACGCTGGAATGTCTGTTCACCGTCGACGAAGAAACGGGACTGACCGGTGCTAATGCCCTGAAAGAAGGGTTTATGACCGGTAAAATCCTACTGAATCTGGACAGCGAGGACGAAGGCGAACTGTTTATAGGCTGTGCGGGCGGGAAAAACACGGTAGCTACATTCGTATACGAACCGCAACCGGCGCCTGACACCATGCTGTATTTCCGAATCGCGATAAGCGGCTTGAAAGGAGGACATTCGGGCAGCGACATACACCACGGATTGGGTAATGCGAACAAGATTATGGTGCGGTTCCTTTACCGGTTGAAAGCGAAATTCGACTTTGTCCTTTCCGAACTGAAAGGTGGCAATCTGCATAACGCCATCGCGCGAGAGGCTTCTTCCGTAATTGGCGTGATGGCGGATGACCGCGAACCCATCCGCGTATTACTTAATCACTTTACCGCCGATATCGAAAACGAACTGAAGCGCGTCGACCCGGATGTGCAAATCAGCATGGAAACGGTCGAAAAACCGGATTTTCACGTAGGCAATGATCTGTCGGATAGATTGATAAATTCGCTGCTCGCCTGTCCGCACGGCGTGATGGCGATGAGTCATGACATGCCGGGGCTGGTCGAAACGTCTACCAACCTGGCGTCCGTCAAAATGGAGGCGGGAAACAGGATTGTGGTTTGTACAAGCCAGCGCAGCTCCATCGAATCGGCGAAAAATGCTGTAGCCGATCAGGTTGCCGCGACTTTCCGGCTGGCGGGGGCGGAAGTGGTGCATGGCGAAGGCTATCCCGGCTGGGCGCCGAATCCGGATTCGAAGATATTGATTGCCGCGCAGGAAACGTATTGTAAACTGTTTGGAAAAGAGCCGAAAATAAAAGCGATACATGCAGGGCTGGAATGCGGGCTTTTCCTCGAAAAATATCCGTGGCTCGATATGATTTCGTTTGGCCCGACATTGCGTGACGTACATTCGCCGAGCGAACGGATACGGATTGATACGGTGCAGTTGTGGTGGACGCATTTACTGGAACTGTTAAAAAACATCCCTTTATGAAATAATGTAAGGTCGAAAAACGTTTTTACGGAAAACGACTGTATGACTTGTACCGAATCCGGGAAAATTACGATGATGAAACGGTGGATGCTGTTTTGTGCCTGCGCGGGCTGTTTTTTCTGCGCGCTGGGCGGATGCGAAAGAATAAATGACTACTCCGTAAACCCCAATCACCGGCTGACGTTTTCGACTGATACGCTTTCTTTCGACACGATTTTTTCGACCGTAGGCTCCACCACGAAGCAGTTCATGGTCTACAATCCGAACGAGGAGGCTTTGCGAATCGAAATGGCGCTGCTGGCCAATCCCGCAACAAGCGGTTTCCGAATCAACGTAGACGGGCGTAAAGGCGATATGTTCAGGGATATAGATATATGGAAACACGACAGCCTGTACGTCTCGGTCGAGGTGACGGTAGACCCGAACGGAAGCAGTCAGCCGCTGGTAATCGAAGACTCGGTGCTTTTCTACGTCAACGGTATCCGCCAGTCGGTTCTGTTGCAGGCTTACGGGCAGGACGTGCATCTGCTGAAGGGCGGAGTGACGATTCTCCATGATACCACGCTCACGGCTGACATGCCTTATTTAATATACGACAGTGTGAAAATAGCGGAAGGCGCTACCGTGATGCTGGAAAAGGGCGTGACGATGTATATGCACAGCCGGGCGAATCTGCTCGTCGAAGGAACCCTCAAGGCAATCGGCACGCAGGATGAGCCTGTTGTCATTCGGGGCGACCGTCTGGACGAAATCAAAACAAGCGTGCTCCTGCCGTATGACCGGACGCCCGGACAGTGGGACGGTATCCGCTTCGGCGCGTCCAGTTTTGACAATGAGTTCGACTGCGTCATTGTCCGCAACGGCGTTACGGGTTTGATGTTTCAAGCATCGCAGCCGGACAGGGTGAAGATGCGCATCCGCCATTCGCAAATCACCAATATGAGTAAGTATCTGATGGTGGCGGTGAACTGCCATATCGAGGCGTCGGACAGCGAGTTTTCGAATGCCACGGATTCGACGTTGACACTTGTCGGCGGGAAGTATCAGTTTACGCACTGCACGATAGCAAGCTATAATATACTGACAAACAGGAATAGAGTGGTGCCCTGCCTGATACTTTCCAGCCTGTGGGGCATGGGCGAGAGCGAGACGCCCTATGCCCTGCGGCAGGCCTACTTCGACAACTGCATCGTCGACGGCGGACATTCGGCGGATTCGACGCGCCTGTATGCCGGTGAAATACAGTTTTATACGGAGGACGGGAACGAACCGGGAAACAGCGAAACGTTCAACTACCGCTTCAATTCCTGCTTCGTCAAAACCGCCCGCCAGAACAGCGAACGGTTTGTCAACTGCCTGTTTATAAAGAGTCCGTCCTACCTGAAGACGGGAACGCGAGAAGATGAATATGTGTTCGATTTCCGTCTGGCAAACGAATCGGTCGGTATCGGGATGGCAGACCGTTCCGTTTCGGAACAGTATCCGGTTGACCGCTACGGCGTAGACCGCCTGTCGGCTGCCGGAGGGCCTTCAATCGGCGCGTACGAATATGTTTATCAGGAGGAAAAACACGATTGAAGCATAAAGCACCCGTTTGGCATATCGGGCTGGCCGTTCTCTTTTTTGCAGGCGGTATGGCGGCACAGGAGACGCGACAGACGTTTCAGGTCATGTTTTATAATGTAGAGAATCTGTTTGACACGTATGACGACCCGCATACGAACGACAACGAGTTTCTGCCCGAAGGCTCGCGGCACTGGACGTCCTATCGCTACTACGCGCATCTGCAGCAGACGGCAAAGGTCGTCAACGCGGCGGGCAAATGGGATACGCCGACGCTGATCGGGCTGTGTGAGGTCGAGAACGACTCCGTGCTGATTCACCTGACGAGGCGTACGTCGCTGCGCACGCAGAATTACAGATACTGCATCACGAAGAGCAACGACCCGCGCGGCATCAATAATGCGCTGCTCTATCAGGCGGACAAGTTCAGACTGCTGAGCTTCGGTTCGCTGCGTATTCCTTTCAGGAACAGGGCGCGCCGCTCGCGCGACATCCTGCATGTGTCCGGGCTGGTGATTACGGGCGACACGCTGGACGTGTTCGTCTGCCATTTCCCGTCGCGTCTCGGCGGCGAAAAGGCATCCGAGCCTGCGCGCATGGACGCGGCCATGTATCTGCGCCATCTGTGCGATTCGCTCCATGCCGTTCGCAGGACTCCAAATGTATTGATAATGGGTGATTTCAACGATATGCCTTCGAACAGCAGCATACAGACCCTTGTCCGTTCGTCCGACGCGCGCCGCCGCCTGACCAACCTGTTTGCCGACGCGAAGAAGCTGAATCACGCAGGGAGCTACAAATACCGCGGAGAGTGGAACCAGCTCGACCAGATGATGATAAGCAGTTCCTGGGCACGATATTACGAGCCGGGGAGCGCGCAGATCTTCATGCCGTCCTTCCTGCTGAAGAGCGACAGGTCGCGCAGCGGATATCGCCCCTTTCGCGTCTACAATGGATTCAAGTATGAGGGCGGATTCAGCGACCACCTGCCTGTGACTGCGTACTTCATGTTGCCTGTGCCAAAAAAGTGAGCGCATGACGACGGTACGGAGGATAGCATGTTTCGCAGTGCTGTGTACGCTTGGATACTGCGGCATGGCGCAGCAGGCGGGCAATCCGTTCGATTTCGCCATCGCCCTGAGCGGCAACTTCGGCGAGCTTCGTCCGAACCATCTTCATTCGGGTCTCGACTTCAAGACGCAGCAGCGCGAAGGCCACCCTGTTCACGCCGTGCGGGACGGGTATGTCAGCCGCGTGGCCGTCAGCCCGTGGGGATACGGCAACGTGATATATATGACCCACCCCGACAGTACGGTCTCGGTTTATGCCCACCTTCAGCGGTTCGCGGACAGTGTTGCCGCCGCGGTCAAAGCCCGGCAGTATGAAGCGGAAAGCTTTCAGGTCGACCTGGCGCTGCCTCCCGGGCAGTTTGCGTTCGGCCGTGGCGAGGTGATTGGATACAGCGGTAATTCGGGCAGCTCGGGCGGGCCGCACCTGCATTTCGAAGTGCGCGACGGGCGTACGGGCGAAGCGCTCGACCCGCTTCCGCTTTACAGGGAGCGCGTGGCGGACACCCGTGCGCCCAGGCTGCGGGCGCTTATGATCTGTCCCTCCGAGGGACTGGGCGTGGTGAACGGTTCGGCCGAAAAGCGCCGCCTGCTGCCGGTGACGGACAGGGATGGCGGCATCTCGTTTCGCGACAGCGTCGAGGCGTGGGGGCGGATCGGTTTTGCCGTCTGTGCGGACGACTATATGGACGGCGCGTCGAACGTGTATGGAGTGAAGGAGATGACCGTGTCGGTCGACGGAGAGGAAGTGTTTCACAGTTGCCTCGACCGTTTTTCGCTGGACGAATCGCGCTATATCAATGCCTGGATCGATTATGAAGAATGGATCGAAAGGCGGCGGTTTTACGTAAAAACATTTGTGGAGCAGGGCAATCATTTCCGGTTCATCACGAGCCGTAACCGCGGCTACGTGACGGTCGACGAGGCACGCACGTACCGCATCGACTTCAGGCTGACGGACGGTTTCGGCAACACGTGCCGGTTTGCTCTCAATGTGACCGGAAAGGAGCAGGCCATTCCCGCGCCCGACACGGAGGGGACGACGCCCTTCTACCGGCATGGCGAAAACCGCTTCGGGGCGAGCGGGGTGCGCCTGCACATCCCGGCCGGGAGCCTCTACGGTCACTTTTATTTCCGTTACGGGGCGGAGGCCGATTCGACCGGCGTGGCCGGCATACACGTGCTTCACGACCGTCCCGTGGCGCTGCACCGTCCCGCGCGTCTGTCGCTGCGCCTCCTGCGCGAGGGCGGGGCCGACGGGCGGCAGTACGGCATCGTGGCGCTGCGCGGCGGGCGGCAGAGCTGGATCGGAGGCGTTTATCGCGACGGATGGATCGACGCGGAAATCGGCGAGCTTGGCCGCTACACGGTGTGCATCGACTCCGTGGCGCCCGTGATCACGCCCGTGAACCGGGCGCGGTGGACGGCCTCGCAAACCATCGCTTTCCGCCTGACGGACAATCTGAGCGGCATACATGCCTGGCGCGCCACGATCGACGGCGCGTATGCCCTCTTCGCCCTGGACGGAAAGAAGGGTCTCATATCCTGCGCCTTCGACCCCGAACGCCTGACGCGTGGAAAACACACGCTGCGGCTGACCGTCACCGACGCCTGCGGCAACCAGGCCGTCCATGAAACGGATTTTACGTGGTGAGACCGGGGCGATTCGGAGATTCATACTGTGCTTCCGGATGTGCGTCCCGCAGGCTCCCGTTTACCCGTCGAGTAACCGTCCGCCTGTTCGTCGAGTAAATTCCCGTCTGTCCGTTTGCCGCCTTATATCGCAGTGAGGGTGGCAGGGTTCAATTCAAAATAATCCCGAAATGTCCATTAGCGCATTCTCTGCCGCAAGTTGCGGGAGACCGGTCACTGTGAGTGGCAACCTTACCGGAAAATCCGGGAGACCGTCCCCATGAGGGGAAACCTTGCCGGAAAATCCGGGAGACCGTCCCCACGAGGGGAAACCTTGCCGGAAACTCCAGGAGACTTTCCCCACGAGGGGAAACCCTGCCGGAAACTCCGGGAGACTTTCCTCACGAGGGGAAACCTTGCCGCAAGTTCCGACAGAACTGATCGGAATCGACTCCGGTTTTGAAAAGTTCTGACGGAACTGATCGGAATCGGCTCCGGTTCTGAAAAGTTACGACAGAACTGATCGGAATCGGCTCCGGTTCTGAAAAGTTACGACAGAACTGATCGGAACCGGCTCCGGTTTTGAAGAGTTACGACTGAACTGATCGGAATCGGCTCCGGTTCTGAAGAGTTCCGGGAGGGCCAATGGACATTTCGGGTTTATTATATCACACAAAACCGTTCCGTGAAAAACAGGGTAGCCCTGAGCTTGCCCGGCACAGTCTCCAGACCGGTGTCGTCAACTTAAGGGCTGACGGCACCGGTCTCCGGACTGCGTCAGGCGGGGAAGTATATAATTTTGAATCTTGAATCCGATTATTTTTCCCGGATAAAGATATTGATCGGCGTCCCGCAAAAGTCCCAGTTTTCGCGTATTTTGTTTTCGAGAAAACGCTTGTACGGTTCCTTGATCCACTGGGGCAGGT
>JAIRZY010000109.1 GCA_031266995.1 Tannerella sp.
TGGAATATACATTACCCCGCTCGGCCGGCGGCGGTGTGAAAATCGAGGTGCTGACAATGAATTATGCTGCGACCCAAGTGGTCGCGGCGTAATTGCGGTTCGTTACGACAATGGTAGCAAGGAAAGAGACGAAGGGACTATTAACGAAAATTGGCTTCAAATTACGCCCCCCCCCGGAATGAGTAAGGGGCAAAATATCAAGATAAAAGAACGTTAAAACGGTGTTAAATTCCAACATTTGGAATTATAATGTTTTACATTTGGAATTATGGAAATCACTTTCAGGTTGCTACGGCTTAACGTAATGACATTGCCCGCAAGGGGAATGCACAACACCATCCCGCGCGCAGTATAAAAGCACAAAGACGCACGGAGGGAAAAACCTCCGTGCGTCCCGTGCCTCCGTGGAATCTCCGGATTTTGAATCCTTAGCTCAGAATGTTCGTGTCATACAGGATCTGATTGACCTTGCGCGTGGCGTCGGCCGAAGCTTTGAACGCCTCTTTTTCAGCCGGGCTGAGCGGGTATTCGATGATTTTCTCCCATCCGCCGTTGCCCAGCAGTACGGGAACGCCGATGACGAGGTCGCTCTGTCCATATTCGCCCTCGACGGGTACGCCGCAGGGGATGATGCTCTTCCGGTCACTCACGATGGATTCCGTCATGATGGCGGAAGCTGCGCCGGGGGCATACCATGCCGATGTGCCGAGCAGTCCCGTCAGCGTGGCGCCGCCCACCTTCGTGTCGGCTACCACCTTGCTGAGCGTTTCCTCCGGCAGGAGGCCGGTCACGGGAACACCCTTGCAGGTGGCCAGCGAGGCCAGCGGCACCATCGTCGTGTCGCCGTGTCCGCCGATGACGGTGGCGTCGATGTCGTTCGGATTGGCGTTCAGCGCCCGGCTCAGGTAATACCTGAAGCGCGAACTGTCCAGTGCGCCGCCCAGTCCGAGCACTTTGTTGCGCGGCAGGCCGGATATTTTGCTTGTCAGATAGCACATCGGGTCCATCGGGTTGCTGACGATAATCAGCGTGGCGGCAGGCGAATATTTCAGGATATTCTCGACTACCGACTTGACGATTCCCGCGTTCACCCCGATCAGTTCTTCGCGCGTCATGCCCGGCTTGCGGGGCAGTCCGGAGGTGATGACCACCACGTCGGAACCGGCGGTGGCCGTATAGTCGTTCGTGATGCCCGTCACCCGCGAATGGATGCCCAGCAGCGAGGCGGTCTGCATGATGTCCATCGCCTTGCCTTCGGATATTCCTTCCTTGATGTCGAGTAATACGATTTCGGATGCTACGTTACGCGTAGCGAGTACGTTTGCACAGGTGGCGCCTACATTTCCCGCGCCGATTACGGATACTTTCTTAGACATAATTGTTTGTATTATATGAGTGAATTATACTTGTTTCATTTTCTTTCTCCGTACAAAAGTACGAAGTATTTTTTTAGTTGCACAAAAAACCGCACCATTATCCGAAGTCGTCGAAATGCAGCATTTCGCGCGGGACGCCGATGCTGTCGAGCATGACTTCGACGGCTTTGGCCATCGGGCCGGGGCCGCACATGTAGTATTCGATGTCTTCCGGTTCTTCGTGTTCCTTGAGGTAACGGTCGTAGATGACCTGATGGATGAAGCCCGTGTAGCCCGTCCAGTTGTCTTCGGGGCGCGGCTCGGAGAGGGCGATGTGGAACTTGAAGTTGGGGAACTCCCGCTCGATGGCGCGGAAGTCTTCTTCGTAGAAAATCTCGGCTTTCGAACGGGCGCCGTACCAGTAGGACACCTTCCGGTCGGTCGTCCCGAGCGTCTTGAAGAGGTGCAGCAGGTGGGCGCGGAGAGGCGCCATGCCGGCGCCGCCGCCGATGTAAAGCATCTCGCGTTTCGTGTCCAGGATATGAAAGTCGCCGTAGGGGCCGGACATCATCACCCTGTCGCCCGGCTTGAGGTTGAAGATGTACGAGGAGCCGATACCCGGCTTCACGCCCGCCTTCCACGTGCCCGCAGCGCGGTCGAAGGGCGGCGTGGCGATGCGCACGTTCAGCGTGATGATGTTGCCCTCGGCCGGATAGTTGGCCATCGAGTAGGCGCGGACGGTCGGCTCGTCGCTGCGGCAGGCGAGGCTCCACATGCCGAACTTGTCCCACTCGGGACGGAAACGCTCCTCGACGTCGAACTCCGTGAACTTCAGGTCGTATTTCGGGATCTTGATTTGCGCATAGCTGCCCGGCTTGAAGTCCATCTTCTCGCCCTCGGGCAGGCGGACGGTAAATTCCTTGATGAACGAGGCCACGCTCCGGTTGGAAACGACGGTACATTCCCATTCCTTCACGCCGAAGACCTCTTCGGGCACGATCACGCGGATGTCGCCCTTCACCTTCGTCTGGCATCCCAGCCGCCAGTAGCTCTGGATCTGCTTGCGGTTGAAGAATCCCACCTCGGTCGGCAGGATGTTGCCGCCTCCTTCGGGGATACGGCAGCGACACTGCCCGCAACTGCCGCTCCCGCCGCACGCGGAGGAGAGGAAGATGCCCCGGCTTTGCAGCGTGTTGAGCACCGTGCCGCCCATGGGCACGTCAAGCGTTTTTTCGTCGTTCACCACCATCCGCACGTTGCCGGACGGGATCAGTTTCGTCTTGGCGACAAGCAGGATGCCCACCATCAGGAGGGTCATTATGAGGAACACGACCGTTCCCGTCACAATCGTAAGTCCGCCGGACATTAGTATAATCATTGTCTTGTAACTGTTTTTTTGTCCTGTAAATTAAATGCTCAATCCCGAAAAACACATGAACCCGATGCCCATCAGGCCGGTGAGGATAAAGGCGATGCCCAGTCCCCGCAGCGGTTTCGGGATGTTCGAATACGTCAGTTTCTCGCGGACGGCGGCCATGCCGACAATCGCCAGCAGCCAGCCGATACCCGACCCCAGCCCGTAAACGGTGGCCACGCCGGCGTTGGCAAATTCCTTCTGCTGCATGAACAGCGAGCCGCCCATGATGGCGCAGTTCACGGCGATCAGGGGCAGAAAGATGCCCAGCGACGTGTAGAGCGCGGGCAGAAACCGCTCGACGACCATCTCCACCAGTTGCGTGAACGACGCAATCACGGCGATGAAGAGGATGAAGGCGAGGAAGCTCAGGTTCACGTCTGCAAACCCGGCGCCGAGCCAGCTCAGCGCGCCTTCCTTCAGTATGTGATTTTCGAGCAGGTAGTTGAGCGGCAGCGTACAGACAAGTACGAACGTCACCGCAATGCCCAGCCCGATGGCTGTCTTCACGTTTTTGGACACGGCCAGGTATGAACACATTCCCAGATAGTATGAGAATATCATGTTTTCAACAAAAATCGACCGCACGAATGTGCTTAATGCTTCTTCCATTCTTTAATTCCTTATTATTTTGTCGGTTTTCAATTTTCTTCCTGCAGATCCCTGTTGCGCGAGCGGTGTATCCAGATGATGACGGCCACGAGGATGAGCGCCATCGGGGGCATGATCATCATGCCGTTGTTTTCGTAGAACCCGCCGTTCTTGATGTACCACGCTTCGGGGACGACGCGGATGTTGAACAGCGTGCCCGAGCCGAAGAGTTCGCGCACGAAGGCGATAACCACCAGGATGATGCCGTAGCCCAGCCCGTTGCCGACGCCGTCGAGAAACGATTCCCACGGGCGGTTGCCGAGCGCGAAGGCTTCGAGCCGTCCCATCAGGATGCAGTTCGTGATAATCAGCCCGACGTAAACGGAGAGCAGCTTGCTCACATCGTAGGCGTAGGCTTTCAGTATCTCGCTGACAACCGTCACCAGGGCCGCCGCCACGACGAGCTGGACGATGATGCGGATGCGGTTCGGAATCGTATGGCGCAGGAGCGAAATGACAACGTTGGAGAAGGCCACGACCGCCGTCACGGACAGCGCCATCACGACGGCCGGCTCCAGCTTGGCCGTCACGGCGAGCGCCGAACAGATGCCGAGCATCTGGATGATGACCGGGTTGTTGCGGCTCAGCGGGCCTGAAAGGATCTCCCTGTTTTTTTCGTTTAAGAATCCCATATTGCTTCGTTTATTTCGATTTTAAGAATGAGGTGTAACTTTCCAGGCAGGCGAACAGCATGTCGTTGACGCCGTTGCTCGTGAGCGTGCCGCCCGAGATGCCGTCCACGCAGTCCTGTCCCGCGCGGGTGCGGCCGGGCTTGACGACGGCAATGCTCCGGAACGCGCCGTCTTTGAACAGTTGCTTGCCTTTGAACTGGGAGGTGAACGCCGCTGTGGCGATTTCGGCGCCCAGTCCCGGTGTTTCTCCGGCATGGCTGAAGTCGGCGCCGAAGACGGTGTTCCGGTCGCCGTCGACGGAGATGTATCCCCAGACGGCTCCCCAGAGGCCTTTGCCGCGCAGGGCCATGACGTATTTCGTCTGTCCGTCCACAACGGCTTCAAAGACGGGATACGTATGCTGTTCGAAGGCTTTCAGGGCGTCGATGGCGAAGGCGTCGCCTTCCGTCTTTTCGCCGGCGTCGTTCACGAGATAGGCCTCCCGGATCAGTTCGCCGTATTTGGCTTCGGCCTCGTCGCTGGATACGGACACGTGAATCGACCGGAGGATCTGCTGCCTCCGGTCGGCGTCCTCGTTCAGCTTCTGCCTGTCGCGGAGCGCTTCGGAGGTGAAGGCCAGCATGATCGCTACCACCACCACCATGACGGATGCGTACAGGATGGTGTAAACATTACTGTCTCTGTTCATAATGCTTTCTGTTTTATGGATGTTATTTCTTGACTGCTACTCTCCTGAGGCGGCGTTTCACGTTGCCGTCGACCACGAAATAGTCGATCAGCGGCGCAAACGTGTTCATCAGCAGGATGGCGAGCATCATGCCTTCGGGGTAGCCCGGATTGAGCACGCGGATGACGATCGCCATCGCGCCGACAAGGAAACCGTAGATGTATTTGCCTGTCTCGGTACGTGCCGACGTGACGGGGTCGGTCGCCATGAAGACGGCGCCGAAGGCAAAGCCGCCCAGCATCAGGTGTTCGAGCGGCGAGACGCTCATCGCGACGGTCGTGCCCATCTGGTTGAAGCCGAACGCCACCGCCGCGCCGCCGACGAAGACGGCGAGCATCGTCTTCCAGCTCGCCACGCCCGTGTAGAGCAGGATGGCGGCGCCGATCAGGATGGCAATGACGGACGTCTCGCCGATGGAGCCGGGTATGAAGCCGGTCAGCATGTCCATTGTCGAGAGCGGCCGGTTCAGCGTGTCCATGACCTGAAACGAGCCGATCATGTCTTTCGACGCCGTGGCGATCTGTCCGAGCGGCGTGGCGCCCGTGAAGCCGTCGAGCGGCGTGCCCGCGCCCAGTCCGAAGATGTCGGCCGTGCGGACAAACACTTTGTCGCCCGACATGGCCGCCGGATAGGCAAAAAACAGGAACGCGCGCGTCACCAGCGCTACATTAAATATATTGTATCCCGTTCCGCCGAACACTTCCTTGGCGAAGATCACGGCAAAGGCCGTCGCCACGGCAATCATCCAGAGCGGCGTGTCAACGGGCACGATCATCGGGATGAGCATCCCCGAGACGAGGAATCCTTCCTGTATTTCTTCTTTTTTGATCTGGGCGGAGATGAACTCGATGCCCAGTCCGACGACGTAGGAGACGATGATTTTCGGCAGCACGGCCAGGAAGCCGTACAGGAAAGTCATCTGCCACGATGCCGCGGCGCCGGTGGCAAGGTAGTGCTGATAGCCGGTGTTGTACATGCCGAAAAGCAGGGCGGGCAGCAGCGCGACGATGACAACCGTCATCGTGCGTTTCGAGTCGATGCTGTCGTGGATGTGCACGCCCGACCGCGAAGTTGCGTTCGAAACAAACAAAAATGTCTCGAACCCCTCGAACACGGAACGGAAGGCCGACAGCCTGCCGCCTTCTTCGAAATGGGGCTTCATCCTGTTGAGAAAATTCCTTAACGCTTTCAATCTCTTCTATGTTTTACAGTTACTAATTCATTTCCCGGTACAGCAGGTCGAGGCCGTTGCGGACGATTTGCTGCAGTTCGATTTTCGACGTGTCTACAAATTCGCACAGCGCGAAGTCTTCGGGCGCGACCTCGTAGATGCCGAGGTTTTCCATCTTCTCGATGTCGAAAGCGATGATGGCTTTCAGGAGGTATTCGGGGAGAATGTCCATCGGGAAGACTTTGTCGTATTCGTTGGACATGATCATGGCGCGCCGTCCGCCGCGGATGCGGGCGTCGATGACGTACTCGCGCGCCCGGCCTGCCAGCCGGGTGAAGTAGGTGCGGCTGACGCTGTATTTCCCGAAGCCGGGCATGCCCCAGCCCAGAAACTCGTTGACGTCGTCGCCTTCGGGTATGGCCGTGATCTGGTTGTCGTATGCGCCGAGTACGCCGTCCGGGGCGACTTTCGTGCCGGTCAGCACGTTGCCGCTGATCAGGCGTATGCGCCTGTCGCCGGGCATCGTGCGGCCTTTCGTCAGGCTGGCGACGGTGCATCCGGCAATGGCCCTGACGTATCCGCGTTCGGTCATCTCCGAGCCGGTGAGCGCCACTGTGCGGCTGAAATCGACCTTGCCGGTGAGCATCAGGCGTCCGATGAAGAGCACGTCGGCGGCGTTGAGCGTCCAGACGGTCTCGCCTTTGTTGACGGGCCGGATGCGGTTGATCATCACGCCCGCGTTGCCGGCGGGGTGCGGCCCGTCGAGTTCGACGCGTTCGACGCGCAGGGGGGCGAGCGCGGAACCTTTCTTCACGCCGAAGTAAACATGGCCTCCGGTCAGCCGTCCCAGCGCGTCCAGTCCCGCCTGCAGGGCGTCTTCCTCACCTTTCGCGATGAAGTCGAAGTCGGGGGCGAGGGGCGCGGTGTAGCAGGCAGTGACGAAGATGTCGCGCGGCGCCGTGTCGGGCGCGGCGATGCGGTCGTACGGACGCTGCTTGATGTACGGCCACAGGCCGGCTTCGAGGAGCAGGGCTTTGATTTCTTCGCTGCTCGCCGGCGCGGCGGGCACCGCAAAGGTTTCGTATTCGATGACACTGTCGGGTTTCACTTCGATGCGCAGCACCTTGCGTTTCTCGCCGCGAAGGACTTCCGTCACTTCACCGCTCACGGGCGAAACGAAGCGTATTTCGGGATAGCGCTTGTCGGTCATCAGCGTCGAACCGGCCCTGACCCGGTCGCCCGGCCGCACCGTCACTTTGGGCGTGACGCCCGTGTAATGGTCGGGAACAATCGCATAACTGCCGGAAGCCGCCGCCTCCATCATCACCCCGGACGCCTTCCCCTTCAGGTTGATGTCCAGGCCTTTCTTGATCTTAATCACAGTTGGCATGTTTCTATTTCAAGTTGTCTTAATATTCGTCGCAAATGTACTGCTTTTTCGGTTTAGCAAGATCATATTTACAAAGAAATGAAGAAAAAATTCTCTATTCAATATAATATGCTGATAATAACGACTCCATATTCTCCGTCCAAGAATCCTGATTTTGGAGCGCACACAGACTGGAGTGCGACTTATAATGTATACGGTCCGGATCAAACGAATCCGACTTTTGACAAGTTTAATCTTCCCGCCGCACTCCCGGAAATTTCGAGAGACTTTCCTAAGCATTAGGAAACCTTCCCGGAAATTCCGAGAGACTTTCCTAAGTATTAGGAAACCTTCCCGGAAGTTCCGGCGAACTTTCCTAACTAT
>JAIRZY010000147.1 GCA_031266995.1 Tannerella sp.
ACTTCAGTATGACCTGATTTCCTTCAGGTAAATTCAAAGATTCAAAACAATACCGCCGCCCATCCCACCCGGCATATTTCTCCCCTCCCTTGTGGGGAGGGGCCGGGGGAGAGGTGGGCGGTAGAGACGCGATGCCTCACGTCTCCACCATTCCAAACCGGGCGGCCGTAGAGACGCGATGCCTCGCGTCTCCACATTCCAAACCGGCGGGCCGTAGAGACGCGATGCATCGCGTCTCTGCATTCCAAACCGGGCGGCGGACGGTAGAGACGCGAAGCATCGCGTCTCTAAAAACCAAACCGTTCCCGAATTTTAAATCATCGAATGATAATCCTGTACGCCGTCCCGCCGGCAACGACAACATACTGCCCCGCCGGCAGTGTCGCAACCGTCTCGCCCGCCGGGTAGCGGAGGGTCTTTATCAGTGTGCCGGCGAGGGTGTAGACCTGCGCCTCGCCCGGGGCGGAGGCCGTGATGCGCAGCCGGCTGCCGGCGCTCAGGACGCGGGCAGGGCCGGCCGCGGCGTCGAGGGCGGCGGGCGCTTCGATGTCGATGCGCAGTGTGACGGCCTGGCGGATGGAGGGGATGCGGACGGTGTACGACCACCCGTCGCCGTTGTCGCTCACGATGCCGTCAGGTTCGGCCGTGCGGCCGGTGCTGACCACCGGGGCGGCGGGGAAGGCGAGGCGGCCCGGCGCGGGCGCGAGGGTGAAGACGAAGTCTTCGCCGCTGACGACGGCGTGACGGCCTGCGGGCGGGTCGGTGACGGCGCCGCCGACGGCGGGCAGAATGACCGTGCGACGGATGGCGGCGAAGGGCGGCGGCGGCAGCGAGATGTAAAGGATGTAGGGCGTCGCCGGCAGCGAGAGGTCGCCGGTGGCCGTGATGCGTATCTCGCCGTCGCGCAGCGGCGTAAGGCGGTTGCTGTCGAGGCGGGCGCAGGCGGCGGAGCGGGGATCAAGTTCGTATTTGACGGGCACGCCGCCGCCCGTCGTGTCGGGCAGAAGCGTTGTGGTGGTGATGAGGGACGGCATTTCGAAGCGCGTGGGGCGGTAGATGATTTCGACCGTCACGTCGTGCGCCGGCATGACGAAGGTGCGCGAAAGGCCCGTGCCTGCAAGCGCGACAGTTGTCGACCGGTCGCCGGTCTTGAAGGCCAGCACTTCCTCCGGCTCATACCCCGGCGAGGGCGTGAGGGTCAGCGTCACCACCGTATCGGCCGGGACAAGCTTCGGACACGTGGCGCCGCCGTTCGCCGACAGGATGACGACGGTCACGGAGCGGGAGTCGAACGGCACGATGCCCTTCACTCCCGCAAAGATGCTGAGGGCCGCATATTCCGCCTCCGTCCCGTACGGGACATACAGCAGAATCCCGCTCATCGACACGTAACGAAACGCATCCGGGTGGATGGCGACCGTCGAGAGATCCGTCCAGTGCATGACGATTTCTTCCAGGCCAAAGCAACTGCGAAAAGCTTCTTCTCCAATCGTCGTCACGCCTTCCGGGATATTGACGGAAGTAAGACCCGTGCAACCGTAAAAAGTATCGTCTCCAATCGCCGTCACGCCGTCCGGGATATTGACGGAAGTAAGGCTCGTGCACTCAGCAAAAGCCGCGTCTCTAATCGTCGTCACGCCTGCCGGGATATCGACGGAAGCAAGGCTTGTACAATGGTAAAAAACACTGTTTTCAATCACCGTCACGCTCGCCGGGATAGTGACGGAAGTAAGGCCCGTGCAAAGGGCAAAAGCCTCGTTTCCAATTACCGTCAGACCTTCCGCCATAGTGACGGAGGCAAGGCTTGTACAACGGTCAAAAACATTGCTTCCGAAAGTCGTCACGCTCGCCGGGATAGTGACGGAAGTAAGGCCCGTACTGGCAAAAGCATAGTTTCCAATCGCCGTCACGCCGTCCGGGATAGTGACGGAAGCAAGGTACGTGCAACCGTAAAAGGCCTCGTCTCCAATCGTCGTCACACCTGCCGGGATATTGACAGAAGTAAGGCCCATGCAATCGTAAAAAGCCCGGTATCCAATCGCCGTCACGCCTGCAGGGATATTGACGGAAGCAAGGTTCGTGCAACGGTCAAAAGCGTGGTTCCCAATCGTCGTCGGGCCGGAAGTCTGTATATCCACCGCTTGAATATTATTTCTATAGCTATACCAGGGCATGTTAGTCGCGGTATAGTCCGGCATCGCGCCCGTGCCGGTAATGGTGAGCGTGTTGCCGGCCAGTTCCCAGTAGAGGGTTCCTGTCGAACCGGAGGTTTGCGCCCGTCCGCCCGGCGCCGCTGTCAGGAGAAACCCCGACAGGATTGCAATGGTGTAAAGTTTCTGTATCATATTTTTAATTAATGATTAATGATTAGTGGTTAGTGGTTAATGGGGTGTGAGGCGGGATTTCCGTGACTGTTCTCTGTGGTTCTCTGTGCTTCTCTGTGGAACTCTGTGTAAGAAAAAGAAAAAGTTACACGGAGAGACACAGAGAAGCACAGAGGGACACAGAGAATTAACCATTAACCATTAACCGTTAATCATTACTGAAGATGACAAAGCTGACGGTCTTTTTGCCTTTCCAGGCGCTGTGTCCGTGGAGGGTGACGAAGGCGTTGCCGGGTCGGTCGTTGTCGTGGTAGGTCAGCGCATAGTCGCGTGCGAAGACGAGCAGGTTGCCTTTTTCGTCGGTCGCGTCGGGCAGCGGTGTGGACGGCTGCCGGCTGTCCCAGGGCTGGTCGGGGATGGAGGCGACGGTGGCGAGGCTGATGTCCTTCGGGACGCGGTGGTGGTTGTGCTCGTTGAAGTAGGTGATCTCGTCGTTGAGCTTGGCGATGAAGACGCCCGTGAGACCCTCGCCGTTCATTACGGTGTAGGCGTTGAGGCGTTCGACGATCTGTCGGTACACGGCTTCGATTTCGCGGCGCACGTCTTTGAGGCGTTCCTGTGGCCGTTCGACGTGTTCGGCGCTGCGCAGGAGGAAGATCTGCTCGAAAGCGGCCTGGGCGGAGGCGATTTCGATCAGCCAGACGCTGAGGCCGAGCGTGGTGACCTGCGGCGCATAGTCGCCCTGCAGGTCGGCCACGAGGATCTTGACGGCGGCGGCCTCTTCCTCGTACGCCTTCTGTTCGATTTCGCCGCGGAAGGCTTTCATGCGGATGGTGAGGCGTTCGGCGGCCTTGACGGCCTCCGCGTCGGGGCGGTGAAGTCCCGCCTCGATGGCGATGCTCAGTCCGGCGAGGGCGCGGTCGAGGCGATGGTCGATTTCGGCCAGTTGCTTTGTGTACTCGCTCGCGCGGACGGCGTCGACGAGCTTGCCTTCGAGCGTGAGCAGCGCATAGAGCTGCGTGAGGAGCGTGTTTACAACGGTAGCCACGTTTTCGTAGCTCTCAAACAGTTTTTTCACCAGAAGAAGAAACTGGTAGTGCGCTTCGTTGCGCAGATAATTGAAGTGTACGGTAATAATTTTCATGGGTATAAAGTATTAATTATGAATTATAAATTATAAATTATTGTCCACGGCTGTGGGAAGTGTGAATGAGATGTCAAACAGGGTGTCCACGGCTGTGGAAAGTGCAGATGAGATGTCAAATATGGCGTCCACGGCTGTGGATTTTGCAAATGACATGTCTATCGTTAAATCCACGACCGGGGATTTAACGAATGACATCCCAAAGGTTAAATCCCCGGCTGTGGATTTAACAAATGACATCCCAAACATTAAATCCCCGGCTGTGGATTTAACGAATGACATGTCAAACATAAAATCCACGGCTGTGGGAAGCATAAATGACATGTGATTCTTGAAATCCCCACCCGGGGAAAGCGTAAATCACATGTCATTTACACTTTCTATCTTTGATTCATTATATAATCGGCCGTAAATTAAAGATAATATCGGGCGGGAACCATGCTGCGCATAGCATAAACCGTCGTTTTTGCAGAAAAAAAACGCTGCATGAAACATGTTTTCGTATATTTGCATGAAATATTCAAAAACAACCTGTATATGAAAAAAATTATTGCCTCATGTTTACTCCTCTCCGGAGTTTTTGCAACTGCCATTGCGCAGGAAGAGTATCAATTCACAACCGTGAAGGAAGCGAAGATTACGCCCGTCAAAAATCAGAGCCGCACGGGCACATGCTGGTCGTTTTCGGGTGTCGCGCTGATCGAAGCCGAGCTGCTGCGCACCGGCAAAGGGACGTACGACCTGTCGGAAATGTTTGTCGTCAACCATTCATACCGCGACAAGGTAGAGAAATACGTGCGGCTGCACGGCAGCATGAATTTCGGTCAGGGCGGCTCGTGTCCCGACGTGATGTACGTCTTCAAGCACTACGGCGCCATCCCGCGCAGCGTGTACACGGGCCTGCAGTACGGCGAAGACATCCACGTGCACGGCGAAATGGTGCAGCTCGCCTCGTCGTTCGTGAAAACCGTCATCACCAAACCGAACGGCAAGCTGACGCCCGTCTGGCAGACCGCCTGCCAGGGAATCATCGACACCTACCTGGGCGAAATCCCCGAAACGTTCGCGTATGAAGGAAAGCAGTATACGCCGAAAAGCTTCGGCGAATCGCTGGGGCTGAACATCGACGACTACATCTCGCTGACGTCCTTCACCCACCATCCGTTCTATACGCAGTTCGCGCTGGAAATACCCGACAACTGGCGCTGGGAACAAAGCTACAACGTGCCCCTGGAAGAACTCATGGCCACGGTCGATTATGCGGTAGACAACGGTTACACCGTCGCGTGGACAGCCGACGTGAGCGAAAGCAGCTTCACGCGCGACGGCCTCGCGACCCTTCCCGACGCAAAAACGCTGGAAACATCCGGTTCCGACCAGGCGCGCTGGACAGGACTGAGCGCAAAGGAAAAGGAAGACGAAGTGAAGAAGCTTGCGACGAAACCCTGCAAGGAAGTCGACGTGACACCGGCGCTGCGCCAGCAGGCCTACGACAACTATCAGACGACGGACGACCACCTCATGCTCATCTACGGCGCGGCCAAAGACCAGACGGGAAAGGATTTCTATCTGGTAAAAAATTCGTGGGGCACGGAAAGCAAGTACAAAGGCATCTGGTACGCATCCCGGTCGTACGTCGCCGGTAAAACCATCAACCTCACGCTTCATAAAGACGCCATCCCCAGAGCCGTCAAGGCAAAACTCGGCATCAGATAAGAAAAAAGCCCATACATTAATATATAGCAAAACCCGGCAGGCTCCGGAGGAAGAAAGCACACAGGAAAAGGGAGGTACCCTCCGGAAACGGAAATACCTCCCTTTTGCATCTGCACAAAAATCTCGAATCTCGAGTTCTTGAATCTTTGAATCCTTGAATCACGACAGCGCCGCAATCGCCGACCCTATCAGATTCGCATTCGGCGTCTTCTCGACACGAATCGTCACGTCGCCATGACCGAAGGCGTCGAGCAGCGCATACAGCATATCCAGCACCTGGCACTTGTAACTCTTAAATTTCACGTGCTTAAGCCCCTTCTGGTCTTCGCTCCAGAAGAGGCTGCCCTCGGCCGTCAGGCGGACGATTTTGACCGGATTGTCGTACGACTCGATGATGTCGACAATCAGCCCCGCCAGCGACGCGGCAACCAGTCGGGCCGAACGCTCGTATACCTGACAGGCTGCAAGTACATATTTATCCTTGTACATGTCGGGATAGCTCATGATCCGCGTCAGTTTTTCGGCATCGAACTTGTCTTCAAACTCGTCGCACGAGAAAAGATACTCGATAATGCGCCCCAGATACATGCCCGATATGGCCTTCTCGAACCGCTGTCCGCCCTGATTGTCCGAATACTTGTCGATCTTGTCGTCGATAACCGTCAGGAACGGCGGATAGAAGTTGCCCGATTCCAGATTGATAGGGATCAGACCCGTCTGCCTGTAGTCCGGATTCAGTTTCCTGATTTTGCCCGACGGATAGAACGGCGCCATGTTGGTACCCGTGCCCACAATCAGTCCGATGTGCGCCTGCGCCTCCTTGTCGGTCAGCCCCGCAAACAGGCTGGCGACCGTGTCGTTAATCACCTTGATGGATGTGAAATTGCATCCCTTGAGATTCCTGTTCAGGTATTCCATCAGCGTTTTCCCGACAGGCTGGTCGATCAGTCCGCGCACGGTCACGCCCTTCGTCCAGTAGAGCAGCTTGGCGTCGCCGTCCAGCGTCGATTCGCACGGATACGAGAAGCAGTAGCCGATGGCATTGACGCCTTCGAGATTGAGCGAACCGATCAGGCTAGCCATCTTCCCGTACAGTTCGTCGCGGTCGCGCCCTTCCGGATCCTTCATGATTTTCTCGAAATTGTCCTTCGTGCCCGGATGGACTTTCGGCTTGCCGCCGACAAACTCGATGACGGTCGCCCGGAAATTGGTGCCGCCCAAATCGAGTACCAGCACTTTCCCGTTCACCACGTCGGAGTTGGGATTGATGTATGTCGGAAGACAGCGGATTTCTTTCCCGTCTTCCCTGAGGCCTTCGCGGATTTTCTCCTGAAGGCTTGTGGCAATTGATTTTAATTGCTCGGTTGTCAGTTCGAAAATATTATTTTCCATGGGTAATAAAATATGAAATTATTAATTTGCACAAAAGTAATTCATTTTTTCAAAACAGAAAAGACATCGCACAAAAAATAAAAATGCAGAACCGTTTGCAGGTTTCAATAAAAACAATTACTTTTGCCCCCGAAAACGTCATGGCAGCATGACGGAGCGGCAGGCGGCCGCCTTTTTTATGTAATTATTGATATGCCCAGGTGGCGGAATTGGTAGACGCGCTCGTTTCAGGTGCGAGTAGTTAATAGCTGTGCAGGTTCGAGTCCTGTTCTGGGCACCATCCTTACATGCGCAGGTGGTGGAATTGGTAGACACGCTACTTTGAGGGGGTAGTGCCGGTAACGGTGTGTGAGTTCAAATCTCATCCTGCGTACGCGAAACGGTGAATTATCGGACTGTGTCTCAAAGGCTATGTCGAAACATAAAAAAGTATGAAACAAATTCCGGGCGGAAAATTTTGCAGAGATAAAATCAAATGCCTATCTTTGCGCCCTGAAAGTGAAAATTAATTTGCAAAAACAACGAAAAGCGATGTCAAAAGTTTGTCAAATTACGGGAAAGAAGGCAATGGTGGGAAACAACGTTGCCCACTCCAACAAGAGGACGAAACGCAAATTCAACGTGAATCTGTTCTCGAAGAAATTCTACTGGGTAGAGCAGGACTGCTGGATTACGCTGAAGATTTCGGCGGCAGGGTTGCGCCTTATCAACAAGATAGGCCTGGACGCAGCCATCAAGAAAGCAGCCTCGAAAGGTCTTATAAATTAAAAGGAGAAACGAGGAATGGCTAAGAAAGTAAAAGGAAACAGGATACAGGTGATTCTCGAATGTACCGAACACAAAGACAGCGGTATGCCGGGCACGTCGCGCTACATCACGACAAAAAACAGAAAAAACACGACGCAGAGGCTGGAACTGAAAAAATACAATCCCATCCTGAAAAAGATCACATTGCATAAAGAAATTAAATAATAGGAGATTAAGTCATGGCAAAAAAGGCAGTTGCAACATTCAAGAAAGGTGAAGGACGGACTTATTCAAAGGTCATCAGGATGGTAAAGTCGCCCAAGACGGGTGCATACATCTTCCAGGAGGAAATGATGCCGAACGACGACGTAAAAAGTTTTTTTGCTAAATAACAACACCCTTTTCTTTTTAAGTTAAATAATAAGATGGATAGGGAGGCTGCCGGGATGATTTCCGGGCAGCCTTTTTTCTTATCCGGCTCACCAAGCAGTTCGGGACTCAAAATTTCAAATTCAATACGCAAAGATTCAAAGACCGGCGCAGGACTCTATAACCCGTATTTTTGAATCACGAATTTACGTCCAGAAGCGTGACCGCTTCGTACAAATCGTCCGCATCGCCGAGGCCGTAATATTTCAAGAGGGTTTTTCCGGCTTCCCGGACGTCGACGGGCGGATACGTGTGGCTGTGATTAAAGGTATTCAGGAATTTGACGATGAAAAAGGCGTCGAAGCGGTCATACATTCTTTTCAAAAACGCTCCGGACGAACCGGTACGGCTCCGACATTCGGACAGTATGTCGCCGAACGGCCGGGCGCCGATGTGATTCATTATTTCCGCCGGAATCCGGGCGCTCGCGTCTTCATGCTCCATTGCGGGGAAGAGGCTGTAAAATGTTTTC
>JAIRZY010000173.1 GCA_031266995.1 Tannerella sp.
ACACTCCAGAACTCCTTGTGCTGCTCAATCGTCACGGGGTCGAAGGTGACGAGGCGTGCGCCCTGCTTGGAGGTGACGTAGAACTTGCCGCCGTAGATGGTGCCGAACTGGGAGGTGACGCCGAAGTTGCGGGCGGGGTCTTGAAAATCCACGGGATTGTTGAATGCGGTATACAGGTCGTAGTCCCACGTCCCGTCGGGATGGAGGAAGTTGAGCCGTCCCTCGCCGGGATAATTGCCTTCGGTTATCATAAAGACGCCGTCGGTATAGTGCGGGTCGGTGAAGACGAGCACGCATGTATCCGTGGCGCCGCCGTCTGTGGCCGTAACAGCCAGTTTAGCCGTGCCCGCCTGCTTGCCTGCCAGGGTGTATACGCCTCCCATAAGCCGGCTGGCTAATACATTATCCGGGTCTATAATCGTCCAGGTGAATGCCTTGTTGAGCGCCCCTTCGGGCGAAATGACGGGGGACAGGACGCGGTGCTGCAGATGGTGGGCGCTGCGGATGGTGTCGAGTTCCAGCGTAATGCTCTCGACGTGGGGATAGGCGACGACTGTTATCTCGCAGGTCTGCGTGACGGCAGGCGTGGCGACGGAAATGGCGGTGAGGGTCGTTGTTCCCGCTGCCAGGGGCGTAATCCGGCCCGTATTGCTACCGTCGGAGACGATGGTGGCGACGCCTTCGTCGCTGCTTGTCCAGGTGACGGCCTGCGAAGCGTCTCCGGGTGCGACGGCGGCGGTAATGGTATAAGCGCCGTTTTCGGTATAGACGGTTTCGGCGGGCGGGGTGAGGGTAATGCCCGTCGCCGCCGCGCCGTCACATTCTGCCGGCGGCTCCGTTTCGCCGCCGGCCAGCCGGACTGCCTGCCATGCGCCGCTGTGGGTTTTGCAGGTGTAGTCGATTCCGTCGCCTGCAAGGTCTTTTTCGGGAAACTCGATGCCTGCCAGCACGTCGTTGCTTGCCAGCACGGATTGCGAGGGCAGGTGGCGGTAGGCCGGGCTTTGGGTGGTATTCACCTTGTAGATGCCTTCGTCGAGTATCAGGGGTTCGGTGTCGCCCACGGACATGACGTTGTCGCCTGCGGCGTCGAGCGCCGGCCAGCCGTAGCCGGCGGTGGAGGCAACGGAGCCTTGCAGGATGACGTTGTAGCCTTTAGTGGCAAGTTTGCTGTTTTTTACACTGAATGTCGGCTGGCCGGTGCTGGTGTCCATTACGACGCAGTTGGTCATTTCGATCGCACCGTTTTGTCCAAATGAGATAAAAGGATGATCCGAATCCATAGTATACCATCCATAACCTTCATAATACGCTTGTACATCATAGGAACCTGCCGGTTTCACGAAGGTACAGGATACAAACGATACTTTGGATACGGCGGAAGAGCTATTTAATACATACGGCTGGCGTTCGGAACCGGCCTTTGCTGTAAAGGCGCAGCCTTCGAACAGAATGGTTCCTCCCTTGGGGTGGATGCAGAGATGGGCAGGAGAATTTGCCGTGGGGCTGAACGAACAGTTCCTTACGCGGCCCGACTGGGCGGAAAAGTAAATACCCTCTCCTTCACTATCGGCAAAATGAATGTTTTCCACCCACAGGTTATTCATTTTAGAGTTAGCATTAGAATGTCCAAAGAAAAGGTAACTGCCGGAAATTGTTACGCCGTTGCCGCGCACCGTAAGGTTTTTTCCGGTGAGATTATCTCTGCTTCCAAAGGCGTAAAGCAAGGTTGATGACAGCTTGATGGTATCGTTGGCCAGGGCGTCGTCAAATTCGATGATGTTGTCGTCGTCGTTGGGATCCAGGTTTGTCATAATGTATCGGAACGTGCCTGTACCGCCGTCGTCGGCTGTGGAGGTCACCTTCCATACGGTTGTCGCCTGCGCGCCGCCGGCCATGCAGAGGCCGCAGAGCAGCAGGAGGGTTATTCGACTGATGTTTGTAATCTGTTTCATTTCATTTTTGCTTTCAAATTAAGGGGACGCCGGTATACGCCGGCATCCCCGTGTTAATGTTTACTTTCTTTTCCCTTTTTGTTCTACAATCGCATTGACGCCCGTGCATCCGCAGTTGCAGTCATACGGCAAGTTGTAGTTGCCGCTCATGTCGTGTGTGGGAGGCCATATTAAGGGCTGGTCTTCAAACACGAATCCGTCCACATAGTGGTTTCCCAGTTGGCGGGTGGTGATGGTCAGCGAGTCGGCAACAAAGCCTCCCGTCAGTTGCTCCTTGTGATAAAACGCCCAGTAGCTATAATACCATCCGGCCTGCCAGGAGTATGGCCGAGTGGGAACGATAATAGGAGTGGACCTTATCCAATAATCAAAGTCGTAGGCGGGATAGCCGTAGTCGGCGTCGAAGGGATGGCGGATGATGCCGTTGCCCGTTCCGGAGGAGTAGTTGGGGACGCCCGCCCGTCTATCAGCTTCCTGCCACTGACTGTCCAGATTATACGGAATGGCTCCCTGCCCGTATTCGCAGTTGGGCGGCCCCTCGTAGTGGAACTTGATGGTGTCGTCCATCGAGGCGTGGTTGTAATCAAACCAAACCGATGGACGCTCAACATCATCGCCATAATTATACCCGAATCCACCGGCGGCAATGCTTCCTCCATTCGAGTTTTGAAGCAGTGCGACAAAGCGGCAGTCGGCATTGGCTACGGCGCGGATCATGTCGACGGTATACTTGGTTACATCCCAGCCTTCCGCTGTCTGCGGATTCCAGCGGTATCCCCAGATCAGGATACTGTCCTGGACATATGCCGGCGGTAAACTTGTCCACTTGATCACGAGCACTGCGGAATCAATCGTCCGTGTCGTGTCCGGGCTTCCCGCCCAGCAGATGATGTCTGCGAGATTGATATCGGCCGTGCTGCCAGTCACAGCTCTTGTCTTGACGTCCTCCTTGCCGCCGTGTAATTTGGTTAAATACTCGTGCGGGTGTCCCTGCACATGAATGACTCCCTTGCGGTCTCTATGCTGCGCATAGACCGCTGCGCTCATGAAAAGCGCAATCATCATAAAAACAAAACACTTTTTCATAACGAGAAAAATTAAATGATATAGATAAATTACATGGCACGGCTGGCGTGCCGGTTTATTGGGTAGTGGTTAATGGTTAATGGTTAATGATTAATGGTTAGTGGTTAATGGTTAGTGTAAGTTCCTGCCGTCCCGCCCCGGCGCTTGCCGGGTGGTGCAGGCGGCGCTTGCCGGGCGGTGCGGGCGGTGCTTGCCGGGTGGTGCGGGCGGTGCTTGCCGGGTGGTGCAGGGCGGTGCTTGCCGGGTGGTGCGGGGCGGGGCGGCAGGAGGGGGTCAGGAGTTGACGCACTGGAAGGTGTGCTCGGAGCGAACGGTGCGTACCGTCTTGAGGGCGTGTCCGTTTTTCTTCGCGCTGCTCTGGGTGACGATTTCGAGGTAGAACTCGGATCCGACGGTCATCAGGGCGGCGGGGATGACGGCGACGACGGTGCGCGGCTCGTTGATGGCGACGGAGGCGGCGCGGAGGCGCATCGCCGGGTTGCTGGCGAGTACGAACCAGAGTCCGACCTGGTCGATGTGCTCCGGCTCGTCGTCGTGCACGATCTTGAGGCCCGTTCCGCGGATGTGGAAAAGCCCGCCGACGGTCATCTTGCTGTCCGATCCCGAGGCTTCGTCGAGGAAGGTGAACATGTGTCCGTGCGTCTCGTCGATGCCCCGGAAGTCGAGCCTGACGTTTTCGCGGATATATTCCTGGAAGGCGGGCGAGGTGTTGATGCGCGGGGCGGGGCTTAGCCCTTCGGGCAGCGCAGTCTCGTATCCGTCGTACTCGCCGGGTATGCGGATGCGGGTACGGAAGAGGGCATTCGAGATGCCGTATCCGTCCGCCGCCAGGTAGGCACAGATGTTATGGTACGCCTTTACGTGTCGCACCATCTCTTCCGGGTTGATGCTCTCTCCATAGATTACGGCCTTGGCCGCTACTTCTTCGACGCCGAGGTAGGGGAGCGCCTGCGATTTGCCGATATACGGCTTCTTGGGGTCCGGCAGCGTGTCCGGCAGTGTGTTCGGTACGAACCACACGTCGACGTGATGTATCACGTCCTTTAGCTTGGATATTGTTTCCATCGTTTACGTAATAATTTAATTGATACTCTATATAGAAGTTTGATAATGGTTAATGGTTAGCGGTTAATGGTTAATGGTTGGGAATCTTTGAATTTTTGAATCCCTCCGGATATGGCAAAGCCCCGTCGCTCCCATGCCCGTGAGGGGCGGCGGAACGGCTATCGGGTTGCTTTTGAGGGGAAAGGAGAAGGGGATAAACGATGCGGAGCGGGTCGAAACCGTTGTCCGCGGAGAGGAGGGTGAGGGAAAGCGATAAACCGACTGTTCGTGCATCCGGGGAATCATTGACCCGTCAAATTTCCGAATCATTGAATCCTTGAATCTTTTCCGTATCGAAGAAAGTCAGTTTGTCAGGGGATTTTCCCTACTCGTCCACCTGTCATGTCCGTCTTCGGCTTTATACCTCGAAAGCCTTAAACTTTATGCGGTTCCGGCAGGTCTTCTGACTTGCTTCCTCCTTCGAAACGTCCTTCCCGGGCAGCGCGCCCAGTGGTTTAGAGTATTGTTCGAAGGCTTTGGCGAAGCTTACAGCAGCGGGTCTGTTCAGGATTCGCACCTGATTCCCTTTTCACCACCCCGCCCGGCAGGACAGGGGTGACACCAAAACCGGGGCAAAGATAGGCGTTTTTTCCGGAGAAAAAACAAAAAAAAGGAGATTAACAAATTCAACGTTTCAATGCTGCAAAGATTCAAAGATTTATACTTTGCACGGGATGGTTTTGCGTGATATGGAAAACCGGTTATCCACACGGATGAAACGGCATCAGGTAATGTGAGAATGAGCAAATATGCCAATGAGCAAATTCATTCTCACATTATTTCCGTGTTTTATGTTCAACAACATATCTTTTTCCGTATATGCTCCGGTTCATAAGTGTTACTTTTACGCCCCGAATCCAACCTCTCCCACGGGAGGGTATGTCGAAAGGTCTTTTAATGACGGAACGCCGGCTTGCGACACACCCCTCATCCGGAGACGGATGTTTCTGAAGAATCTTTGAATCATTGAATTATTAAAACTATGGGTATATACGACTGGCTGGTAATCGGCCTTTTTTCACTTGCGCTTGCGGGCATTATCGTGCGGGTGCTGCGGCAGAAGAACCGCGATTCGAAAGACTATTTCCTGGGTGGGCGCGACGCGACGTGGATCGCCATCGGCGCCTCCATCTTCGCGTCCAACATCGGTTCCGAACATCTGATCGGGCTTGCCGGGACGGGCGCCTCGAGCGGCATGGCGATGGCGCACTGGGAGATTCAGGGATGGATGATACTGATTCTCGGCTGGGTCTTCGTGCCTTTCTACGCGCGGAGCATGGTGCTGACGATGCCCGAGTTTCTGGAGCGGCGCTACAACACGGGCGCGCGGACGGTGCTCTCCGTCATCTCGCTCCTCAGCTACGTGATGACGAAGGTGGCCGTGACCGTGTATGCCGGCGGGCTGGTGTTTCAGCAGGTGTTCGACATCGAGACGCTCTGGGGCATCGACTTTTTCTGGATTGCCGCCGTCGGGCTGGTGGTCATCACGGCGCTGTATACCATCTTCGGAGGGATGAAGTCGGTGCTCTATACGTCCGTACTTCAGACGCCTATTCTGCTGCTCGGCTCGCTGGTCATCCTCGTGCTCGGGCTGAAGGAGCTGGGCGGATGGGACGAGATGATGCGTCTCTGCGGAGGCGTCGCCGTCAACGAACACGGCGACACGATGACCAGCCTGATACGCAGCAACAGCGACGCGCAGTTTCCCTGGCTGGGCGCCCTGATCGGCTCGACCATCATCGGGTTCTGGTACTGGTGTACGGATCAGTATATCGTCCAGCGCGTGCTCTCGGGCAAGAACCAGAAGGAGGCGCGGCGGGGAACGATTTTCGGCGCATACCTCAAGCTCCTGCCCGTCTTCCTGTTCCTCATTCCGGGCATGATCGCCTTTGCGCTGCACGTCAAGACGGGCAGCTTCCTCCCCCTCCTGCCCAACGGGAGCCACAATGCGGATGCGGCCTTCCCGACGCTCGTCGCGCGGCTGCTGCCGGCGGGGATGAAGGGGCTGGTGGTGTGTGGCATCCTGGCCGCGCTGATGAGTTCGCTCGCCTCGCTCTTCAACTCGTCGTCCATGCTCTTCACCATCGACTTCTACCGCAAGCTGCGCCCCGCCACGTCCGAACGCCGCCTGGTCGTGATCGGGCAGGTGGCGACATTTGTCGTCGTCGTGCTGGGCATACTCTGGATCCCCGTCATGCGCAGCATCGGCGACGTGCTCTACACCTATCTGCAGGAAGTTCAGTCCGTGCTGGCGCCGGGTATCGCTGCGGCGTTCCTGCTGGGCGTCACGTGGAAACGCGCCTCGGCGCAGGGCGGGCTGTGGGGACTTGTCTCGGGCATGATCATCGGGCTGACCCGGCTCGGAGCGAAAATATATTACGAGAATACGCCCGGCGCGGCGCAGACGTTCTTCAAGGCGGTCTTTTTCGACACGAACTGGCTCTTCTTCTGCGGATGGATGCTGCTCGTATGCATCGCGGTGGTGGTGGCGGTCAGTTTCCTGACGAAGGCGCCCGCGGCTGAAAAGATTCAGGGACTCGTCTTCGGCACGGCTTCCGCGGAACAGAAGGCCGAGACGCGCGCAAGCTGGAACCGCTGGGATATTGTCCATACGACGATTATACTGGCGATTACGGTCGCGTTTTATGTTTATTTCTGGTGAGGTTTCGGCCTCTCCGGCTTCCCGTCAGTGAGACAGGATGAATTGTAAATTGTGAATTATGAATCGGACGCCGTACGGCGTCCGCCCTTAAGTTGACGGCATTGGGCTGGCGCCTTCGCCGAGCGGTTATCGGAGAATAACCGAACGGTTCGGAATGTAGAGACGCAATGCATCGCGTCTTTACTGGGATTATTCGGGCCGGGTGCATGGTGGTGCCGGGGGATGGCGGGAACTGTGGGGACAAAGGGGACGACAGGGACGGTTGGGATGATAGAGACGCGATGCATCGCGTCTCTACAACGCCCCGCCACACCGGTTACCGCCTTCCCCGCCCGGCGCAGTCCGGAGACTGTGCCGGGCGTTCCGGATTCCATTGTAACAAAGTCGCCGCAAGTTGTGGCAGACTTTCTCCGGCCGGAGATTTCTCGCCGGAGGCTTCGGCGGACTTTCCCCGGCTGCGGATTTCTCGCCGGAGGCTCCGGCGGACTTTCCCCGGCTGCGGATTTCCTGCCGGAGGCTCCGGCGGACTTTCCCCGTCTGCGGATTTCTCGCCGGAGGCTCCGGCGGACTTTCCCCGTCTGCGGATTTCTCGCCGTAGGCTTCGGCAGACTTTCCCCGGCTGCGGATTTCTCGCCGTAGGCTCCGGCGAGTTTTCCCCGGCTGCGGATTTCTCGCCGGAGGCTCCGGCGGACTTTCCCCGGCTGCGGATTTCTTGCCGGAGGCTCCAGCAGACTTTCCGCGGCTGCGGATTTCTTGCCGGAGGCTCCGGCGGACTTTCCCCGGCTGCGGATTTCTCGCCGGAGGCTCCGGCGGACTTTCCGCGGCTGCGGATTTCTCGCCGGAGGCTCCGGCGGACTTTCCGCGGCTGCGGATTTCTTGCCGGAGGCTGCGGCGGACTTTCCGCGGCTGCGGATTTCTTGCCGGAGGCTGCGGCGGACTTTCTTCAGCAGAAGATTTGTTTGAATCTTTGAATTTTGAATCTTGAATTTACCTCTCCCCCGGCCCCTCCCCACAAGGGAGGGGAGGGCGGCGGAGGCGGGCGGCGGTGTCGTTTTGAATCTTGAATCTTCGAATCTCCTGCAGGGAGGCTCCCTGAATCTTGAATCTTGAATCTTGAATTTCGAATCCCCGGCATCGGATGTTTCCCCGGAAATCCCTACCTTTACGGCGTCAAACGTATATAACATATATAATATAGAAACAGTATGGAAAAGGATCATGTTATTTTCGAGCTGATAGAAGAAGAACGTCAGCGGCAGTTGAAGGGGATCGAACTGATTGCATCGGAGAACTTCGTGAGCGGTCAGGTGCTTGAAGCGATGGGGAGCGTGCTCACGAACAAGTATGCCGAAGGGTATCCGGGCCGGCGGTATTACGGCGGCTGCGAGGTGGTCGACCGCACGGAGAGCCTGGCCATCGAACGGCTGAAGCGGCTCTTCGGCGCCGAATGGGTCAACGTGCAGCCCCATTCGGGGGCGCAGGCCAATGCGGCCGTGTTTCTGGCCGTGCTGAATCCGGGCGACACGTTTCTCGGCCTCAACCTGTCGCACGGCGGACACCTGTCGCACGGTTCGCCGGTCAACAGTTCGGGCATACTCTACCGCGCCACGGCATACGGCGTCGACGAAGACACCGGGCGCGTGGACTACGACCTCATGGAGGAGGTTGCCCTGCGCAAGCGTCCGAGCCTGATCATCGGCGGCGGCTCGGCCTATTCGCGCGAGTGGGATTACGCCCGCATGCGTGCCTTAGCCGACCGGGTGGGCGCGCTGCTGATGATCGACATGGCGCATCCGGCCGGGCTGATCGCCGCCGGGCTGCTCGACAGTCCGCTGAAGCATGCCCACATCGTCACCTCCACGACGCACAAGACCCTGCGCGGCCCGCGCGGTGGCATCATCCTGATGGGGCGTGATTTTGAAGACCCGCGGGGCCGCAGGTCGCCGAAGGGCGACATACGGATGATGTCGCAACTGCTCGATTCGGCCGTCTTCCCCGGCATTCAGGGCGGCCCGCTCGAGCACGTGATTGCTTCCAAGGCCGTGGCCTTCGGCGAGGCGCTCGAACCCGGATATCGCGACTATCAGGCGCAAGTGAAGAGGAACGCCGCCGTCATGGCGCAGGCGTTCACCGACACGGGCTACAAGGTCGTCTCCGGCGGGACGGACAACCACTGCTTCCTGATCGACCTGCGCGCCAAGTATCCCGACCTTTCCGGCAAGACGGCCGAGAACGCGCTGGTGGCCGCCGACATCACGGTGAACAAAAACATGGTGCCATTCGACACCCGCTCCGCCTTCCAGACTTCGGGCATCCGCATCGGCACGCCCGCCGTCACGACCCGCGGCGTCAAAGAATCGCTAATGGGAGAGTTTGTGGAACTCATCGACGCTGTGCTCCGCCGTCCCGACTCGGACGAAACCGTCGCCGCCGTACGCGCAAAGGTGAACGGGATGATGAAGGATTATCCACTGTTTGCGTGGTAAACAGAAATTCAAAGATTCAAAATTCAAGATTCAAAGATTGGGGGATTATATCGCTTCCCTGATGCGTGCCAGCTTGCGCAGCAGCCCTTCCAGCAGGTCGAGCGGCAGCATGTTTGCGCCGTCCGATTTGGCCATGGCCGGTTCGGGATGCGTCTCGATGAACAGCCCGTCAGTCCCGACGGCTACGGCGGCTTTGGCAATCGTTTCGATCAGTTCCGGCAGGCCTCCGCTGACGCCCGACGTCTGGTTGGGTTGCTGAAGCGAGTGGGTGATGTCGGTAATCACCGGGAAGCCGAACTGCTTCATCATCGGGATGGCGCGAAAGTCGACGACCAGATCGGTGTATCCGAACGTCGTGCCGCGCTCGGTCAGCATCACGCTTCGATTGCCGGCATCCACGACTTTCTGAGCGGCAAACTGCATCGACGCGGGTGCGAGAAACTGTCCCTTCTTGATGTTCACCGTCCGTCCCGTCCTCGCGGCGGCGACCAGCAGGTCCGTCTGGCGGCACAGGAAGGCGGGTATCTGCAGCACGTCCACGTATTCGGCCGCCTGCGCCGCCTCGTGCGTCTCGTGGATGTCGGTCACGGTCGGGATGCCGAACGTGTCGCCCACCTTGCGGAGGATTTTCAATGCCTTTCCGTCGCCAATGCCCGTAAATGAATCCGTTCGCGAGCGGTTGGCCTTGCGGTACGAGCCTTTGAAGGCGTACGGTATGCCAAGCGCGCCGGTCATCTTCACGATCTTTTCGGCGATGCGAAGCGCCATCTCCTCTCCTTCAATCACGCAGGGGCCGGCCAGGAGGAAAAACTGCCTTTTGTTCGCGAGTTCGTGTATCATGTTCATTCTATTTCAGTTTTTATGAGTATGCAACAGGTTCAGTGTGCGCGCCGTCTTTTCTTCGTCGGGAAGCGTGGCGTCCATCCAGCAGATCGTGAATCCGCGCCGCTCCATGCCCCGGAACCAGGTCATCTGCCGTTTTGCGAACCGGTGAATGGCCGTCTCCAGTTGTTTGACCATCCCGTCGAAATCCAGTTTGTCCGTCAGATACAGCGTCACGTATTTATATTCCAGTCCGTATCCGATCAGGCTCGCGGGCGGAATGTCCGAGTCGAGCAGACGCCGCACCTCGTCGATCATCCCTTCCTCCAGGCGGGCGTACAGACGGCGCGAGATTCTCTCCCGGCGAAGCTCGCGACTGATATCCATCCCGATGATGAGGCTGTGGAGAGGCGCGTATTCGTTTCGTACCGGCGCGTGCTGCGCGAGGTATTCCATGATTTCGATGGCGCGGATGGCCCGCTGAGGCGTGTCGACGTCCGTTTTGTTGTGCAGCCTTTTGCGGGCGGCCAGTATCTCTTCCAGTTCGGGCAGCGATTTGCCTTTCAGCGCATCGCGCAGCGCCGGATTTTGCGGCACGTCCCACAGGCGATAGCCGTTCAGCGCCGCCTCGATATACAGCCCGCTGCCGCCGCAGAGCACGGGCAGCGCGCCCGTCGCCCGTATCTGTTCGCAGGCGCGGAAGAAATCGTGCTGATATTCGAACACGTTATACTGCGTCCCCGGCTCGCAAATATCAATCAGATGATACGGCGTCGCCCTTCCGTTCACCTGATAATCGGCAAGGTCTTTCCCCGTGCCGATGTCCATCCGCCGGTACACCTGCCTCGAGTCGCCGCTGATCACCTCCGAGTGAAGGCGATCGGCCAGCATCGCGGCAAAAGCGGTTTTGCCGGACGCCGTCGGGCCGAGGATGGTAATGAGCTGATACGGTTCCATGTCGCGCAAAGGTAGATAAAAATGGTATTGTATTGCCGTTGCCGCCGATTTTTTTTATATTTGCGGAAATTAAAATGGAGAGTATTTCATCATGAAAACGAGATTGTATTATTTGCTGCTTGCGCTTCTGTGCGCATCTCTTCCGGCGTCGGCCGGGATAAACAAACAGACGTTTATCTATTCCATCAAGGATGGCGACACGCTCCGTCTGGACAGATACGAATCTCCGCAGTTCACGGAGGCAAAGCCGTGCATCATCTTTGTTTTTGGCGGGAGTTTCATGCGCGGCGATCGCGGTGACGCGACGTATATTCCTTTCTACGAATATTTCGCCAGCCGGGGATATGCCGTTGTCGCCATCGACTACCGGCTCGGGCTGAAAGATGTACAGAAGAAAATCGACATGAAGCAGGGCCGGCTGAAACTGTTCAACGCCCTTGTCGACCATCTCGAGGGAGCGATCTCGATGGCCGTCGAGGATCTTTTCGATGCGACTCGCTTTGTCGTCGAACATGCGGACGAGTGGCGAATTGATACGCAGCGGATCACGTCGTGCGGCGCCAGCGCGGGCGCAATCACGGTGTTGCAGGGCGAATACGAGATATGCAACCGCATGTCGCGAACTGCCGCGCTGCCCGAAGGGTTCAACTATGCGAGCGTAATATCCTTTGCGGGGTGCATTTTCAGCGAGAGCACAGTGGCGTGGCAGACCGCGCCGGCGCCGATTCTGTTTTTCCACGGCGATGCGGACAAAAATGTCCCCTACGACAAGCTCAAATTCCTGCGCTTCGGAATGTATGGCCCGAAACAGATTGTAAAATACCTGAATGAGATGCAGTCGCCGTATTGTTTCTATTCCGTCGAAAACGCCGAACACGAAATCGCCACAGCTCCCATGCATCACCATCTCGCCGAGATAAAGATCTTTTTAGACAAGTTTGTCGACGGCAGGGCGACGCTGTTTCTGCACACAACCGAAACGGCCATCGGCAAGCCGGAAATGAAGAAAAAGCTCAAGCTGAAGGACTGCCTGAAAGCCAATTTCAGCTATTGAATCCCGCGGGGCGCTTTGAATTATATTATACGACGACCACGCTGTTCATCTCGAACGGTTTCGATTCGGAACCGTTCAATTCCTTCAGGTATGTTTCGATGTGCCGCTTCTTTTTTTCTTCCAGAATTTCGCTGATGGCAATGAGGATACCGGTTTCTTCCACGTCGCCAAACTCGTGGTTGATGGCCGTTCCGAACACGCGCATCCTGGGCGAAAGGTTCATGTAGGCATTCACCAGCGGGGGAACGTTGATGCCCCGGTTGCGTACTTCCCGGTTCAGTATCTTGTAGTTTCCCTTGAAATTCTCATGATGGAAGAGGCTGTGCATTTCGTCCATGTCCATATCGGTTTTCAGAGGGCAGATGGGTTCGACAAGCCCTTCCGTGTCGGGGAAATGCCTGTTCAGGAAATACAGAAGCATGTTGCGCGCCTCGATGTTGTATGTGTTATACATCGTCACCTTGCCGTAGAAATATCTCAGGGCAGGGTCGACGACGGTCAGCGCGCCCAGTCCGTCCCACAGATTGTCCAGTATGAAAATGCTCTTGGACGAGTTGAGCGTCGCCTGATAGTCTACCGAGACGAACGAACGTCCCAGTTCGACGGTATACGGCAGGTAGTCTTTCAGGAAACGCTCCGTGAAGTGGAACAGGTGCGCCGTGGCAAGCAGCGGTTTGCCGCTCGCATCCATCCGCACGTCCGCTCCGCAGAGGAAGCGGTAGCCGCCCAGAATCTCCTCGTCGCGCGGGCTCCATACGATCAACTGCCGGTAGGCGTTTTCCATCGTGTCGAACGAGTCGATGTCGACGGACATACCTGTCCCGCCGCCGTAATACCTGAACGCGATTTCGCGCAGCCGCCCGATTTCCAGCATTACGTTTGGAGCCTCCTGCGCCGTCACTATGTATATCTCGTTGTCGGATTTGTTCGTCTTTCTGAGGCGTTTCTCAGGGACGAGTTCTTTTTTCAGTGTTTCCCGTGCTACCGGCTGGATAATTTTCTGCATAGTTGTTCATTCTTCTTTTAGTGAGTATACTTTTTTTTGTACCCATCCTGCCCATTCGTCCCATTTCATTGAGCGGTCGAACGTTTGCCACGGAATAGGCTGGCCGAAATAGATGTGGAACGTCCGGTTTCTGTTCCTGAACATTTCGTCCGGTAAATATAACATTTCAATATTCATTTTGATGCGCAGGCGTTTGCGAATATTCGACAGGTGGTAGAAAAAGCCGGAATTGCACCCGTCGAAGCAGACGGGCACGATGTCGCGACGATGCGATACGGCCTTCCGGACGAACGATTTCTTCCACGGCGGGTCATAGATGCGGCCTGCCTTCTTACGCGAGCAGAGTCCTGCCGGGAAGGTGAGTATCTGGTGATCCGAGCGAAAAACGTCTTCGATCCTTGCGGTGGCTTCCCGGCCCTGCGCGCCGTGTTTGTTGACGGGAATGAATATGGATTGCAGATTGGGGATGAACATCAGCAGGTCGTTGACCAGGTAACGGATTTTTGCGTCGTAACGCGCTCCAAGTATCGCGGAGAGGCAGATGCCGTCCAGCCCGCCCAGCGGATGATTGGCGGCGAAGATGTAGCGCCCGCCTGACGGCAGATTTTCCTCGCCGTGCAGTTGCAGGGTCAGTCCGAACTCGCCCACCAGCGCCTGCATGAACGCCACGCCCCGCAGGTGACGGTAGCGTGCGAGAATGTCGTTTATCTCGTCCTGATGGATGAGGCGGCAGAGGTAACGAATCAGCGACGCGGGAAGCTTACGGGCAAGTCGCGGCGACTTGCTGCGCAGGACCTGTTCCACGTCTATCCGTTGCAGTTCCGTCATACAGGAATTGTCTTGATTACAGCCTTTTTGTCCGGCGAACATACACATGCACCACGGCGTGCTGTACAAATCGCCGTGTTCATATTTTTTTCAAATGAAATAGAGAGATGCATCAAATCTTTCATGTCGTGTTATATTCCGCACAAAGGTAGCGCAAGTTTTGCATACGCGGCTACAAAAAGCAGAAAAATTTACTGTAAAACCGTCCGGAAAGAAAAAAACGGAAGCAGTTATATGGCATATTCATTCTTTTCATTATCTTTGCATCCGATTCGGGCGAAAA
>JAIRZY010000225.1 GCA_031266995.1 Tannerella sp.
TTCATCTCTATAGAGACAGGATTCATCTCTATAGAGACGGATTTCATCTCTGTAGAGATGGATTTCATTTTTGGGGAAATTTCGGCGAAATGTCCCGACACGCCGCCTTTGTCTATTGATATGGATGCCCTTCGGGCAAGAGCTGCCGGAAAGTCATAACCCCGCCGCCCTCCATATAATCCATAATTTATGATTCATATTTCATCTGAAAGGCGAGCGCATACATGCGCATCTGGCGGAGCATGGCGAGCAGTCCGTTGGAGCGGGTTGGCGAGAGGTGCTCCCTGAGGCCGATCCGTTCGATGAAGTAGAGGTCGCTGTCGAGGATTTCCTGCGGGGAGTGGCCGGAGAGTACGTTTATCAGCAGCGAGATGATGCCTTTCACGATGACGGCGTCGCTTTCGCCGCGGAAGAGGACGTTGCCGTCCGTGTATTCGGCGTGGAGCCAGACGCGGCTCTGGCAGCCTTCGATCAGGTTGCTTTCCGTTTTGTGCCTGCCGTCCAGCGTTTCCAGCGAGTTGCCCAGCTCGATGAGCAGGGCGTACTTGTCCAGCCATTCGTCGAAGGCGGAAAACGTTTCGATGATTTCGTCCTGTGCGTCGTTGATTGTCCTGCTCATCGTTTCAGTGTTCCGAGTAGATGACGTTCAATACGGTCTGTCCGACGGCCCGGAGCGTTTCGCGGTCGATGTTGTCCATCGTGTCGTGCTGCGTATGCCAGTGTGCGCCGAAGCCGTGCGGCGAGTCGGGGTTCAGATGGATGATGTCGATGCAGGGGATGCCGCGTCCGGCCATCACATACTGGTGGTCGTCGGTGATGGCGCCTCCGCCGGCATTGATGAAGTATCGGCCGTGGCCCAGGTCTCGCGCTGCGGTCCAGACTTTTTCTACGACCGGCGCGGCGCGGTAGACGGAGACGGCTTCCCTGTAGAACGTCGCATTGCGCGCGCCGACCATGTCGAGCAGTATGCCGTATTCGGCACGGTAGCCGGGCGTGTGCGGGTTTTTGGCCCAGAACTGCGAGCCGAGGCACCAGGTGTCGGCCTTCGTTTCGCTCACGAATTCGGGCGTGCCGTAATCTTCCGCATCAAAGAAGATGATGTCGATCCCGACGGCGGCTTCGTTCCGCCCCGCCTGGCGGGCGATTTCGAGCAGGACGCCGACGCCGCTCGCGCCGTCGTCGGCGCCGTCGATCGCTTTGTAGTGATTTTCTTCGGTGTCGCGGTCGGAATAGGGCCGCGAGTCCCAGTGGGCGAACAGCAGGATGCGTCTGGTTTTTTCGGGGTGAAAAGTGCCGATGATATTTTTTGCCTCCAGGCGCTCGCCGTTGTACGCCGTCAGGAGGGCTTCCTGCACGTAGGTCTTCGCGCCGAAGCGCTCCAGTTCGCCGGCGAGCCATGCGGCGCAGGCGGCGTGCGCCGGGGTGTTGGGCACGCGGGGGCCAAACGCTACCTGACGGGCTACATACGCGTAGGCGCTGTCGCGGTCAAATCCGGGCGCCGGCGATTCTTTTGTTTCCACGACGGTTGCCGGCAATGCGCCGTCTGCCGCCTGCTTCTGCCCGCAACACGACAGAAGGATGCAGCCCGCCCATACATAAATCAGTTTGTCCATATCTTCGTATTCAATTTTACTTCTTCCCGGCGGCGCCCTGCACCGCGTCCATGACCCTCATCAGGTTGCCGCCCCATATCTTTGCAATCTGCCCGTCGTCGAAACCGGCGTCCATCAGCCGCTCGGTGATCCGGATCAGTTCGTTTGCCGCCCTGCAGCCGGTGATTCCGCCGCCGCCGTCGAAGTCGGAACCAATCCCGACGCAGTCAATGCCCGCCAGATCAACCACGTGACAGATATGACGAATGGCATCGGTCAGAGATGCCTTTTCCGCCTCCGCGTTCAGGAAGCCTCTGTACAGGCAAATCTGGATTACCCCGCCGGCGGCGGCGAGCGCCTTTATACGGGCGTCGGTCAGGTTGCGGGGATGGTCGGTCAGCGCGCGTGCCGACGAGTGTGAGGCGATCACGGGAAAACGGCTGCACGCCAGCACGTCGCAAAAAGTACTTTCGGCGGCGTGCGACACGTCGATCATGATTCCGAGGCGATTCATTTCCGCCACCGCGTCTCGGCCGAACGGGCTGAGTCCGCCCCATTCGGCCTGTCCTTTTGCCGAGTCGCAGAGATCGTTGTCGCCGTCGTGACACAGCGTAATATACGAAACGCCCATTTCCTTGAATTTCGCCAGATTGCCGATCTCCCGGCCTATTGCATAGCCGTTTTCGATTCCCATGAAAAGGGCTTTCCGTCCTTCCCGCTTCAGGCGTCTCAGGTCGCCGGTCGTCCGTGCTATGCCCACACGCAAGGGATGCAACCGTTCCTGCGCGACAATGCGCGAGAGGCGTTCTTCCGCATACCGGGTGGCGGCCTGCAGGGATGCGTCGTCGCGCGGTCCCTGCGGGAGATATGCCACCATGAAGACAGCGTCGAGGCGTCCTGCCTCCATCAGCGGAAGATTGACCTTACTGCCCTCCTGCTTCCCCAAATCGAATGTGCCGGGGAAAACATCGGGAGTATCCACATGGGAATCAATTGTCAATATGCGGTCGTGCAGTTTTTTTGCCTGCGCAAACCGCCCGGACTGAAGCGTGTGGTAGCGGAACAGGTCGAGCATCCCGTCATTGCCGCTCACTGCCATCTGTTCGGGATGCCACTGCACGGAGAATATCGGATATTCGGGATGTTCCAGCCCTTCGTTCACGCCGTCCGGCGCTGTGGCCGTGGCGACGAACTCCGCGGCTGCGTCTTTCACTGCCTGATGATGCAGCGAGTTGACGTGGAGCGTGTTTTTATCGTGCATGATGCGGCGTAACTTCGAAGGCTGTCCCGTAAGCGTCACGGTATGCGTAGCGCAGTCACGCGGCTCGTCCTGGCTATGGTTCAGGGCTTCGGACGAATATTGCGAATGAATATCCTGATACAGCGTGCCTCCGAAAGCGACATTCAGCACCTGATGCCCGCGGCAAATGCCCATGACCGGCACTTGATACAAAAAGGCCAGCCGCAGCAGCATAAAGTCATACGTATCCCGGTAAGCATCCACACCGTCCAGTCCGGGCACCGGCGTTTCGGCAAGAAAAGCAGGGTCGACGTCGCCCCCGCCCGAAAGAATCAGTCCGTCCAGCGTCCTGACAATCGCGGCCAGACTGTGCACGTCCGTAATGACGGGAATCATCACGGGCGCACCTCCCGCAAGCGTTACGGATTGATAATAGGGTTCTGCTATGCAGGACAGTCCTTCCTTTTTATTCGCAGAAATACCAATCAGCGGCGGCGGGTGGGACGCCCCTGAGGAGACGAAATCATCTACCTCTTTGTATATCCGTCCCAGACTGGCAGAAAGGACTGTGTTTGTCATCTACTCAGGCATCTATATTCGCATACGTGGCATTTTCCTCAATAAACTCGCGGCGCGGCCCTACGTCTTCGCCCATCAGCATGGCAAAAATCGAATCGGCTTCCATCGCGTTCTCAATTGCGATTTGCTTCAGTGTACGGTTCTCCGGGTTCATTGTCGTATCCCAAAGTTGATGGTCGTTCATTTCGCCCAGACCTTTGTAGCGCTGCGTATGAATCTGGCTTTCGCTGCCGGCGCCGTATTTGTCGATAAAGGCCTGACGCTGCTGGTCTGTCCAGCAGTATTCTTCCACCTTGCCTTTCTTGCAGAGGTAGAGGGGCGGAGTGGCCAGATATACGTAACCGTTTTCAATCAGACCGCGCATGCGGCGGAAAAAGAACGTCAGTATCAGCGTGGCAATATGGCTTCCGTCGACGTCGGCATCGGTCATGATGATGATTTTGTGATAGCGAATTTTACTCATGTTAAGCGCCTTGGGATCATCTTCGGTGCCGATGGTGACGCCCAGCGCGCGGAAGATGTTCTGAATCTCGTCGCTTTCGAAGATTTTATGATCCATGGCCTTCTCTACGTTCAGAATCTTACCGCGCAGGGGTAAAATGGCCTGAAACATGCGGTCGCGCCCCTGCTTAGCCGTACCGCCAGCCGAGTCTCCCTCGACGAGAAACAGCTCACACTCGGCCGCATCCTTCGACGAACAGTCAGCCAGTTTGCCGGGCAGCCCGCCTCCTGTCAGGGGCGATTTTCTCTGCACCAGTTCGCGCGCCTTGCGGGCGGCCTGACGCGCCGTCGCGGCAAGAATCACCTTGTCCACAATCGCTTTTGCTTCCTTGGGATGTTCTTCAAGGTAATATTTCAGCGCTTCGCCGACCGCCACGTCCACGGCACCCATCACCTCGTTGTTTCCGAGTTTTGTTTTTGTCTGACCCTCGAACTGAGGTTCAGCCACCTTGATGGAGATTACGGCTGTCAGTCCTTCGCGGAAGTCGTCGCCCTGAATCTCCACTTTAGCTTTTTCGAGCAGTTTGGAGTCTTCAGCATATTTTTTCAGCGTGCGGGTCAGGCCGCGCCGGAATCCCGCAAGATGCGTCCCGCCTTCAATCGTATGAATATCATTCACGTATGAGAAGACGCTTTCGTTGTAGGACATGTTGTAGGTCATGGCGACCTCGACGGGGATGCCCTGTTTCTCGGTCGTGATATGGATGATGTCGTTGATGAGCGATTCTTTGGAACGGTCGACGTAGCGGACAAATTCCTTCAGTCCTTCTTCGGAATAGAACGTTTCGGTTTTGTATGTCCCGTCATCCTTCAATGTCCGTTTATCGGTCAGTTTCAGTTTGATGCCGGCGTTCAGGAAGGCAAGTTCGCGCAGTCGCGTTGCGAGGATGTCGTATTTATATTCGGTTACGGTAAAAATCGTGTGATCCGGTTTGAATGTGATGATCGTGCCCGTACGGTCGCTGGCGCCGATTTCCCTGACGTCGTTCAGGGGCTTGCCAATGCCATATTCCTGTACGTAAATTTTTTCGTTCCGGTATACTTCTGCTTTGAGGTAGGCGGAAAGGGCGTTCACGCACGAGAGGCCGACGCCGTGCAAGCCGCCTGAGACTTTGTATGTTCCTTTGTCGAACTTGCCGCCTGCATGTAAAACCGTCAGTACCACTTCCAGGGCCGACTTGCCTTCTTTTTCATGATAGTCGACAGGGATGCCGCGCCCGTCGTCTTCTACGCGAATGGAATTATCTTCATTGATAGTTACTTTTATGTTGGAACAGAAGCCGGCCAGCGCCTCGTCAATGGAGTTGTCAACCACTTCGTAAACCAGATGGTGCAATCCCTTTTCGCCCGTGTCGCCGATATACATGGCGGGACGTTTGCGGACGGCTTCCAGGCCTTCCAATACCTGAATATTCTTTGATGAATATTCTTCGCCTGCTACATTCAAATCTTCGTCAATCATGAATTTATCTGTTTAATTTTCAAGCTGTTTTGCCTTATTTGCGAAAACAGCTAACAAATGTAGTGATTATTTTTCAATTCGAGGAAAATAAAAACGGGAAAAGTTCTTAACACCGACAATAAGGTTCCGCACGGAACGCTCATTACCTGAAGTAGCCCGTAGGGGAATCGAACCCCTCTTTTGAGAATGAGAATCTCACGTCCTAACCGATAGACGAACAGGCCATCAGACATAAAAGCCGGCCTTATACGGACCAGCTTCACTATATTATTTAACAATAAATATCACCCGCAACGCCGCCGTTTATGCCAGCGTGTGAATATGCTTCGCCAGTTTCGACTTCAGATTTCCGGCCTTGTTCTTGTGAATTACGTTTTTCTTCGCAAGTTTATCGAGCATCGAACATACTTTGGGATAAAGCGTTTCGGCTTCAGCCTTGTCCGATGTGTCGCGTAATGCCTTCACTGCGTTCCGCATCGTCTTCGCGCCATATCTGTTGCGCAGACATCTCGTCTTTATCTGACGTATCCTTTTTAAGGATGATTTGTGATTAGCCATTCTTTATAAAAAAATTTTTAAGCCTTTTTCTTTATTAAATTATTGTAGCCCGTAGGGGAATCGAACCCCTCTTTCAAGAATGAAAATCTTGCGTCCTAACCGATAGACGAACAGGCCATTTCGCTATTAATATCTCATTTGCAACAAAATAGGTCTGCGTCCCGTTCAATTGCGAGTGCAAAGATAAAGCTTTCTTCCAAACCGGCAAAACATTTTGTATTTTTTTTGCTCCCGGCAATAAGATACGGCGCGGCGTCGTGATACTGTGCACAATACGATTTCGGGTAGATGCTCAAAGAGGGTACATTTCAAACTGTCGCACCGGGGAATGTCGCCTGAATGAAAAACTCCGTTCTTCCCTCCGAAAGGGAGGATAAAAACATGCCCGAACAGTCAAAAAACGTACTGACCGAAATTTTCATCAGAATACACATTTGCCCTTAAATTAAAAGGTTAATATATCAACGTTATTTTTCGCCGCAATTTTCCGGCAGAGGGATTTCTCTGTCCGGAAAATAAAAATTCTCTTTCATTTGCGGCAAACCCTCACCATCAGTTTGCAAACGTCAGACTGTCACCGGACGCATCGACCGTCACCGGACGGCTGCGGTCGAGGGTCGCTCCAAGTATCCGTTTGGACAGTTCGTTGAGCGCCATGTTCTGGATGACGCGCTTTACGGGCCGGGCGCCAAACTGTGGGTCGAAACCTTTGCCGGCAATCAGGGCGACAGCGGCAGAGGTAAAGCGGAGCGTCAGGCCGTTCTTTTCCAGCATCCGGCAGATCGCATCGAGTTGCAGGTCGACAATCCGGCGGATTTCTTCCTCGTCGAGCGGCGTGAACATGATGATTTCATCAATGCGGTTCAGAAATTCGGGCCGGATGGTCTTCTTGAGCAAGTCGAGTATCTGGTTGCGGGTTGCGGCGATGACCTGTTCGCGGTTCTGCGCCGTCATCTGCTCGAAATTTTCGCGGATGAGCGACGAACCCATATTGCTGGTCATGATGATAATCGTGTTTTTAAAGTTGACCGTGCGACCCTTGTTGTCGGTCAGGCGGCCATCATCGAGCACCTGCAGGAGGATATTGAAGACGTCGGGGTGCGCCTTTTCGATTTCGTCGAAGAGGACGACCGAATAGGGTTTGCGGCGGATGGCTTCGGTGAGTTGACCGCCTTCATCGTAGCCGACGTATCCGGGAGGCGCGCCGACAAGGCGGCTGGCGCTGAATTTTTCCTGATACTCGCTCATGTCGATGCGCGTCATCATGTTTTCATCGTCGAAGAGGTATTCGGCCAATGCCTTGGCAAGTTCCGTCTTACCGACGCCCGTGGTGCCGAGAAAGATGAACGAGCCGATAGGTCGCTTCGGGTCCTGAAGACCGGCGCGACTGCGGCGCACGGCGTCGGCGATAGCGCGGATGGCTTCGTCCTGCCCGACAACGCGCCGGTGCAGTTCGTCTTCGAGATGGAGGAGTTTTTCGCGTTCGCTCTGCATCATCCTGTTGACGGGGATACCCGTCCAGCGCGAGACAACGTCGGCAATGTCTTCACTGTCGACCTCCTCCTTAATCATGGCTGCACCGCCCTGCATCTCGTGCAACTGCTGCTGGATGCCGGCGATAAGGCTTTCCTGCTCCTTGATTTTGCCATAGCGGATTTCGGCCACCTTGCCATAGTCGCCTTCGCGTTCGGCGCGTTCGGCTTCGAACTTCAGGTTCTCGATTTCTATCTTGCTCTGCTGAATACGGTTGATAAGGTCTTTTTCGCTCTGCCACTTGGCGTTCTGCTTCTTCTCTTCTTCCTTCAGTTCGGCGATGTCTCTGTTCAGCACGTCGAGCTTGGGCTGATCGTTTTCGCGTTTAATGGCTTCGCGTTCGATTTCGAGTTGCTTGATGCGACGCGATACTTCGTCCAGCGATTCGGGAACGGAATCGACCTGTATGCGCAACCGGGCGGCCGCCTCGTCCATCAGGTCGATGGCCTTGTCGGGCAGGAAGCGGTCGGTGATGTAGCGCGTCGAGAGTTGCACGGCGGCAATGATTGCGTCGTCCTTGATGCGCACCTTGTGGTGATTTTCGTATTTTTCCTTCAAGCCGCGCAGGATGGAAATCGTGTCGGCTTCGTCCGGTTCATTCACCATCACGGTCTGGAAACGGCGTTCCAGCGCTTTGTCTTTTTCGAAATATTTCTGATATTCGTCGAGCGTCGTCGCACCGACCGAACGCAGTTCACCCCGCGCCAGCGCCGGGTTCAGGATGTTGGCGGCGTCCATCGCCCCCTCGCTCTTGCCCGCGCCGACAAGCGTGTGAATCTCGTCGATGAAAAGGATGATCTCGCCGTCTGATTTGATCACCTCGTTCACAACGGCTTTCAGTCGCTCCTCAAATTCGCCCTTGTACTTGGCACCGGCAATCAGCGCGCCCATGTCGAGCGAGAAGACCTGTTTGCTTTTCAGGTTCTCGGGCACGTCGCCGCGCACAATCCGGTGCGCCAGTCCCTCGGCAATGGCCGTCTTGCCGACACCCGGCTCGCCGATGAGAATGGGATTGTTCTTCGTCCGGCGGCTCAGAATCTGAAGCACACGACGTATCTCGTCGTCACGGCCAATGACGGGGTCGAGTTTGCCCGACCGTGCGCGTTCGTTCAGATTGACGGCGTATTTGTTCAGCGAATCGTACATGTCTTCGGCAGACCGGCTGCTGACTTTGTCACCCTTGCGCAACTCGTCGATCGCTTTGCGCAGTTCCTGTTCCGTCGCGCCGGCGTCGCGCAGCATCCGGGAGGCGTCGCTCTTTTCCGCGAGCAAAGCCAGTAGCAGGTGTTCTATCGCCACATACTGGTCGCCCATCTTCCCGCAGCAGTCGATGGCTTTCTGCAGGACGGCGTTCGCTTCACGGCTCAGGTAAGGTTCGCCACCCGATACTTTCGGGTAGCGTTCGATGCACGTATCCAGCATCTTTCCCAATGCTGCCATATTGACACCTGTCTTCTGAAAAAGAAACCGCACGACGCTCTCGCCGGTCGTCATGACCGCCTTCAGCAGATGCGCCGGTTCTATGCTTTGCTGGTTGTTTGCGGAAACCAGCTGTATGGCTTGCTGTATGGTTTCCTGCGATTTGATCGTAAAATTATTCAAGTTCATATATTGTCTTCCTTTCTTTTTTGTTTTACTGTTTGATGAGGTATGTACAAAATCAGCGCCACAACGGATAGAATGACATTTTGACACCACACATAAAATGATTTTCTAAAATTCCCGTGGGAGTATTATTCTTTCAGAATTATCCTTATCTTTACGCACTGAAAAAAAACAGTATCAATGCTAATGTTTAATTGTATGGAAGTATCGAAGGTTTATTTTACCAACCTCAGGACTACGCCGTCAAGCAGTCTGCCGACCAAGATGGAACGGCTTGTGCGACGTGCGGGCATCGAGCGTATCGACTTTAAGAATCAGTTCGTTGCCATCAAGATTCATTTCGGCGAGCCGGGCAATCTGGCTTATATCCGGCCGAATTATGTGGCGCGCATGGTGACGTTTTTGAGCAGTCTGGGAGCGAAACCGTTTCTTACCGACAGCAATACGCTGTATTCCGGAGGCCGCTCCAATGCCGTCGACCACCTGCAAAGCGCGGCGGAAAACGGCTTTAACCCGATTTCGGCAAAATGCAACGTCATCATCGCCGACGGACTGAAGGGGACGAACTATCGCGAAGTGCCCGTCGACGGCGAATACTGCCGGGCGCCCAAAATCGGGGCGGCGGTTGTCGATGCGGACATCGTGCTGAGCATGACGCATTTTAAGGGTCATGAGCAGACCGGTTTCGGCGGCACGCTGAAGAATCTGGGCATGGGAGCGGCCAGTGTCGGCGGGAAACTGGAGCTTCACTCGTCTTCCCAGCCGGTAATCGACGCCGAGTCGTGCACCGGTTGCGGTATCTGCGTGAAATACTGTGCACACGATGCCGTTCATTTGGGAGAAAACAGAAAGGCGGTGATTGATTATGCTCACTGCGTGGGTTGCGGACAGTGCGTGGCGCTCTGCCAGTACGAAGGCGCCGTGCAGGGAGAGGCCGATACGTCCGAGCGTCTGAACTGCAAGATAGCCGAATATACGAAGGCGGTGCTGCTCGACAAGCCGCATTTTCACGTGAGCTTCATCATGAACGTCTCGCCCGAATGTGATTGCTGGAACCATAACGATGCGGCGATCGTGCCGGATCTGGGCATTGCGGCGTCATTCGACCCCGTGGCGCTCGACCAGGCGTGCGTCGACCTGGTAATCAAGGCGCCCGCACTCACCAACAACCGATTAACGGACAGGCATCCGCATCCGAAAGAGGCCGACAAGTTCTGCCTGATACATCCCGACACGAACTGGGCTGCGGGGCTGGATCATGCCGCAAAAATAGGTCTCGGAACAAGGGAATACAAACTGATTGAGATATGATGAAAGAAGATTTGCAGGATACGATTTGTGCCGTCTCGACGGCAGCGGGAGCGGGCGGGATTGCCGTCGTCCGCGTGTCGGGGGCGGAGGCGCTGACGGTATGCGATGCGCTGTTTACGCCGTATCGCAGGGAGGGCTGTCTGGCAACGCAGGCGGCTTATACGGTGAGCTACGGGACGCTACGCGACGGCGACGAAGTGGTGGACGACGCGATGGCGACCGTCTTCCGCGCGCCTCATTCGTTTACCGGCGAAGACACGGTGGAGATTTCCTGCCACGGTTCGCTGTATGTCCAGCAGCAGGTAATGCAGTTGCTCGTCCGGGCAGGATGCCGCATCGCCGCGCCGGGCGAGTTTACGCAGCGCGCCTTCCTGAACGGCAAGATGGACCTGTCTCAGGCCGAAGCGGTTGCAGACCTGATTGCCTCCACGTCGGCCGGGATGCACCGCGTGGCGCTGAACCAGATGCGCGGCGGCTTTTCGCGCGAACTTGTGCAGATACGCGAACAGTTGCTGCATTTCACGTCGCTGATGGAACTGGAACTCGACTTTGCCGAAGAAGACGTGACCTTTGCCGACCGTTCGCAACTGACGCAGCTTGCCGCGGCGATCGAGGCGCACCTTTCGCGCCTGGTGCGGTCGTTCAGCCTGGGGAATGCGATTAAAAACGGGATCCCGGTGGTGATTGTCGGCGAGACCAACGTGGGGAAATCGACGCTGCTCAATCATCTGCTGAACGAAGAAAAGGCGATCGTCTCCGAAGTGCACGGCACGACGCGCGACGCAATTGAGGACGTGATCAGTGTGAACGGCATTTCGTTCCGCTTCATCGACACGGCCGGCCTGCGGGATACGGACAGCGAGGTCGAGATGATGGGCATCGAACGGACATACGCGAAGATAACGCAGGCCTCCATCATCGTCTGGATGATCGATGCAACCCAGTTCAGCGAAAAAATCGAGAACATTGCCGAAAAGATCATTCCCAGAATCGAAGGCAAGCCGCTGATCATCGTTATCAACAAGATAGACCGGCTCACGGAGGAAGAGCAGCAGGTGCTGGACGGGGAGTTTCTGCCCCAGATACCGGCCAAACGGATTTACCTCTCCGCCAAGTACCGGCAAAACACGGAAGCCCTTGAGGCCGCCCTGCTCGAAGCCGCCAGGCTGCCGGAGATCGACGGCAGCGGCTTCATTGTCAGCAATGCGCGCCATTACGAAGCCCTGTCACGGGCGCTCGAAGCCATTCACCGCGTAGAAGAAGGCTTGCGGCAGGGCGCATCGGGCGATTTCGTGACGCAGGACATCCGCGAATGCTGCCACCACCTCGGCGTGATCACCGGCGAAATCTCTACGGACGAGATACTCGGAAACATTTTCAAGAACTTCTGCATCGGGAAATAGCCTTTATATTCCACCCCCTCCCTCCTCCCCGTGAAACCATAAGCCAAATTGACAGAGATGAAAGACGGCGAGCCGGCAAGCGGCATGGAAGACCTGCGCATACGGAGCCATCAACTGGGAAATCCCCGGCATGACGACCCGGAGAAGCTTGTCGCATGGATGGGCGCGATTCAGGCGCAGGACTGCAGCATGTCGAAATGGGCGCTGGGCGTCCGGCTCCGGTCGGCCACCATCGGAGCCGTCGACGCGGCGCTGCATAAGGCGAAGATCGTGCGGACGCACGTGCTGCGTCCGACGTGGCATCTGGTCGCGGCGGCGGACGTCCGGTGGATGCTGCAACTGTCCGGAGAGCGCATCAGGGCGTCAAGCGCTTCGCGAGACCGGATTCTGGAAATAACCGAAGGGCTGTATTCCACGTGCAACCGGCTCATCGAAAAAGCGCTGGAAGGCAACCGTCACCTGACGCGACAGGAACTCGCCGCCGAGCTGGCCGGGGCCGGCATCGCCGTCAATACGTCGCGGATGATTCATTTCATGATGCGCGCCGAGGTGGAAGGGCTTGTCTGCAGCGGCATCGACAGGGGGAACCGGCAAACGTACGCCTTAATCGACGAGCGCATCCCGCCCGCGAAAACGCTGCACCGCGACGAGGCGCTGGCCGCCCTTGCGACGAAATACTTCAGGAGCCATTCCCCGGCAGGCCTGCCGGACTTTGCATGGTGGTCGGGCCTCTCCGCCGGCGATGCGCGACAGGCCGTCCATCTGATTCAGTCGCAACTGCTCACCGTCCGGTTTCACGAAAAGTCCCTGTTTGTCCACCAGTCATGCGCCGGCGAGCCTGACGCCCCTGATACCTTTCATTTCCTCCCCGCCTTCGACGAATACGTCATCGCCTACAAAGACCGGACAGTCGTTCTTGAAGCGGAACATCATGCAAAAGCATTCAGTAAAAATGGAATATTCCATCCCGTCATCGTGTCGAACGGCCGGATCGCCGGCACATGGCAAAAAGCGGCGACTAAAAACCGGATCACCGTCAAGCCCGTCTTTTTCGAAGCCGCGGAACCGGATGAAGACCGCATAAAAGCTGCCGAAGACAGATACCGCGCGTTTTTCGCCGTATAATTCAGGCAATATAATTGAACGTATAAAACCTGTGTGAAGAATCCACCGATTGAGAACGCAGGCAATCATCCGGGCGGGTGAGGGACTCTCATCCCCGGGGATGACACATCCTCATCCCCGGGGATGACACATCATCACTCCCGGGGATGACACGTCATCATCCCCGGGGATAGCATCGTCTCATCCCCGGGGATGACAGATTCGCATCCGGGAAGAGACGGGACGCATCATATTATTGAGGATCGTGTAACACGTCGGACGGTGCCGCGGTTTGCTCCTCCACCGGGTCCGGAGCGCTCTGCAGATCAGCCTCCTCCCCGTAATCGTCCACCGCGGCGGCTTCGAACTCCGCCTTGCGCTCAAAAAAACGCTTCACCATCTGCGTTTTCTTCTGATCAATGACGAAATTCATCTCCGGATCATTCGCCGCATACTCCATCAGGTGCCGTATCTCCGTAGCGGCAATCGCCTCCTTCAGCATCGGAATCTGCTCGAAGTCGACCGTAAGATAAAAGCTCAGCTTGTCCATTCCCAGAAACACCATGTCCTCCGTCTGCAGCCCCAGTTGCCGGCAAAGATACGCCCCGGTCATCGTACTGCTGGAGGCAAGCGGAAGAAACGTCAGCACGATCAGCCTGTTCTTCTGAATGATAAAAGGGAAATAACCCAGACACACGCGCCTGTCGTTCGCCATGAAATAGCACGTCAGCATCGGGCGCCCCGCCGGACTGCTGCGCACTTCATGCATGTACAGCAGCGGCTCCATGACGTAGAAATTCCGCTTGTGCGCCGGGAAGATGTCCATCCGCTCCTTGACGCGCTGGAGGGCATGCGACTGAATATAAATATCCAGATATACGGACGGAGACTCGTCCCGGTAGAAGATGAACCACCGGTCGATCCTCGCATTGTGTGGCGGCTCGTTGATCACCCGCCCGGCGCGGACGCGAAAGGCAACCCGCTCCTTCTGCTTGTGCTTGAAGCGGATCGAGATCGGCTCTTCGGACGACATGAAGACGGTCGACGCGATCTCCACGCCCGCCGTGTTCCTGATCTGCCACGTATAACCGTAGATGCGAAAATTCACCTTCGAAATCATCATCACCACCTTGCGGATATGCTTCCCCACTATTTCGAGATCTTTGACCACACGCTCATAGTTGATCACCTTCGCCACGGACGCAAGCATTTCCAGCTCACCGGGCTGAAACAGGTGGGAAGAAGGGGCAGCATTGAGCATCAGGGCCAGGGACACTCCGTATGTGGAAAACTCAAGACAGGTAAGGCCGATGCTCGCGTCGCCGAAACAGTGCGTGCGCATGAAGCGATGCGTCGATTCCGCCATGAAATTGACCAGACGCCGGGGCACGCGGTGACCCTCTTCCACCTTGACCCGGATAGGCTCCACCGGCGAATAGAACAGATAGCTCCGCTGCAGCCGGGTGAAAGAATCGAGCGTATCGGGCGCCAGCCCGTAGACCTGGAGAATCTTCTTTACCACCACATGCGCTTTGTCCGGAGACCCCTTGTACGCCGGTTTGGTGGTCGTGTGCTGAGACTGCACCTTCTTCTTTTTCTTTCTCTGTGCCATATCGTTCCTTTCCGTTTTTCTTCTTAATGCGCCATAAACCTGTCCGCCCCCGTTACGTTTTCAAATTCTTTTTTGCAATAAATCAGGAAATATGCCTTCCATCGCTTTAAATTCTTATAATGCGCAAATCTACACCTTTTCCCGCAACTGCACAAAGTGATTCCCCAAATTTTCACTTCGCGACCGATTATTTTTCCTACCTTCGCCCCGTAAAAACTTTAAGAAGATGATCCGTAACAGGAATAAGAGACATGCGGGCGATGTTCCTGCAACGGCGGACGGCACGGCGACGACTGCCGGATCGTTTGACAACTGACAATTTTGAAAAGTATGCAAAACAGGAAAGTATTAGTGTTTCTGGCAAAGGCGTTTGAGACTATGGAATTTTGTCCTTTTATAGATGTTCTTGGTTGGGCAAGAGTTGATTATGGACATAATTTGTTCGTTGATATTTGTGGTTTTACTGAAAAAGTTATAAGCACTTTTAATGTACCTGTAACAGTAGATAAAACCATTGGAGAAATAAACGTTGACGAATATGACGCCCTGGCAATACCCGGTGGATTTGG
>JAIRZY010000245.1 GCA_031266995.1 Tannerella sp.
ATTGATCACCATGATGCCGAAATCGGCGGACAGGTAGGCGTATTCATTATAGAAACAGATGTTGTTTACGTTTTTGCTTTGTATGTTTGTGGCGTTTTTCAGCGCCGGCATGTTTTTAATGCCGTCTTTGTCGTATAGATCAATGTTTCCGTTCCGGTAGATAATGATCAGCATCTGATACTCGGGGCTGTATTTTATGAGGCTGATGTCGGTGTCGCTCAGTCCGTTTTGTTTTGAATAAGTTCTTATTTCCTTATCTGCCTTTCCGTAGCTGTAGAGCGAGCCGCTTGCCAGGACATAGATGCGCTCGTTTGATTCGGCAATGCCTGTTGCTTCGTAACAGGCGAGGTACGTTTTCCATTCATTATAGTTTTGCGCTGTCAGCTTCGGTGCGAAGAGGAGCGGGAGGGTGGCGATGATTACAGTTGCGGGTTTCATTGATTATAACTGGTTGTTAATGGTTGTCGGGTGTTTGAGCCATTCGGCGAGTTTGCCGGTGGCGATGGCGCGGTGGCTTATTTTGTTTTTTACGTCTGCGCCAAGTTCGGCGAAGGTCAGGTTGTAGCCGTCGGGCATGAAGACCGGGTCGTAGCCGAAGCCGGATTCGCCGTGCCGCGTGGCCGTGATCCGTCCGTTGACGATCCCTTCGAACGTGAGTTCGCGGCCGTCCATAATCAGTGCGATTACGGTGCGGAAGCGGGCTTTCCGGTTGCGATGGCCTTCGAGGGCGTGGAGGAGTTTGTCGATGTTGGCGTTTGCGTCGTGTCCGTCGCCGGCGTAGCGTGCCGAGCGGACGCCCGGTTCGCCGTTGAGCGCTTCGACTTCGAGGCCGGTATCGTCGGCGAAGCAGTCCTGTCCGACGTGTTCCTTTACGTAGCGGGCTTTTTGCAGGGCGTTGCCTTCGAGCGTGGGGGAGGTTTCGGGGATGTCGTCGCGGCAGCCGGCCTCCGGGAGGCTGACGACACGGATCCGGTCTGAAATTATCGCTCGCACTTCTTCCAGTTTATGGGGGTTGTTTGTCGCAAATACAATCGTTTTCATTCTTGAATAATTAAGTCAGTTCAGGACTTGAAGCCTTAAAGCCTTAAAGTCTAAAAGTCTTTAAGTCCTAACGCCGGATGGCGCTTAAAATTGTTCCGGCGCGCAAGTTTTTTGCGCCGGCCGTCATGTCTTTATCCGGTCGAAGCCTTCGCCGTACACTCCCTGCACGTTGCTTTGTGTGATGAAGGCCTGCCGGTCGATGTTTTTTATCATGCGGAAAATCATCGAGCATTCCCGTTTCTTTGCCAGCAGGATGACGACCGTGACCGGCTGTTTTGAGAATCCGCCTTCTCCGTTGAGGATCGTGCAGCTCCGGTCGAGGTCTTTGATGATGCAGTCGGCTATTTCGCGGTATTTCTGCGAGAAGATGAGGAACTGCACGGACTGGTTGTTTGCGTTCAGGACGCGGTCGAGGATGTACATTTCGGTGAACATGGTCACGTATCCGAAGACAATCTTGTCGACGTCGTGGAAGACCAGGTACGAGCAGGCGATAATCACGAAATCGCAGTATAGCAGGGCGCGTCCGATGGAGATGTTCCGGTAGCGGTTGATTGCGGCGCCGATGATGTCCGTTCCGCCGGTGCTGCCGTTGGCCGAGAAGATGATGCCGAGGCCGGCGCCGCACAGTGCTCCTCCGATGATGATGGACATGAACGGTTCGCCCTCGACGAGCGGCCTCGCGCCGAGCAGCCATTCAAAAAACAGGAGCGAGAGCGTGAGCGACACGATGCCGAACAGGGAGTTGACGACAAACCGTCGTCCGAGCAGTTTTCCGGCCAGTATCAGCAGCACGACGTTCACCGATGCGTAAGAGACGGACACAGGGATCTTCGTCACATAGAAAATGAGCGACCCGATCCCGGTGAGGCCCCCGGGCACTATTTCCTTCGAAAGGATGAAACCGTTAAAGCTGAAGGCATACAGGGCGGTTCCCAGGAATATCATGATATAATCCTTTATCGGATGGTATATCTTTGAAAAAGACTTTTTCATAATCGCATATATTTTGTGTAAAGATACATAACTTGACGGTTTCACGATGCATAACCTGACGGTTTCACGATGCATGACCAACTTGGTTCACGATGCATGACCAGCTTGGTTCATGATGCATAACTAACTTGGTTCACGATGCATAACCAGCTTGGTCCACGATGCATAACCTGACGGTTTCATTTACGTACCCCGCCGCCGGGCCTGTCAGATGACGACATTCACGATTTTCCCGGGGACGATGATCACCTTTCGGGGCGTCTTTCCTTCGATCCATTTCAGGGCGATTTCGTGTTCGAGCACGGCTTTTTCGAGGTCTTCATTCGATATGCCGGCAGGCACGTCGAGGCTGAAGCGCGTTTTGCCGTTGAACGAAACGGCGTAGGTGACGGTGCTTTCGACCAGGTAGCGCTCGTCGTACGCGACCCATTCCGCATCGAATACGGTCGTCGCGTGACCCGACGCGTGCCACAGTTCCTCCGTGATGTGCGGGGCGAAAGGCGACAATACGACAGTCAGCTTCTCGAGTATCGCGCGCTTCCTGCATTTCAGGACGGTCAGTTCATTGACGCATATCATGAAGGCGCTTACCGACGTGTTGAACGAGAAATGTTCAATGTCGTGTGTAACTTTCTTAATCAGCCTGTGCAGCGATTTCAGCTCGCCGGCCGCCGGTTCGCCGTCCGTGACCAGCCACTCCCCGTCGCTGCCGTAGAACAGCGCCCACAGCTTTTTCAGGAAGCGGTGCACGCCGTCGATGCCGTTCGTATCCCACGGTTTGGACTGTTCCAGGGGGCCGAGGAACATTTCGTACAT
>JAIRZY010000166.1 GCA_031266995.1 Tannerella sp.
GGGGAGCCTGAACAGTTTTAAAGGAGATGGAGCCTGTGATAAAGTTGGATTCAGAGAAGTTTTGGGAAACGGTGTCCGACAGGTTATTCCTCCGCCAAAGAATGGGGTTATAACTCTGCCAAAGGAGGAAAAGCCGCTTCCGGAGCATCTGATTCAACGAAACGAAGCCATATAATACATACAGAAAGAAGGGTTGGATGCAACGAAACAAGTGTGAATTATATTCTGACCCACGTTGCAACAAAGCCGGTTAAAAGCAAGACGTTCTTTTATATCCACAAAATGTTTTCAGGAAAAAATTTCAGTTGCAATTGCATGCCTTTTTTTCATGGACGTGAAGAATACCTATTTGTAGGTATTTAAAATCTGCCGGTATGCCGTATTTTTGTCGCAAATTCACAGAATGAAGTTATCTGAACTTAAAACAGGAGACAGCGGGCTGATCGTCAAAGTCATGGGGCGAGGTGCGTTCCGCCGGAAAATCACAGAAATGGGCTTCATCCGGGGAAAAGAAGTGCGGGTAATCCAGAATGCACCGCTGAAAGACCCTATCCAGTATCATATTATGGGTTATGACGTGTCTCTGCGGCGGAATGATGCGAGCCTCATTGAAGTCATTACTCCGGAGGAAGAACAGACGGACGCCCCTTCTTCGGGCGCGCCCGATGCCGCATGTCCCGATTACACTGCCTCGCCGGAAGACTTGCGCAGCATCGCCATGAAAAAGGGCAAGACGATCAACGTTGCGCTGGTCGGCAATCCCAATTCGGGGAAGACGTCGCTATTCAACTGCGCTTCAGGATCGCACGAGCATGTGGGCAATTACGGCGGTGTGACCGTCGATGCGAAAAAAGCCGAATTTAAACAAAACGGATATACGTTCAACCTCGTGGACCTGCCCGGAACGTATTCCATATCAAGCTCTACCGCCGAAGAAAAATACGTGCGCGACCACCTGAGCAATGAATACCCCGACGTGGTTATCAATGTGGTAGACGCTTCGAATCTCGAACGCAACCTGTACCTGACCTGCCAACTGATTGACATGGACCTGCGTACCGTGATGGCGCTCAACATGTTTGACGTGCTGAAAAAGAACGGCGACGACTTTGACTACCGTTCGCTTTCCAGAATGCTTGGCATCCCGATGGTGCCGACGAACGGACGGACGGGCAAAGGCATTCGGGAACTTTTCGACCGCATCATCCAGATATATGAGGGGACAGACCCCGTGCTGCGACACGTGCACATCAATTATGGCCAGACACTCGAAACGAGCATCCTGCAGGTGCGGGACGCATTGAAGGAAAATGCACAGATAGAAGACAGCCAGTCGAAACGCCATCTGGCGATTAAGTTGCTGGAGCGGGACAGCGAAACGGAAGAGTATCTCCGGCGGATTCCGTTGCACGGACACATATTCAGGGAGAGAGACCGAAACGTCGTGCAGATCGAAACGATGTTGCAGACGGATAGCGAAACGGCCTTTGCCGATGCGCGTTACGGATTCATTTCGGGAGCGCTGCGCGAAACGTTCACGCCAAACAGAATCACGGAAATAACGCATACCCAGATTATCGACGCCTTCATGACACACAAGGTGCTGGGATTTCCGATATTCCTGCTGTTCATGTGGATCATGTTCGAAACCACCTTCAGGCTTGGAGAGTATCCCATGAACTGGATTGAATCATTGGTGAGCATTATCAGCCAGTTCGTGCGGCTCCACATGGCGGAAGGGCCGCTGAAAGACTTGCTGATCGACGGCATCATCACGGGCGTGGGCGGCGTCATCGTTTTCCTGCCTAACATCGTGATTTTGTATGCTTTTATCTCGCTGATGGAAGATTCGGGATACATGGCGCGGGCGGCGTTCATCATGGACCGGCTGATGCACAAAATGGGATTGCACGGGAAGTCATTTATTTCACTTATAATGGGTTTCGGATGCAACGTGCCCGCCATCCTGTCGTCCAGAACCATCGAAAGCCGTAACAGCCGCATCCTCACGATGCTGATAAACCCGCTGATGAGCTGCAGCGCGCGGCTGCCTGTTTACCTTATACTTATAGGCGCATTTTTCCCGGGACACGCGGGGCTGGTGCTTTTCGTACTTTACGGCTCGGGAATTCTACTTGCCGTCGTGCTGGCGCGGGTCTTCAAGCGATTCTTTTTCAGCGAAGAAGACATCCCTTTCGTGATGGAACTGCCGCCTTACCGGATGCCGACCATACGCTCGATACTTATTCACATGTGGGACAAGGCGCAACAGTATCTGCGCAAGATGGGAGGCATCATACTGGCGGCCTCGATTGTCATCTGGTTTCTGGGATATTTCCCGCGACAGCAGGCGCAAAGCGAGCAGTATGGGCAGCGAATCGCCGCCATCGAACAGTCTGCCCTGCCCCGGGAAGAAAAGGAATCGAAAATCGCCGAACTGAATCGCACGCAGGCAATTGAGCAGCAGGAAAATTCGTATATCGGCCGTATCGGCCGCAGCATACAGCCCGCACTGAAACCACTGGGCTTCGACTGGAAAATCAGCGTCAGCCTGCTGACGGGCATGGCGGCCAAAGAAGTGGTCGTGAGCACGATGAGCGTGCTGTATACGGGCGGGGACGACGAGACGCAACTGGCCGGGAGGCTGAAGGAGAGTACGGATGCGGAAGGGAATCCCGTCTTCACGCCGCTGGTCGCCTTGAGCCTGATGTTCATCGTGCTGATCTATTTCCCGTGCATATCGACCATCACGGCCATCGTGAAGGAATCCAATTCGTGGAAATGGGGGGCGTTTGTCATCGTATATACCTGTGTATTGGCGTGGTGTGTTTCGTTCGTTGTTTATCAGACAGGAAAACTGTTTATCTGAAAAGGAGTATGTGGCAGGAAGTGGCAATTATCATTATCGGGACGCTCGTGGCGGGATATGCGGGGTGGAAAATTTATCGACTGTTCGTTCCCTCCAAAAAGCGTCGTTCGGCGTGCGACGGATGCTCGCAGGGCTGTCCGATGAAGGACGTCGAAAAATAATCGACTGAAATATAGCGGCAAATCCCACTATTTCCACATAAAGAAATAGAAGCCGGCCGCAATCGCCGCGACGAGCAGCGTGATGAACAGCACGCATTTTATTTTGGAGAACGACAGCCGTTTTTTATGCAGCCGCTTCCTGTTTTCGAAATTGCCGCTCAGCTCTTTCCTGCTTATTTCGCGAAAGGCTTCCGACATGTCGCTGAAACGCGGCATGTTGTGATTGCGCCCTTCGCGACCGCACATGCCTGCCACCGTGTCGTCGTACCATGCATCCCTGTTCTCGTCGAAGCAGATGACGGCTTTTTGCAGGCTGTCGATGAAATGCTCCAGTGTGGGATGGGTCAGACTTGTACCGTACAGGTCGAGGTAGATTTTCATGTCCGAAAAATCGGATATTTGCATGAAATAGAGCCAGTCGTCGTAGAGGGACAGGTAGACGGTGTAGTACTGCCTTACGTAATCCCGCCTGTCGGCGGCGTGGATCAGCGCCGTCAGTTTGTCGAGGCCGAAGCCGGTATTGATTTCATCGACGTTTCCGCGTCGGGGGATGGATTTCAGTTTTTCGTAGAGCGCGGCTATACTGTTTGCATCCAGGAGCATAAGCCAAAAGAAAGGTATCGGATGGCTGCTTTCGAAAAGGATGGATTCCTCGCCGTCCCTCTGCTTCGCATAGATAGATGAGCAGTTTTTCATCGCCTTTACTTCCGGTTAATTGGCCTCCAGGAAGGCATTTATGACCGTTTCGTTTTTCTGCTTCAGGTCGTCGATGGATTTGACGCCGCTGTATGCCACGTAATACGCCAGGTTGAGCAGCCGCTGCTTCACCAGTATCACGTTTGCCGCGCTGACGACGCTCGTCTCCTCGCCCCCGTCGCTCTTATATTTCATCAGCACAATCATTGTCCGCACGTTCGGATGAGGCGAATATTTTTCCAGCAGGACCGGTTTTTCCGCCTTCACCGCTCCCATGTTTTTTTCGATCTGCTCGAAGCCCTCCTGGTCGAAAAGCGATTTTTCAAGACCGGCAGTCTTAGTTTCCAGGTCGTTGATGGCGGCCGGATAATTTTCGTGCTGGTATTCGCCATAAAGCATGAAATAGGTGTCATACGTAATCAGCCCCAGCGAGTCGACTTTGCCATATGTCTCGTTGTTCAGGTAATATCCTAATACGGGGCCTGATGCGAGGTAAGGCTGTATGATGCGTGTCACGTTTTCGTGCGCAAGACATTCCGTCATGCCCTTGATTTCGGGCAGGCAAATGTTTACGTAGCCGTAGTACGCTGAATTTTTGCAGTCGACGCCCTTGTTGCCCGAGCCTGCGCATCCGGCCAATACGGTGGCGATCAGAAATACGATTATTTTTTTCATATTCAGTTTGTTTGTCATATCCGGCGCAAAGATAGCGAAAAATATAAATCGAATGCCTTTTTATTTTTCAAAGTTTCTTTTTGCCGAAAAAGGCTACATGAAACCGTCCGTATCATCGCTGTTCAGCCGGCGATTCACCGTGTCGATGTAGCGGAGTATTTCGTCCCGTCCGTCTTTCGTTTCGGCCGAAGACGTCAGCATGGGCGGCAATTCTTCCCACGTTTCGAGCATCGTCTCGGAGTAGGTGCGTACGTTTTCGTTCAGACGGCTCCTGCTGATTTTGTCCGTTTTGGTGAAGATGATGGCAAACGGTACGTCGTTTTCGCCCAGCCATTCCATGAATGCCAGGTCGTTTTTTCGCGGCTCATGGCGACAGTCGATGAGGACGAACAGGCTCGTCAGTGCTTCCCGTCCAAGTATATACGTCTCGATGATGCGGCGTATGGTGTCGCGCCCCTCCAGTCCGCGCTGTGCGTAGCCGTATCCGGGAAGGTCTACCAGATACCATTTGTCGTCGATGATGAAGTGGTTTATCAACTGCGTTTTGCCCGGCTTCTGCGAGGTCTTGGCCAGTTGCCGGCAGCCGGTCAGCATGTTGACCAGCGACGATTTGCCGACGTTCGAGCGGCCGGTGAAGGCGTATTCGGGCAGGTCGCCGCCGGGGCATTTTCTGAAATCCGAATTGCTTACGAGGAATGATGCGTTTTTTATTTCCATAAAATCAAATATTTGAGTTGACAGGCGGTTTCGCTGAGCAGATTCGCAGTCCGGCGAACGTGAGGGCGCCGTTCAGCATCAGTATTTCGTATCCGAACCTGTAACCGCTTACAGATGAGACAATATATTCAGTGATCAGACATGCCGCAGGCGCGGCGATGCAGATGAAGGGTACGAACCGGTCGGCCGGTGTGCGCCGGGTGAACAGCCCGAAGGCGAACAGCCCCAGCAGCGGGCCGTAGGTGTAGGATGCTACCCGGTAGATGGCGTCAATCACGCTCCGGTTGTTTACGGCTCTGAAAACGAGCATGATCAGCACGAAGACGACGGACATCAGGACGTGAACCTTCATGCGCGTCCGGCGTGCTTTCGCGGCTTCGTCCTTTTCAATTTCCAGAATGTCAATGCAAAAGGACGTGGTCAGGGCCGTCAGTGCCGAGTCGGCGCTGCTGAACGCGGCGGCGATGATGCCGACGGAGAAAAACAGCAGGGTAGCGTTTCCTAAAAGGCCTGAGGCACAGAACATCGGCAGGATGTCGTCGCTCGAAGCCGGCAGCGCGATGTGCATCTGCGAGGCAGCGCTTATCAGCAGTATGCCCAGAGAGAGGAACATGAAATTGATCGGCGTGAAAGCGAAGCCGTACGTATACATGTTGCGTTTCGCTTCTCTCAAGTTCCTGCACGACAGGTTTTTCTGCATCATGTCCTGGTCAAGCCCCGTCATGACGACGGTGATGAAGATGCCGCTCAGAAACTGCTTCGCGAAATGCTGCGAGCTGCCCCAGTCCGCAAATTCAAACAGGCGGAAATGAGCGCTTTCCGTGATGGTCTGCACCATTCCGCCCATGTCAAGGCCGAGGCGGTCCTTCACCTGCCAGATGATCATCATCATCATGCCGACGAGGCAGACGGCCTGCAGCATATCCGTCCATATAATAGTCCTGACGCCGCTGCGGAAGGTGTAGAGCCAGACCAGGAGGACGCTGACGGTCGCCGTCGCGCCGAAAGGAATGTGCCACCGGTCGAGCACGTATGTCTGCAGGATCAGCACGACGAGGTAGAGCCGCGCCGCCGCGCCGGTCATCTTCGACAGGAGGAAAAACGACGCGCCCGTTTTGTATCCGCTCCGCCCGGTGCGGCTCCGCAGGTAAGTGTATATCGACGTCAGTTTCAGCCTGTAATAGAGCGGCAGGAGGATTTCGGCAATCAGGACGTATCCGAAGAAAAAACCTGTAACCATCTGCATGTAAGTCATATCCGTCTGCCTCACCCATCCCGGGACGGATACGAACGTCACGCCCGAGAGCGACGAGCCGATCATCCCGATGGCCACGATATACCACGGCGACCGGCGGCTGCCAAGGAAAAAAGCGTCGTTATGCGAGCCTTTTCTCCCCGTAATCCACGCAACGAGCAGCAGCACGGCGAAATATGCAACGATGACAAAAAGAATAACCATAATGCCGGAAACTTGCGGCAAAGGTACGGATTATTTATTTCACGGGCAATGAAACCCCTTCTGCCGGGAAATTGCGGCGGCCTAACGTACGGGATGGAAACCATAATATGCATAATGAAATTCGTTCTCGCACGGGATGAAACCTGTCCCGTGTGGAATGAAATCCGTCACGTGCATGATGAAATCCGTTCTGCACATGATGGTTTCCATCCCGCACGTGATGAAATCCATCCCGTACGTTAGGCCGCCGCTTTTGCGCACGATGAAAAGAAACGCTCGCATATTAATTTCTTAATTTAAAGACACATGCCGATTTCAATGGAAATTCCGGCCAGTCCGGGCGATGCGTTTCCCGGCCGTTCGGGCATGTTTTTATCCTTCCTTCCGTTCGGGCGGTTCGGGCTGCATTTCCGGGCCCGACAGGTCGAAATGCGTCCATCCTGCCGAAAATAAAAGAGCAAAACTTGATACCGTTTTGTCGGGCATGACGAAAAAACGCGTACCTTTGTACTAAGTTTTGAAAAAGAACGAAAAACGGATATGACGCAGAAAAATGTTTTCAATCAGTTTCAAAAATTCCTGAAGGAAACGGACGGAGATTTTCATATTCTGGAGCAGAGGGTTCCGGTCGAAACGCAAATGGAGTATTTCAAATATTCCGACCATTTGCGCAAAAAGGCCCTCTCGCCGGAAGAATCGGATTATGGACTGCTGGCAGTAGATTTGCGCAACCCGCTCTCGTCGCTCGAAGAGAAGAAGCATGCCCTTTCGATGCTTGCGATCTCGAAGGACGTGAGGGCTTACCGTTTGCTCGAGCAGTACGTGTGCAACGTCGAGCCTGAGATTGCGGACTGGGCGCGCATGGCGCTGATCGACAGCCGTATTACGCTTGAGAGCGAGCTGTCGGACGGGAAGCAGATTTATATCTCCACCGGACTGGGCGGGCGCGGAAACAAGTTCCGTTTTTTCGTTTTGATGCTCTCGGCCGAAGGAGAGCCTTTCGCTGAATACCAGAAGCAGATCATCGAAAAGGAATTTGCATTCTCTATTCCCCGCTACGACTGCGAGATAGAGCGCCTGACCGTACGGGAGCGACATGTCGAAATGCTCTTTCTGGCGCCGATGCAGTTGAATATTAAAATGGTTATAGACAGCGTCATGGACGAATGTAACCAGTATGGCGGATTCCTTGCGAACGTATATACCGTCACCAATGTGAAGGAACTCGACGAAGAAGAGATTGCCAATATCATGAAAGAAAATGGAAATCGTCAGACAGGCAATTAAATATGGCATCGTCGGCCTCGGCAATACACTGCTTTCGCTGCTCGTCATCTGGGTTATGACCAAAAAGACGGGATGTTCGGAAGCATTTTCAAATATTATCGGATATGCAGTCGGACTGATAAACAGTTATCTGTGGAACAGGCAGTGGACCTTTCGCAGCAAATCGGACTGGAAGAAAAGCGCCCTCCGCTTCTTCGGCGTGTTCATGGTCTGCTTCGCGCTGCAGTTCATACTGCTGCTTGCCCTGAACCGCTTCTGTCCCGAAAATCCGCCGCTGTATGGCTTCTTCCGGCCCGTGCTGGAGACGCTCCACGTCGATTCGCGCTTTTATATTCAGATACTTGCGATGGCATTTTACACCGTACTCAATTTTACAGTCAATAAATTTTACACCTTCAAATCATAATGCCGAATGGAAAAACTGTCGATCATCATACCGTGCTACAACGAAGAAGGCTCCCTCGCGGAATGTTACAAACGCACCACGGCCGCGCTGGCAGGTCTGGATTACGAAACGGAAATCATCTACATAAATGACGGAAGCCATGACCGTACGCACGAGATTCTGGACGAAATAGCCGCCGGGGACAAGCGGGTGAAAGTGATACATTTCTCGCGCAACTTCGGGCATCAGCCGGCCGTCTCCGCAGGCATAAAAAACTGCGATTCGGACTGGGCGCTCATCATGGACGCCGACCTGCAGGACCCGCCCGAACTGATTCCCGACATACTCCGCCAGTGCCGCGAGGAGCGGGCAAACAGCGTGTACTGCGTGCGCCGCTCGCGCGAAAAGGAAAGCTGGTTCAAGCAGTTAACCGCCCGGCAGTTTTACCGCACCATGAATCGCATGAGCGAAATCGAGTTCCCGCTCGATACGGGTGACTTCCGCCTGATCGACCGCAAAATCATGAACGAGTTCAGGAAACTGAAGGAGAACGGAAAGTATATTCGCGGATTAGTCAGCTGGATAGGATTCAAGCAGATCCCTTTCTATTACGAGCGGAAGGCGCGTATCGCGGGCGAAACCAAATATCCGCTGCGAAAGATGGTGAAATTTGCCTCGACGGCTCTGCTGTATTTTTCCAAAAAGCCGCTGCAGATCGTGATGAGCCTGGGCTTTCTGGCCGTCGTCATCGGCATTGGTCTGGCCGTATGGGTGATACTTGGCAAGATATACGGTTTCAGCAACGCCGAGATGGGCTGGACGTCGACCATCACCGTCACGGTGTTTTTCGGTGGTGTGCAGTTGATTACTATCGGCGTGCTGGGGCAGTACATCGGTGTGCTTTTCGACGAGATCAAGGACCGGCCGGAGTTTATTATTGATGAAAAGCGGAACTTTGATTAGTTCAGGATTTTTTTAAAGCATATTCAGTTCACGAAACATGGTTTTGTATACGGTCGCCTTTTCCGCCAGTGGTTTGGGATAGGCTCGCGACGACGACGGCATGCGGTAGATGCGCAGTTTTCGACCGTGATACACGGTTTCCGTGGAGGCGCCCGTCGCAGGTTCGTCGGCTTCGACGAGCGTCAGCAGCGTATCCATCGCCTTTTGTCCCGTCAGCACAATCGCCTCGCAGCAGGGCAGCGTGGCCAGCACATCCGCCAGGTCGACCGGCTTCAGTACTTCCAGAAACTTGTCCGACGCATTGCCCTTCAGCCGCGCCACTTCCATTGCCGTGTCCCACAGGGCGATGCCCTTTGCAGCGAGAAATTCGCGTATCGCCTGTTCCCTGAACATCCTGCGGTCAGCGGTCAGGAAATGACCTGCATCGTCAAAAAAGACCAGGCCGAAAATCCGCCACATGTCGTTCTGGAGATTCGGGTAGAAAAAATCCATTTTCCACCGTTCCCTCTTCGGCGGAAAACTGCCCAGCATCAGCACCCGCGCCGCTGCGGGGAAAAACGGCGGCAGCGGATGCCTCTCTTTTTCATACTTTTCCATCATTTATCCATTGAAATTGCCGGCAAAGATAGCTATCAGTTCGGCGGAATTACGCAACAACATGAAAAAAATACCTTGATTTGGTATCTACTCCCTGTTTTGGGAACAGGCTGTTCCCCGAGTTGGGAACAGATGATTCCCTTCCCTGGGAACAGGCTGTTCCCTTACCGGGGAACAGGCGATTCCCAGAGCGGGGAACAGCCTGTTCAATGATTCCTCATTTATGCCTTCGCTCTGCTGCTCCCCGAACGGGTGCCATCTCTTACTGAAAAGCTTCTAAAAACGCCGGCACGGAATGATTTTACCCGGTTCGACGTTGAAAATCACGCATTTTTTTCTTTACCTTTGTGCCACTTTTTTTTAATGAAACAGAATTATGTACAGGACAAATACATGTGGAGAATTGCGCCTCTCGAATGAAGGGCAGACGGTTACACTGGCCGGATGGGTGCAGAAGGTACGCCGGATGGGCGGCATGACGTTCGTCGACCTGCGCGACAGGTACGGGGTTACGCAACTGGTTTTCAATGAAGCGACGGATGCCTCGCTCTGCGGGGAGGCCGGCCGGCTGGGACGCGAATACGTCGTGCAGGTGAGCGGGAAGGTGGCGGAACGCTCGAACAGGAACGCGCACCTCCCGACAGGGGATGTTGAAATTGCGGTCTCGCGGCTGACGGTGCTGAACGCCGCCGCAACGCCTCCCTTCACCATCGAAGACGATACGGACGGCGGCGACGACCTGCGCATGAAGTATCGCTACCTGGACTTGCGGCGCCAGGCGGTGCGCAGGAATCTCGAACTCCGTCACCGGATGACCGTCGAGGTGCGCAGCTATCTGGACGGGCTGGGTTTTATGGAGGTCGAGACGCCCGTGCTGATCAGCTCCACGCCGGAAGGTGCGCGCGATTTTGTGGTGCCCTCGCGGATGAATCCGGGACAGTTCTATGCCCTGCCCCAGTCGCCACAGACTTTCAAGCAACTGCTGATGGTGTCGGGCTTCGACCGCTACTTCCAGATTGTGAAGTGCTTTCGCGACGAAGACCTGCGCGCCGACCGCCAGCCGGAGTTTACGCAGATAGACTGCGAGATGAGCTTCGTGGAGCAGGACAACGTGCTCAACGTGTTCGAGGGCATGTCGAAGCATCTGTTTCGGAGCATCCGGGGCGTCGAAATCGGCGAACCTTTCCCGCGCATGACGTGGGCCGACGCCATGAAATATTACGGTACGGACAAGCCGGACATCCGTTTCGGCATGAAATTCGTCGAGCTGCACGGCCTCCTGAAGGGACACGGCTTCCCGGCCTTCGACAGTGCGGCATACATCGGTGGCATCCGTGCGGAAGGCGCCGCCACGTATACCCGCAAGCAACTGGACGCGCTGACCGACTTCGTCAAGCGTCCGCAAATCGGCGCCGGCGGGCTGGTGTACGCCCGCGTGGAAGCGGACGGCACGGTGAAGTCCAGCGTCGACAAATTCTATTCGCAGGAAATATTGCAGCAGATGAAAGCCGCTTTCGGCGCCGGGCCGGGCGATCTGATTCTTATCCTCTCCGGCGACGACACGGCGAAAACGCGCAGGCAGCTCGGCGAACTGCGTCTCGAGACGGGCAGTCAACTGGGACTTCGCGACCGGAACGTCTTTGCCTGCCTGTGGGTAGTCGATTTTCCGCTCCTGGAATGGAGCGAAGAAGATGGCCGCTATTACGCCATGCACCATCCGTTTACCTCGCCCAAGCCGGAAGACGTCCACCTGCTGGACACCGACCCCGGAGCCGTTCGCGCCAATGCGTACGACATGGTCGTCAACGGCGTGGAAGTGGGCGGCGGCTCGATACGGATCCACGACAGTGCGTTGCAGAACAGGATGTTTCGCCTGCTGGGATTCACCGACGACGAGGCGCAGGCGCGTTTCGGTTTCCTGATGAACGCCTTCAAGTATGGCGCACCCCCGCACGGCGGCATTGCGTACGGGCTGGACCGCTGGGTATCGCTCTTTGCCGGGCTGGACTCCATCCGCGACTGCATCGCCTTTCCCAAAAACAATGCCGGCCGCGACGTGATGATTGATGCCCCCTCGGCTATCGATCCGGCGCAGCTGGAGGAACTGTGTCTGGCGATTTCCGAACCGAAGAAGGGCTGAAGGATGCCGGCCGGATGTATGTGCGGAGCCGCATAACAATACATTAGTTTAACACGTAAAAGCAATGGAACTCAGTGAATATGGCCGCCTGCTTTTTGAGATCAAAGGCAAGCCGAAATGGTACAGACTGAAACGCCACCGGAGCCACGTGTCGGTCTATGCCGGCGGGATACGGATCGAAATGTGGGGAAACGACGACGCCTGTGCGCACCGCGACATCTATGACGTTTATATCAAAGAACCGGCCATCGAAGGCGTGGACAGCCGCACGACGAGCATTGATTTTTACAGGGAAGGCGCACAGTATTCCTTCGATCTGGAAGACGACACCTTTCCCGGCTTTTCGGAACAGATGGAACGCGCGCTGGAAAACGAATGGTCGTTCATCCTCGAAAAACGCGCCTGTCCCCCGACGCTCAAGTGGTTCATGGCCTGCACCGCCATCAATTCGATCGAATGTGAAAGCAACCCCTGCATCTTCGGATTCGTGGAACCGGAACCGGAAGAGGCATCCGCGCAACGCCTGGAACTCTACGAAGACTGGGGCGTCAACAACCGGCTCGACCTGCTGGGCATGTTGCCCGACCTGCTGGACGGATGCGACGTAAAGCAGTACGCGGAAAACCTGAACGACAGAGAAGTGCCGGACGTCGACGAGCGCGCGCTGCTCGAGCAGATCGAACGCGAAGGCGGCGCGCGCTGCATCTGGGCCTGGGATTTGCAGCGGCTGATACTCCTCTGCGAACTGGGCTATGTCAGTGATTACCTTACTCTCGAAGAGGCGTGGGACTGGTCTCTGGCTGCCGGGCAGAAGTTGCAGGGCCTTTACGGCAGTTGGGACGAGTTCATGCGTTGCTACCTGCTGGGCGACTGCTTCCAATACGGCGAGAGTCCGGAAGACGAAAGCAGCCAGGCATATTCACGCCGATACATCTACGAATACTACAAAAAGCGGCCAAACAGCCCGTGGAATGTGAAATGGGATCTGCCGCTTGCGAAGGAATGACGCAGGATGCCATGCCCGTATGGAACGGGATGTTTTATCCTTCGTACAACATACGCCAATTATTTTCACGGTGAGGATTCAATCGCCACACCTCACGATCCGCCTTTTCCCGTCGCCGCCGTCTCCTGCCTGTAATAATTATACCGGTCGAGCACCTCGTCCACATAATTATACGTTTCCGTCCCGCGCAGGTAGCCGTATTTGCAGACGGAGTCGGTATAATACTGCGGTTCGGACTTCAGCCGGATAAACTCGTTCACGCTGCCGCTCCAGATGCCGGGGTCTTTCCCGTACTTCTCCGCCAGCCCCTGCGCATCAAGGACATGCCCGATTCCCGCGTTGTAGGACGCCAGCGTGAGCTTTATCCGCTCGACGCTGTCGCGGACGTCGGCAAACCGCTGCCCGAAGCGGCGCAGACATTCGACACCCGCCTGTATGTTTTTTTCCGGGTCGTCCATCTCCAGCGGATCGAAACCCAGATGAGAGGCCGTTTCGGGCATGATCCCCATCAATCCCCTGGCGCCGCTCCACGCCATGATGGACGGCTCGAAATGCGATTCCTGCCACGATATGGACGCCAGCAACTGCCAGTCCCAGCCCAGCCGGGATGCATATCGCTTGAACATAGGGTCGTATGGCGATATCTGGCCGTTGACGATCTGCGGCTTGAAGTCGAAGGAATATTTCGACAGTTCGAAATAGCGCTTCATGGCTGCCATGTAGGTCTGTTCGCCTGCATTGTTCGATGCCCACTCGTCGATGGCGCCGGCCAGCAGCGGACTGTTTCTGCGGACTGCCCACGAATGACGCTGCTTGAAGCTGATTTCAAGATCGATATTGATGTTCCGGAAATAAGTGCGGTTCAGGCGGGCGACGTTGTCTTCGCAAACCGTGCAGGGAATCTCGCCGCGCGAAACCATTTCGATAAGGTCTTCCGTCGTCACGGTATCTTTTGCAATATCCATGATACGAATCCCGCCGCCCAGTTCCCGGTCCAGATTTTCCAGCCGCTCGTGATAGCGCGTATTCGGCTTCACATACACCTCCCGGCCTATCAGTTGCGTCACGTCCGTAAGCACCGTGTCTCCGCGCGAAGCACGCTGTACGATCACCAGGCTGGACTGCTGCTCATGTCCGCAGAACAGGACGCTGTCCCTCGCCACATTGTCTATCTTGACGGGATAGGCAACCACATCCGCCTCGCCGGCCTGCAGAATCTCGACCAGCCGGAGGAAATTTTCAGCTATTTTGATATTCAGCCGCAGATTGTGCGTGCGAGCAAAATCGGCAATCATCTCATACTCGTAACCCATAGGCTGCCCCTTGTACCGGAAATACGAAATGGAACTGTTCAGCGTCACCGCCGTGATTTCACCTTTTTCAAGTATCTCGGGGAAGTCTGCCGGAACGTCCTCTTCCTGCTGCACTCTGCTTTGGCAGCATGTCAGCAGACAGGCGGCGAGAATGACCGACGATATGTGGGCAAACGTCGGCTTCATGTCGTGGCGGGATTGTTTTTCTTCAGAAGCAGCGCCACGTTTTCGACATGGTGCGTATGTGGAAACATGTCCACAGGCTGCACCTTTTCTACTTCATACAGCACGTCGAGCCGGCTCAGGTCGCGCGCCTGCGAAGCCGGGTTACAGCTCACATAAACAATACGTTCGGGCGAAACGGCGAGGAGAGCGTCGATTACGCTGTCGTGCATGCCGGCGCGAGGCGGGTCGGTAATGACGACGTCGGGACGACCATGCGCCTCGACGAATGAGGGCGTAAGCATATCTTTCATGTCACCCGCAAAAAAACGGGTATTGGTCAGTCCGTTACATTCCGCGTTGAGGCGGGCGTCTTCGACGGCTTCGGGGACATACTCTATCCCGATCACCTTTCCCGACTGTCGCGCAACGAAATTGGCAATCGTGCCCGTACCCGTGTACAGGTCGTAGACGGTCTCGACGCCGGTCAGCCCTGCAAAATCGCGCACAATCCGGTACAGCCGGACAGCCTGTTCGCTATTGGTCTGAAAAAACGACTTCGGCCCGATTTTGAACCGCAATCCTTCCATTTCTTCCGTCAGATGGTCTTTCCCGTGGAAAAGGATCACTTCCTGATCGGTGATGGTATCGTTGCATTTGCCGTTGATGACATACATCAACGACGTGATTTCCGGAAAAGCATCCTTCAGATGATGCAGCAGCGCCTCGCGATGCGCTTTCTTTTCCTCGAAAAAGACCACCACCACCATCAGCTCGCCCGTCGAGGACGTACGTATAATTAATGTGCGGATGAAACCCTCCTGCTTCTTCAGGTCGAAGAATGGATAGCCATCGTGCGAGAGGCAGTAATCCTTCACTGCTAACCGTATACGGTTCGAGACGTCTTCCTGCAGCCAGCATTTGTGAATGTCCAGCACCTTGTCGAACATTTTCGGGATATGAAACCCCGCACCGTTTGGCTGCACCGTTTCGCCACCGGCCGAAATCTCGTCTTCCGTCAGCCAGCGCCTGTTTGAAAACGTAAATTCCAGCTTGTTACGATAACACACCGTTTTCTGCGCGCCGGCAATCGGCAGAAACGTTTTCGCGGCGATTTTTCCGATGCGCGTCAGGCTGTCGGCCACCTGTTTTTCCTTGTACCGCAGTTGCGCTTCGTAAGGAAGATGCTGCCACTTGCAGCCGCCACAGGTGCCGAAATGCGCGCAGAACGGCTCGATTCTGTCGGGCGCATACCGGTGGAAGAAGACGGCCCTACCTTCGGCAAAGTGGCTTCTCTTCCGCACGAGCTGCACGTCTGCGATGTCGCCGGGCGCCGTCCACGGCACGAAGACGACCCACTCGCCGACACGCGCAATCGCCTTGCCTTCAGCCGCTACGTCCGTGATTTCAATTTTCTCCAGCATGGGGAGACACTTTTTCTTTCCTGCCAATTCGATGCTATTTTAGAAGTTCGAGTGTGCAAAAGTAGATATTTTGTATTATCCAATCTTGCAAATAATTGTAAAACATGCCTAAAAAACAGGACGAATATTTTTTTGATTCATGAAAATGGGTGATATTTGCAAACTCAAGATTACAAAAACAAGTATTAATATGGAAAATGTAAAAAGAATTTACACGTTCGGAAACGGAAAAGCCGAAGGCAAAGCAGACATGAGAGATTTGCTGGGAGGCAAGGGAGCCAACCTTGCGGAGATGAATCTGATTGGAGTGCCGGTTCCTCCGGGCTTTACCATCACAACGGACACGTGTAACGACTATTACCGTCTGGGTAAGGACGAGGTAGTTGCGCTTTTGAAGCCGGATGTAGAGGCCGCCATCAGAGGCGTAGAGGCGTTGATGAATCTGAAATTCGGAGATGTGGAAAATCCGCTGCTGGTGTCGGTGCGCTCGGGTGCGCGTGCATCCATGCCCGGTATGATGGACACGATTCTGAACCTGGGGCTTAACGACGCTGTCGTAGACGGTCTGTCGCGCAAGACGGGCAACCCGCGTTTTGCATGGGACTCATACCGCCGCTTTGTGCAGATGTACGGCGATGTAGTGCTGGGAATGAAGCCGGTGAATAAAAATGACATCGACCCGTTCGAAGAGATTATCGAAGAAGTAAAGGCAACCAAAGGCGTCCGCCTGGATACGGAACTGACCGTCGACGACCTGAAAGAACTGGTCGTCAAATTCAAGGCGGCCGTGAAGAAACAGACGGGCAAAGATTTCCCCGACGCGGCCTACGAACAGTTGTGGGGCGCTATCTGTGCCGTCTTCGATTCGTGGATGAACGAACGCGCCATCCTTTACCGCAAGATGGAAGGCATCCCGGCCGAATGGGGAACGGCCGTAAACGTGCAGGCCATGGTGTTCGGCAACATGGGAAACACGTCCGCAACGGGCGTCTGCTTCTCGCGCGATGCCGCTACGGGCGAAGACCTGTTCATGGGTGAGTACCTGATCAACGCGCAGGGCGAAGACGTGGTGGCCGGCATACGCACGCCGCAGCAAATCACCCTAACAGGCTCGCAGCGCTGGGCGACGCTCGCCGGCGTTGCCGAAGAAAAGCGCCTCGCCGGGTATCCCTCGATGGAAGAAGCCATGCCGGGCATCTACAGAGAACTCGACGACCTGCAGACCAAGCTCGAAAACCACTACAGAGACATGCAGGACATGGAATTCACCGTGCAGGAAGGCAAGCTCTGGTTCCTGCAGACGCGCAGCGGAAAACGTACGGGCGCAGCGATGGTGAAGATTGCGATGGACATGCTCCGGCAGGGCATGATCGACGAAAAGACCGCCCTGCTGCGCATTGATCCCAATAAGCTGGACGAACTGCTTCATCCCGTGTTTGACCGGAGCGCGCTGAAGAAGGCCGCCGTGATAGCCCGCGGGCTGGCCGCATCGCCCGGCGCCGCCTCGGGACGCATCGTGTTCAACGCCGACGACGCGGCGGAGTGGGCGCTGAGCGGAGAAAAGGTCGTGATGGTACGCATCGAGACGTCGCCCGAAGACCTCGCGGGGATGGCTGCCGCCAAAGGCATCCTGACGGCGCGTGGCGGGATGACGTCGCATGCCGCCGTGGTAGCGCGCGGGATGGGAAAATGCTGCGTGTCGGGCGCCGGCGCGCTGAAAATAGACTATGCCTCCAAGACTATGGAAGTCAGCGGAAAGGTGTATAAGGAAGGCGACTATATTTCGCTGGACGGCTCGACGGGAGATATCTACGAAGGCCAGGTAGCCACCCGCGAAGCCGAGCTGGATGCCGACTTTGCAGAAATCATGCGGCTGGCGGACAAGTATTCGCGCATGTCGGTACGTACGAATGCCGATTCGCCTCATGATGCCTCCGTGGCGCGCAAATTCGGTGCGGTAGGTATCGGGCTTTGCCGCACGGAACACATGTTTTTCGAGGGACAGAAAATCATCGCCATGCGCGAAATGATTCTGGCCGAAGACACCGACGGACGCAAAAAGGCGCTCGCCAAGCTGCTGCCCTATCAGCAGGCCGACTTTGAAGGCATCTTCGAGGCGATGGCGGGCTATCCCGTGACCGTCCGCCTGCTCGACCCGCCGCTGCACGAATTTGTGCCGCACGACGAAAAGGGGCAGTCGGAACTTGCCGAAGCCATGGGCGTCGATGTGAAGGTGATACGCCAGAGAGTAGAGGCACTGCACGAACAGAATCCCATGCTCGGGCATCGCGGCGCACGGCTCGGAAACACCTATCCCGAGATTACCGAGATGCAGACCCGCGCCATCCTGGGAGCCGCGCTGAACCTGAAGAAAAGGGGCATCTTCGCCACTCCCGAAATCATGGTGCCGCTCACCGCCATCCTGTACGAATTTCGCGCACAGGAAAAAATCATTCGCGAAACGGCAGCCACGCTGTTCGAGGAATACGGCGACCACATTGAATTCAAGGTCGGTACGATGATCGAGACGCCGCGCGCAGCGCTCACGGCAAACCGGATCGCCTCCGCCGCCGAATTCTTCTCGTTCGGCACGAACGACCTGACGCAGATGACGTTCGGCTATTCGCGCGACGACATTGCCTCGTTCTTGCCCGTATATCTGGAGAAGAAGATACTGAAGTCCGATCCGTTCAAAGTCCTCGACCGCAACGGCGTGGGGCAACTGATTCGCATGGCGGCCGAGAAGGGCCGTGCGGTCCGTCCCGACCTGAAGTGCGGCATCTGCGGCGAGCACGGCGGCGAGCCGTCGTCCGTAGAGTTCTGCCACCAGGTGGGACTGAACTACGTGAGCTGTTCGCCCTACCGCGTGCCCATTGCGCGCGTCGCTGCGGCGCAGGCAGCCCTGCGAGACTGCTGAACGATACCGTAGAAGGGAGACGCCCGTCTCCCTTTTTTTTAATTTGTTTATGATTCGGAAAAACCTTACATTTGCTCCCGCTATGTCGCGGATGAATATAAATTAATGGACAAATTTCTGATAATAAAGACAAGAGATGAATTTCTCCGCATAAGGATGAGTGACATACTCTATTTTGAAGCAGACCGCAACTACACGAAGCTGCTGCTGAGCGAAGGCATTCAGTTCACGTTTGCCATCAATATCGGCAAGATCGAAGATATGTTTCAGGCCCAGTACGCCGATTCGCACGCGACGCTGCTCAGGGTGGGCAAGAGCTTTATTATCAACAAAAACTATATCCTGCAAATCAATCTGCCGAAGCAAAAGCTCCTGCTGCTGACGCCCGGCGGCAAGCCCCGCGAGCTGACGGTATCCAAAGAACCGCTCAAGGCGCTGAAGGATATGCTGGAGCAGGAAGGAATCAAACCGAAGAAAAATGCAGAATAAATGCAGAGCAAAGCCATGAAAGCAGTCAGAATCGGGAAAGCGAAAGAAAACGAATTTGTGGTCGACGATCCGTACGTAAGCCGCTGCCATGCAAGGCTGGTGAAGAACGACAACGGCGAGCTTTTCATCGAAGACGCAGGCTCGACGAACGGCACGTTCGTAAACGGTGACAGGGTCTTGAGGAAAAGAATCTCGCTCGCCGACACCGTCATGCTGGGCGAGCGTTACACGCTGAACGTCCGGGACGCGCTGAAGTACGACAATGACTACAGCGAAGAGTTTGCCGCGCTCAAGCAGGTATACGACAGCTATATCCGCGAGAAAATACGCATCCAGTCGTCCAACCAGTTCAAGACGCGGCTCTTCCAGTCGCTTCCCTTCGCCTTCGTCGGCATCGCGGGGCTGATCATCGGCCTTGTCGGCAAGAGCCACCAGCCGCTGGTCATCGTCAGCCTCGTGCTCGCCGTCTGCGCCCCGACGCTCGGCATATACCTGGGCGCAAGGCAGTCGGCAAAGATACCCGAACTGCTGCAGAACATCGCGAATCAGTTCAAGATAGACTACGTCTGTCCCAAATGCGGCGCCTTTCTGGGCGAGATACCGTGGGAGTCGCTCGCCAACAAGAAGCAGTGTCCCGTCGGGACGTGCCGCGCCGTGTGGGTGAAGAAATAATAGCCGGATATTCCACTATCCGGCTACTGTTTTTGAACCTCCGCAGTGTCAATGCACAACGCCACACCTCGCGCCGTATAGCTATTCACTCACGATCGTAACCGCCGCCTCCGGCAATCCGTCCACCCGCGCCTTCAGGCGAATGGCGCCCTTCGTGCGCCCGGACTGAATGATGGCGAGCGCCCGGCCGAAGTACGTCGTGCGCGTATCGCCCTTGAAGGACTCGCTGCTGCGCAGGTCGCCGTTGTCGAGACCGGCGAGCCGGCCGTCGCCCTCGACGGTGAAGGTGACCGTGCGGTCGTCGTTCGGCACGACCACGCCGTTTTCGTCGACCAGGCGGACGGTGACGTGCGAGAGATCCTGCCCGTCGGCAGCGAGGACAGCGCGGTCGGCAAGCAGCTCGATGCCGGCCGGACGGCCCGCCGTCGACAGTTCGTACGACACCACTTCCACCCCGCCGTTATAGCCCCGCGCCGTGATGGTGCCGGGCACGTAGAAGGCGCGCCACTCGATGGTATTGTTCGGATAGTCCGACAGCTTTCGCCGGCCCATGGACGTGCGGTTGACCCACAGCTCTACCTCCTCGCAGTTGGTGACGGTCTGCACGTGGAGCACCTCGCCACGGTATTGCGGCCAAGTCCAGTGCGAGGCCATCTTCGGCCATGTCCAGTGATCCTTGCCGGGGTCGAGGTCGAGCGACTGGTCGACGACGGCGATGCCAAGCACCGGACGGTCGTCGTTCCACACGGCCCGCAGGAACGTCGCCATCGGCCTCTCGAACATGCAGAGGTCGAAGGGGCACGTCGGCCATCCCTTGCTCGGCCACCCGCTGCTCTCGCCCAGATAGTCGGCGCCGGCCCAGATGAAGTAGCCGAAGACGAAGTCGTTCTCCGCCGTGTCGTACCACGGATTCCGCTCGCCGTATTCGCGCACCCGCTCGCGGCTGCTGCGGTAGTAGGGAAACACCTCCGAGGCGTAGATGATGCGGCCGGGATAGCGCCGGTGGTCGTCGGCGAAGAACTGCTCCTGATAGTTGTACCCTACGACGTCGAGCGCGTCGTTGAAGCCCGTCGCGTTGTACGTCCGCTTCCGTATGTCGTTCGGCGCGATGGCCATCGTCGCCTTGCGCGTCGGGTCGGTCCGGTGGACGAAGTCCTGCAGCATCGTCAGGCGCTGCACGCCGGCCTGCGTCGTGTCGTTCTGCTCCGCCACCTCGTTGCCGATGCTCCAGAGCACGATCGAGGGGTGGTTGCGGTCGCGCAGCAGCGCCGACGACATGTCGCGCTCCCACCATTCGTCGAAATACTTCGCATAGTAGCCGCTCTTCCATTTGTCGAACACTTCGTCTATGACCAGAAATCCGAGGCGGTCGCAGAGGTCGAGAAACGCGGGCGCCGGCGGATTGTGGCTGCACCGGATCGCGTTGCAGCCGTATTCCTTCAGTATCTGCAGCCGCCGCTCGAACGAACGGTCGGGCACGGCCGCGCCCAGCGAGCCGGCGTCCTGATGCAGATCCATGCCCTTCATCTTGACCGGCTTTCCGTTCAGGAAAAACCCTTTGCCGGCGTCGAAGCGGATGTCGCGTATGCCGAAGGGCGTCTCGCAGCGGTCGACGACGGCGCCGCCCTCGCGCACGGTGGTGACGAGCGTATACATCGCCGGGCTGTCGGGCGACCACAGGCGGGGGCCGGCGACGGACAGGCTCTGCCCGACGTCCGTCCTGTCCCCTCCCGCCGCCAGGTCGACGGACGACGAGACGCGCGCCGCCACGCTGCCGTCCGCCGCGCGTATCTCGCTCTCGAGCACGACGGTCGCCCGACGCCCGGAATGGTTTTCGAGGCTTGTGCGGACGTCGACGCCCGCCGATTCGCTCCCGATTCGCGACGCGGTCACGTATGTCCCCCAGTTGGCGACATGCACCGGGCCGAGCGCCTTCAGCCGCACGTGGCGGTAGATGCCCGAGCCGGAATACCAGCGCGACGTCGGACTGTCGGAATGGTCGACCCGGACGGCGACGACGTTTTCCTCTCCAAAGGCGATGTGCGGCGTGATGTCGTATTCAAAACCGGTATAGCCGTAGGGATGAAACCCCACATGCTTCCCGTTCACATAGACATCGCTCCGGTGGTAGACGCCCTCGAAGTGGATGTATATCTGCCGGCCCGTCAGCTCCGCCGGGAGCGTGAACGTCTTGCGGTACCACCCGACGCCGCCGGGCAGGTAGGCCATGCTCCCCAGGCGCCAGTCGTCGCCGGCAAACGGCCGGGCGATGCTCCAGTCGTGCGGGAGCTGGACGTCCGTCCACGCGCCGTCGTCGAAGGCCGCCTCTTTCGCCTCCGGCACGTCGGCGAGCGTGAATTTCCAGTCGAAGTCGAAGCGTTCGTCCATGCGCGCCGCCGTCTGTGCGCTGCCGGCGGGTGCGGCCGCTGCGAGGGCCGCGATGACAAGAAGTGTACTGATGATTTTCTTTTTCATGATCTCTTACTTTTTATTTGTGTGAATGTATTTGCGTATAAAGGCGAGGAAGGCGGGATAGTTTGGCGCCGCCGTGTGTCCGCCGCCGTGATTGCGGTAGGCAATGTCGCCCTCGATATAATCACGGTTGATGACGGGCATGGGAACGGCCTGCCCGCGGAAGTCCATGACGTCGGTCATGACCAGCCCGCGGCCGCCGAGCAGTTCGTATACGGGCGAGGCGGCCACGGCCGAGAGATACTGCCCGTAGGGGTCGACCCACGCCTCGCCAGCCTGCGGGCGTCCGCATCCGATGAAGACCGGGCGGGGCGCGCAGAGGGCGAGCAGCGACTCGGCGTCGACGGGCATGTCCATCACGCGGCGCGGCATGTATCCATCCGTCGAGGCGGGATGCAGGCCGACGTACCGCAGGCTGCCGCCCGCCAGCCAGTAGTAGGCCGCCGGGTCGGCAGCGATGTTTTCCATCTCCTCGCCCCAGTGGCGGCGGCTCTGCACCGCGCCCATCGCGCCGGACGAGCTGGGGAAGGCGAAGGCCACGCGCCGGTCATAGGCCATCGCCACCAGCGCCGCCTTGCCGTAGCGCGAATGTCCGGTGACGCCCACGCGGCGCGCGTCGACCGGCGTCGTATTGGCCGGCGACTCGAAGAAGTCGATCAGCCGGCTCACGCCCCATCCCCACGCCACGAGCGTGCCCCAGTCCTCCGGCGCGCGCCACCGCCCCTCGCCGGCAAGGCCGATCAGGTAGCTCGACATGTCCTGCCCGCCCCTGTCGGGCTGAAGCAACTGATTGTTGAAGAAGAAGACGGCAATCCCGGCCGGCGCCATCGTGTCCCACAGGCTCTCGTCGCCGCCAAAGATGACGACGACCGGGATCTTCGCCCCCCGGCCCGTGCCCGCCGGGACGCGGAGCGTGCCGGTGATGACCGGCGTGTTGCGCGCCACGTATCCCGACGGGTTCACAACGTCGCCCGTCACGGTATATTCGCGGAAAGGATTCGCCAGCCGCTCGCCCCCCTCCGTCATGCATCGGCACGCCCGGTCGAAGCGCGGCCACGAGAGGCGCACGTCGCGCACCGAGTCGATGCGCCACTCGACACGCAGCCCCGCCGCCCCGTCGGGCGCCCGGCCATAGATCTCCTCCACCCCCGCCTGCAGCCGTGCGCGCCGCGCCGGCCAGTCGGCAGCCGTCAGCCCCGTCAGGTCGTGGAGCGCCAGCGGGCCGTAGAAGCGAGCGCCGGTAAAGTAGTCGCCTCCCGGCTCCCACGCCTGAATGTAATTGTTCCACAGGCCGTCGCCCAGCCGCGTGATGTGATTGCGTCCCGCCATGTCGTCGCCCCGCCCGTCGTCGCCGGGCCATGTAGTAGCCGTACCCGTCGCCCACGTCCAGTTCCCTTCGGGCAGCGAGTCGACGGCCGGGCGCAGCCTCACGTCGCTGCCGAAAGACTGCAGCCGCGGCAGAATGGCCGTGCGGTAGTGAGTCGCCCTGAGCGGCAGCATGTCGCGACAGAAGTGCATCTGCCACATCATCCGGCTCAAGTCCTCCGCCGCCGTCGTCTCCCCGTCCGGCATCGCCGGGAAGGGGCCTGGCACCTGCGCATGAGCAAGCAGGCAGGAGAGGGTCATGATTACTGTGATTCTTTTCATGTTTCAATAATTACAGTTTATAACTTGCGAATTTACGGAGAAATCTCCGGATTTATCGGAGACGTCTCCGGATTTGTCGGAGACGTCTCCGGGTTTATCGGAGACGTCTCCGGGTTTATCGGAGACGTCTCCGGGTTTATCGGAGACGTCTCCGGGTTTGTCGGAGACGTCTCCGGATTTGTGGGAGACGTCTCCGGATTTATGGGAGACGTCTCCGGGTTTATCGGAGACGTCTCCGGGTTTACGGGAGACGTCTCCGGGTTTACGGGAGACGTCTCCGGGTTTGTGGGAGACGTCTCCGGGTTTGTGGGAGACGTCTCCGGGTTTACGGGAGACGTCTCCGGGTTTACGGGAGACGTCTCCGGGTTTACGGGAGACGTCTCCGGGTTTACGGGAGACGTCCCCGGGTCTGTCGGGGATGTCCCCGGGTCTGTCGGGGATGTCCCCGGGTTTGTCGGGGATGTCCCCGGGTCTGTCGGGGACGTCCCCGGGTCTGTCGGGGATGTCCCCGGATCTGTCGGGGATGTCCCCGGGTCTGTCGGGGATGTCCCCGGGTCTGTCGGGGATGTCCCCGGGTCTGTCGGGGATGTCCCCGGGTTTGTGGGGGACGTTCCCGGATTTATCGGGAACGTTCCCCGGTTGGTGGGGAACGTTCCCGGGTTGGTGGGGAATGTTCCCGGGTTGATGGGGAACGTTCCCGGGTTGGTGGGGAACGTTCCCGGGTTGATGGGGAACGTTCCCGGATTGGTGGGGAACGTTCCCGGATTGGTGGGGAACGTTCCCGGGTTGGTGGGGAACGTTCCCGGGTTGGTGGGGAATGTTCCCCGATTGGTGGGGAACGTTCCCCGGTTCATGGGGAATGTTCCCCGGTTTTTGGGTGACCCCCGCGCCGCCCTGCGCGGCTTTGAGGCGGCGCGCAGGGACGGCTCGGAGGATCACGGGTATAGATGAACAAAATCTATCTGTCTGCATCTGCGCCTGTCGAATCCCCGGCGGGGAGAGGGGCGGGTTTCGCCTCCTCTCGCCTGCGAAGCCATGTCAATAGCC
>JAIRZY010000008.1 GCA_031266995.1 Tannerella sp.
CCGTTCTGCCGCATTGTCCACAGGCTTTGAGCGCGCCAGAGCGGCTTGTCCGTATATTCCCAGCGTGTGTAGATCACCCGTCCGTCGTTCAGTATGGAGGGAGTGTATTCCGGTTCGCCACTTCGCGAGATGATGTACAGGCTTTTGTCTCCCGGCTTTGTGTCGAGGGGCATCCGCGCCATGACAAAGGCGTTGGTTGGCGGCATGCAGCGCACGTAAATGTGTCCGCGCGTGGTCAGGAACATGATGTTTTTGCCGTCGGGCATATATATGGGATCAAAATCGTCGAAAATGCCGCCGGTGAGCTGGCGCAGATTCGTTCCGTCAACTCCGATTTCGTAGATATGGAACGTCTTTTCGTTGTGAGGCTTGTATGAGAACAAGATCTGTTTGCCGTCATACGAAAGGTCGGGACGCCAGAACGTGCCGTGCAAAGGTTCCTGCGGCATGAGTTTCGTCATTTTTCCGCCGGGACTTAATCCTTTCTGTACGATAAGCCGTCCGCCCGGAACCGCCTGATAGCCGAGCCGGTGACGTGTTTCGTGCTGCCATTCGCCTCCCGACGGATTGGGATTGTCTATATATAATATGGACTCGAAGTCGATTACAGGGTTCTTGAACATCAGCTCGCGCTTCAGTGTCCGCACTGCAAAATACAGGTCTTTGTCCTCGCTTTCCGGACTTTTCGCTTTTGCCTTTGCTTCGAGTTCTTCAAATTTGGTATTGAATCCTCCAATTATGTTTTTATCAAGATTCAGGCGCGATGCAAGTTTCCGCGCCCACTTTATTTCGTCCAAAGTCCGCTGAACGGTCGGTTTTCCGTCGCACTGGAAAAGCCACTCGGTCCGAATCACTTCCAGCGCTTCGTCGGCGGTGCGATCTACAGTAGCAGGAGTGTAGGGTTCCACGTATCTTGCAACGCGTTCGTGAATCCTCGGACGCTCTTCGACGAGGTTTTCCATTTCGTAGAGCGTTGTGCCAAGCTGAGTTTTGTCAATACGGGCAATCCACAGGGTATCATCTTTCAGATCGAACTGCGAGCGGATCCATTTGACGCGATCCCATTTGGAACGGTCTGATTTGGGTAAAACGCTCCACTGCAAGTCCGTAAGTGGCAGATATTCAAATGCCGGAGGGGCGAGTTTTTCCGCCATACTGCGGCGTTCCTTCTCGCTAAGCAGAAGATTGTCGAGCGGACTTTTCTGCCATTTCATTATATATGCGTTTGTTTCTTCAGGAAAATCGTTGCGTATCAGGCGTTGCAGTTCCACGGCGACAAGTTTGTCCGGAGCCGGCTGCTGCGCGAGATTCTTATCTGTTGCACCAAGCGTTTCGATGAAAGAATTTCCTTTGCTGTACAATGCTTTTGCTGTTTCCTGCGCTTTTTCCAGACCGGCGGACGGCGATTGCCTGCCTTCGGAATAAAGTCCGGCTACTGTCTGTCCGTCAATTGCCCGGGAATAGAAACGGACGTCGTCGATTTTGCCGTTAAACACGCTGTCCTTACCGTTTACGGAGCCTATATACATTGGAACGCCGCGAACTGTAGATCCTTCAAGCGATTCATAATTCGAGCTTGCAATGTCGTCCCTCCATGTCTTCATGGGAGCGAAATCGTGAACAGTGCTTAGCGGCGCATGGCGTTCCAGGGAGCCAATTTCCCTTCCGTCAAGGTAAACGCGCATCATCCGGCCGTCGAATGTGCCTGCGAGCAAATGCCAGCGACCGTCGCAAAGTTCCTGTGTGGAAACGGGAGCGTTGCATTCTGCATAGTTGCCGCCGCAGTTGATTCCAAGCGTAAGGAATTGACCGCTGTTCCGGATAGCCAGCATCAAACGGTTTGCTCCATGTACGCCGACGTCTTCCTTGCAGATGACTGTGGACTGTTTGTCAAGAGTTTTCGGCGCAATCCATGCCGAAAAAGTCAGTTCGCTCAAGCCGGCAGGCAAAATGTCGGGAGAAATCTCAATGCTCATGTCTTTGGCGTTTCCGGATGAGAGTTCGGCCGCTTTGCCGGCAATTCCGGGAACAATTCTGATTTTTCGTCCTACGCGCGCATGGAAGTTATCGGAAACGCTGTTGCGTCCCGGATTGGGAGCGTCGAAAGACCAGCGGGCGATGAGTTTCTCCGTATTCGCCGCCGTTTTGTCGTTGTCGGTACCCGGTTCGTTCGTGTCGGAGGGATTATGTCCCATTCCTGTCAGAATAAAATATCCGGCCAGCGGAACAATCCAGGCCAGTCTCCTGATGATGTAATGCAATTTCTGTTTCATTGTTTATAGATTTTGTTTGTTAATATTTCCAGTTAGACGACGTTTCAGTTCCGCAATTTCCTTGGCCTGCTCTTCGAGTGATCGGGCCTTCTCTTCGAGCAATTTGGCCTGTTCTCTGACCGTTTCAGTCAGTTCTCTGGTTTCGGCGCCGTAAGTGTCGTCAATTGTGCGGATAAATTCTGCTTCGTTTTCTATCCGTTTACGTTCTTCGGGGTCAACGCCCATTTCGTGGAGGACATCCGTGATGATTTTTATTTCTTCAACATCGGGACGGTACCGGTATTCCTTCAATACTTCCGAGTTGCCGCCCACGAAATCGGACTGTTCAAATATGCTGAGCAGTTTCTCCAGATGCGTACTGTAACGGTTATCCGTTATCCTCCCTGCCTGAATGAAATAGCTGTTGTGTGTAAGCTTTTCTACGAAATCGTCCCGTTCGGCGACCGGTTCATTTTCTACCATATCGGTGTATGTCCGTTCAACCTTCAGACAGGAACATTTTATCTTGGCAAGACGGGTGCCGAGAATATAAATTGTTGTAATCGGAAGCGACAGTTCCCTGACGCCGTTATTGACCGTCACCAAATCCCTTTTTGAATACTGTTCCCCAAGATACTGGCGAAAACGGTTCACGTCCGCCAGACCCAGCGATTTCTGTACTTCGATCAGTATTTTGCCATACTTGCCGTCGCCGGTCTGAACGGTTGCCATGAAATCGACACGGAATATCGAATAGGGAACCATTCCGCCGTCTTTGTCCGTTTTTTTTACGTGTGTGAATTCCTGTGGAAGAACCTCTATTGCCGTAACCGGACATTCGAGGATGGTACTCAGGAAAAATGTGACAATCCTCCTGTTCTCCATCAATTTTTTAAACACCGTATCGTATATCGGGTTAGCGATGATAAACGGTTTTACTTCCGTCTGATTCTGTTCATCTACATTCATAATCTTAATCGTTACAAAGCACAAAGTTATCAATTATTTTTCATCCTGCACAAAATCATTCAATATTTTAGCGCCTGCCGGCTTGTTTCAGGTAATCGAGGAGTTCCCGTGGCCGGTCCGTCTGGATGATGTTCGTGCCCTGTTCCACGATCCAGCCCCAGTTGGCAGCAGGGTCGAGCACGGCGCGTTCGTCGTCGTGTCCGGCGTTGTTGGAGGGCCACAGCGAATTTGTCCAGACGCGGCAGCCTGCCTGCTTGAGCTTCCCGATTTGCATATAGATGGGCGAGGAAGTGCTCCTGTACGATATCTCAAAGGCCACCGGGTGGTAGTGCTCGATGAAGTCGTTGATATAAGCGTCCATGTCATCCCGTTCGGAGAGGATCATGGGCATGTAGAGGATACTGTCCAGGAGCGTTCCGTAGCGTTCGCGCACCTGACGGTAGGGGCGGCTGCCCTTATAGACCACCTGGCGTGCCGTGCCGGTGGATTTCAGTACACGGCGCACTTTGTCCATGTATTCGTCAGCCTTGTCGACGTTGACCAGCACGCGATCCCGGCAGAGCGTCATGACCTCCTCGAGGGTGGGTATCTGCTGCAGGGCGAGCGTCGTGCCCAGACCGTCTTTCAGGCGGAAGCGGCGCAGTTCTTCGAGGGTGTAGTCGGCGACTTTACCTTTTCCGTCGGTTGTCCGGTCGATGGAGGCGTCGTGCATCAGTACGGGGATGCTGTCGCGCGTCAGGCGGATGTCGATCTCTACCATGTCGACGCCCATCGCAATGCAGCGCTCGACGGCTTGCAGGGAATTTTCCGGCGCATTGCGCCAGTCTCCGCGATGTGAGACCACGAAGACGTAGTCGTCGGAGAGATTGCGCAGGCGGGACAGCAGCGAGTCGATTCTGTCGGGTGTTTCTTTTACTTCGGGTACCGTTCCCGCGTTGTTGCCTCCGGTCGAGACCTGATATTCCCGACCATACATCATACTGCCGGCAACCAGCAGGAGAATCAGTAGTTGTACTTTTTTCATTTCGATAAGGGATAAAAAAATTATAACATGTAACGGTTTCTCAGATGTCCCGGAGGGACATCATGTTGGTAGAAAACAGACGTCTCACCCCCCGTACCCGTCCCGTATGGGATGGAATGTGGGTTTTCGTCGGCACATTCCGTCCCGCCGGGACGGTTCACCAAGGGATTACCTGTTTCTACCAACATAATGTCCCTCCGGGACATCTGGGAAACCGTTATATCCTGTTTATTTCGCATCACTAAATTTAATATGAGCGTTCGTTATTCACCACAAACCCGTATGTCCCGGAACCCAGTTCTACTGCGACCGCATCCTTTTCCGGCGAGATGGAAGCGGCTTTTTTGAGCGGCTTCCCGTCGATGATGACGCTTTTCGCATCTTTGGCGGGCAGGACGACGGTGGCCGTTGTGTTGGCGGGGATGGTCACGGTCAGGAAGAATTGTCCGTTTTCGGTTTTCCATGAGGAGGCGATTTCGCCGCGGATGGAGTTGTACGAGCCTTTGGCCCAGGTGAGCGTGCCGCCCGGACGGGGATGTATCGTGAAGTGTTCGTAGCCGGGACGGGTGACGTCGGGATTGATGCCGAGTATGTGGCGGTACATCCATTCGCCGACGGCGCCGATGGAGTAGTGGTCGAAGGAGTTCATGCCGGAAGGGTGTATGCCGCGTCCCTTGACGTAGGCGTCCCAGCGTTCCCAGACGGTGGTGGCGCCCTGGTTAATGGCGTATATCCACGAGGGGAAACGTTCGGATTCGAGCAGGCGGTAGGCGATGTCGGTGCGTCCGCGACGGACGAGTTCCTTCATCATCATCAGCGTCGTCAGGAAGCCGGTCGAGATGCGGTAGTCGTATTCTTCGATGCACGCCAGAAGGTGTTCGAATGCGGCGGGCTGCAGGCGTTCGGGCAGGAGGTCGAAATGCAGGGCCAGGGCGTATGCGCCCTGCACATTGCCGGTTACCGTGCCGTCTTCACCGACATAGTTTTTTACGAAGGCGTCTGTTATGCCGGCTGTTAATTTGCGGTATTCGGCGGCGTCGTCTTCGTGGCCGAGCACGGCGGCGATTTCGGCAAGCAGGCCGGCCGAATGGGCGAAGTAGGCGGTGCTGAAAACGTCGTTGGGCATGGCGCCGCGCGTGTTGTCGTAGTTTTCCGGGGGATTGGAGAACGTGTTGGCGTTCAGCCAGTCGTTGTTGCTGGACTTGTGTTTTTGCCAGAGGAGATTGGGGTTCTCCGTGCGGACGGATTCGACGAAGCGCTTCATTGCGTCGTAGTGTTCCTCCAGCGCCCGGCGGTCGGCGTAGTTTTCGTACGTGCGCCAGGGGATAATCACGCCGGCGTCCGTCCAGCCCGGGCTGCCGTAGCGGTCCACGCCGAACTTGCCGTGCCTGACGGAGGGGACGATGCTGTAGAACTGTCCGTTCGGGGCGACGGCGTCGCGCATGTCCCGGATGAACTTGGTGTAGAACGCGGCCATGTTCATGTTGAAGATGCTGTTCTGGCAGAATACCTGTGCGTCGCCGAGCCATCCGCAGCGTTCGTCGCGCTGCGGACAGTCGGTCGGGATGCTGTGCAGGTTGTTGCGCTGTGTCCAGAGGATATTGTCGAACAACTGGTTGAGCTTGGGGTTGGAGCAGGCGAATGTTCCGGTCACTTCCGGGTCGGAGGCGACGGCTTTGGCGGTAATCATGCCGGGCGTGGGCGCCGTGCGCAGGCCGGAGATCTCGGCGTACTGGAAGCCGTGGTACGTGAAGCGGGGTTCGAAGATGTCGTCGCCGCCGGAGAGGATAAAGATGTCGGTTTCCTGCGCATGACCCAGTCCGTAGGTGTAGAGGCTGCCGTCGTCGTTGAGCCATTCGCCGTGGCGCAGGGTGACGGTGTCGCCGGCCTGTCCGCGGACTTTCAGGGCGCACCAGCCGGCGATGTTCTGTCCGAAGTTGACGATGTACGTGTCCTGCCGGCGGATGATATCTACCGGCTTGAGTTCGCGGTGAATGCGTATCGGTTCGTTTTTCTGTGCTTCGAGGTTTTTGTGGATGCCGGTATCTACGTAAACGTCGTCCCATGCGGAATCGTCGAAGCCGGGACGGTCCCAGCCGTCGGTCTGTTTGCGGGCGTCGATGGTTTCGCCGGTGAAGTTGTCGGCCGAGCGGATGAAGCCGTCGGGGTTGATTTTCCACGTGCCGTCGGTGACGATGGTTTGCCGGTGGCCGTCGGCGAGTTCGATGTGAAGCTGGGCGATCAGCCGGCGGTCGTAGCCGTAGAATCCGCGGTGCGGGAATAGCTGACTTCCCGTCCACCTGACCGGGCCAAGTTTTCCCAGGTACCAGCCGTCGGCCAGCACGGCCGACAGTGTGTTTGCGCCGGAATGAACCTCGCCGGTGAGGTCGCAGGTCTGGTATTGCACGCGGCTGTAGTAATCCGTCCATTCGGGTGCCAGGCGGTGGTCGCCGATGCGGTTTCCGTTGATGGAGATTTCGTAGTCGCCGAGTGCGGATACGTAGAGGATTGCGCTTTTGACGGTTTCGCTTTCTGCCGTTTCTACCTTGAATGTTTTGCGGAGCAGGGGCGAGGGGAGCAGGGGCGGACGCTCGGCAATCGCCGGGTCATAGTTTTTCTTGTCGAAGTGTTTATCGACATAATCCACGTATTCCCGGACGGCGAGGTCGGGCCGGTCGCCAATCCAGCGGGCCGTCCAGTCTTCGGGGTGGAGCAGGCCCATTCCCCAGCGTGCCGGCTGGCTCCAGGCGCTTGTCTGGCTGTGATTGTTCCGTATTTTCACTTTCCAGTAGCATTGCTGCGTGCTTTCGAGCGGTTTTCCGCCGTAAACGACGTGGGTGGATTGACCGGATTTCACGTTGCCGCTGTCCCACAGGTCGCCTTCGCCGGCTGCCAGGCGTTCGGGCGAGGAGGCGACGAGGATGCGGTATGCGGTTTGCAGCTGTCCGTTCCGGGCGTCGGCCGTTTGCCGGATTTTCCACGCCAGACGGGGCTGCCGGACGTCTATGCCGGGCGGATTGACGAGGTATTCGCACGTCAGGTCGGTGACTGCGAGGGTGTTTGTTTCCTTTGCCGTACAGGCGGATAAGGCGATGGCTAAGAGGCAAGCCGGGAAGCACATCTTCCAGGCTGCTTGCATTGAATGTTTGACTGTTTGTTTCATAGCTGTTCTGCTTTTATTTGATGAAATGAGTGTTCCCCTAATGGTAGATACCGTTTTTGTCATATTAATTATTTCTTTTTATCATCGACAGCGACGGTGTTGCCTGTTTCTGTTATTTCAAATTTGTTTTTGCCGGTGAAGAAAAGCAGGACGCCTTTCAGGCCGGGGCGGTCTTTTATCCGGTACGACTGGAGGTACTGTTTCAACTGTCCCAGACCTTCGGCGCGTTTTTCCGCGATTTCACTGTCCCGGGCTGAGGTCTTGCAGTATTTTATTTCGAAGACCCATTCGCAGCGAATTTCGGGATACAGCGGGTTTCGCTGCAGGAATATATCCGTCCGTCCGGGTACGGCTTCGTATTCGCTCATCGGGATGTAGATGTTGCTCATGAACAGATAGGCAAGCATCAGGACTTGGATATATTTCTCATCAAAACGCTGCAAATCGTAGTCGGAAAGTTTGCTGAAAGCGTTCTCCGAGATATAGGCGACAAACTGCTGCACGTCGCCTTTCATTGCCAGCGCATAGATGGCATCCTGCAGCGGTCTGCTTTTAACTGTTATATCCGGAGACGTTGTCAGAACATATTTCGCCAGATATTCCCAGTACTGGACTTTGATGGAATAGTTGGGAATGCGGAGCTTCAACTGAAACTGATACGGCTCATCTACAGTCAACATTCCCATGTAGAACAGCAGCGAAATGAAATAGCTGTCGTCGTCAATCATGTCTATCGGGAATTTCTCCAGAATCTCGGAAACGATACTGCCGTCCCTTATGATTTGCAGCATGGTTTCGCGGTTTTTGTCGTTTTTTGCGAGACGCTGCAGACGTCCATAATCCGTATGAAGATTCGGGTCAATGATGTTTTCAGGCGGTTTGCCCATATCAAGTATCTGGCTGAAAAAATACAGGATCATCGAAGGATTATATACCCTGTTTTCACCGTCCTGATGAAACAGATAGCCGTTATAATACGTTTCCATGTCCACATTAATCAGGGCGGGATCAACGCCTGTTTCCCTCATCAGTGTGTCCACTTCCGCCTGTGTGAATCCCAGCATTTCGTTGTATTTGGGATTGAGTGTAAGTATTTTGGCTATGTTGTAGCCGCTGGTAAGATCGTCGAGCATCACGGGCGAAATGCCGGTAATGAACGTCCGGTAAGCGGATTTTTTTGTTGCCGTCTTGATTCGTTCGTAAAAGTCGCGTACCATACCGTTTGCAGCCACCATTGTTTTGTAGAAATCTTTGCCCGCGAGTGTTCCCATTGCAATCAGGTCGTTGGCAAAATGGTCGTATTCGTCGATGATGACGTAGATTTTGATTCCCCCGTCGAAAGCAAGGCTAAATGCAGTAGTCAGAACATCAACTTTCGGATCTTTCCCGAATATTTGCTGCAGCAAATCTTCGGCTTCGGGTATGATATGTTTATACGCTCTTAAAAAAGCACAAACAGTCTCCTGTACTGCCTGTGAAAAATCTCTTGCGAACGCCTCTTCGCTCGAAGTATTCAGCCCCGAAAAGTCAAATTCCATAATGGCGTAACTGTTTCTTTCCGGCGTGGGATGTTTGCCGATGTACAGATTGCCGAATATCTGTTCGAACTCGTCTTTGGCATTGAGGTCGTAATAACTGCGCAGGGTCGTAAAAAACGTTGACTTGCCGAACTTGCGCGGACGAATGAAAAAATGATTCGGATTATCTTCTTTTTCCAGCTCTTCGATGAACCGTGTCTTGTCGATATAGGCATAGCCGCTGAGAATGATATCCCGGAAATTCGACTTGCCGCAGGGTAAACGTTTGAATAATCTTGTTGTCGTTGCCATATAAGTTTCTGTCAATAAAAATATCTGCAAATGTAATGATTTTTATTTTTAATAATTCATTTTTACGGCATTCAAAATCAAATTTGAAATCGCATACATCGGATAAACGTCAATATCTTCGTAATGCGCAAAATTTTCGAGTGAGGTGCGAATGCCTTTTGTTATGTTTTTTTCTTTCATAAACCGCCGTAAGCTTTGCATTGCGCCCTGTGTGCCTGCTTTTACTTCTATCGGTATGATTTTTTCGCCTTTTTGAACCAGAAAATCGACTTGTGCGCTGCTTTGAGGCTTCTCGCGATGCCAGTAATACAGTGAAGCGGGACTGTAGCACGAAGAATTTTTCAGCAGTTCCAGCCCGACAAAAATTTCGGCATGAGCGCCGCGGTTGACTGTCTTAAAATCGTTTGAGATAAAAATCTGCGACATGTCAAGTCCCAAAATATGCTGAAATAGCCCTGTGTCAAGCAAAAACATCCGTTGAAACTTCGGATTTATTTCTGCGCCAAGCGGAATGCCGTTTGCCGCCGTATGCGTTACGGGAATAACCAGACCCGACATCACAAGCATTTCCAGCGCCTGTTTTACCTGTGCATTACTGGCCTGTACCGCTGCTTTTTCATACACGAATTTACCTTCGGCCTGCCGGACGACCGATTCAAAAATTTCATTCAGGCGGGTGAGCGGAACACGTTTCCGGTATTTTGCAAAATCATTCTTCAGCGATACGGTCAAACTGCTTAAAATCGTTTGTGTCTGCAATAAATCTCCTGTTTTCACATATCCGGAAACGGCTTCGGGCATTCCGCCAACCACGAGAAAACGTTTCAGCAGTTCCACTGCTTTGTTGTGAATTACTTCGTGCAGGGGATTGCCTGCGCCGGCTTTGCGAATTGCATCCAGCAGCAGATTTTCGCCCATGGCGTTCAGAAATTCATAGAACGAAAACGGGTACATAAACATCGAAGTAATGCGCCCAACGCCATAAGAGGGAATTTCTTCAAGCGCAAATTCGAGCAGGGAACCGGCTGCAACAAGATGTAAATCCGGCATTTTTTCATAAAAATACCGAAGGGAGGAAATGGCGGGAATACATGCCTGGATTTCGTCGAAAAACAGAAGCGTTCTGCCGGGAATAACCGGCACGCCATATTTGATTGACAACTGTTCAACAATCGGTTGCGGCGAAAGCGAACCGCCTTCAAAGAAACGGCGGGTTTCTCTTTCCGCTTCGAAATCTATTTCGAGAAAGTACTCGAAGTTTTTAGCCAGTTGCCTTATCGCCGCCGATTTTCCCACCTGACGCGTCCCGCGAAGCAGCAAAACCTTGTGGTCTTCCGCTTTGCTCCATGCCTGCAAATCGGCGTCAATCTTCCGGGAAAAATACCTGTTTCTGCTCATAATCGTCTATTATTTTGTATCTGTTAAAAATCAGGGACAAAAGTAATGTTTTTTTTGGAAACCGTGAAAATGTAAGGGCAAAAAGCCGTTCAAATCATAAAAATATAAGGGCATAGTTGATCCTGCGGGAAATTATAAATTGACCCGGCCACAAGGATACATAATAACTCATGTTACGCATCGGTCGGTGTCCCGTTAGGGACATTATGTTGGTAGAAAATAGACGTCTCACACCTCGCACCCGTCCCGTATGGGACGGAATGTGGGTTTTCGCCGGCACATTCCGTCCCGCCGGGACGGTTCACCAGGGGATTGCCTGTTTCTACCAACATGTTGTCCCTGACGGGACAGTCTGTTGGTAGAAAAATTGATTTGCGTAACATGAGATAATAACTGTTTTCTTCTATCGCGTCGCGTTGGTTACCTTAGGCGTGTCGCGTTGGTTCCCTTAGGCGCGTCGCGTTGATTCCCTTAGGCGCGTCGCGTTGGTTCCCTTAGGTGCGTCGCGTTGGTTATCTTAGGCGCGACGCGATACAAAAATGCAGGTTATTCGACTGTCAGGGGCAATCTGTAAACGATGGTACGGGACTCTTTCAGCAATATAGTGCTGGAGGAGAACTGTGTGACAATCTTCAGCGTGTACCAGCCGGCTCCCAGCGCGGGGACACGGCAGATGATTTTCTTCGGATTGTTCAGCGAGAGGGGCTGCGTGACGGGGATTTCCACGCCGGCGGTGTCCACGAAGAATATGCCGAGGCCTTCTTCGCC
>JAIRZY010000085.1 GCA_031266995.1 Tannerella sp.
AGGGCGTAATACCGGCCCGAAGCGTTCAGCCGCTCGGCCAGATCGTTCAGGTAGGTCGTCTTCCCGCTCTGCCGCGCGGCGTGAATCACGAAGTACTGCGCCATGTCTATCAACTGCTCCACACCCTGCAGGCGCGTGGACGGCTCTATCATGTAATGACTGGCCCTGTTGCAGGGGCCTGCGATGTTAAAGTATCTCATATCACTGATTTTTTTCGTACAAAGATAACATAAACTTGCCACAAGTCATCCATATTTTTCCATTTCACGGCAAATCACGACGCGCCTCCACCGATTCCGCAAGGTGCAGTCGCGACCGGCAGGCGTGTCATCGCGCAACCGCGTTCAATGACCGGATTATTCATTACGGAGCATGTATCCGATGGCAGGAGCATCGCCCGGGAAGTTCCGGTGTATGTGCCGGAAGCCCGGAGGGAGGCGATATTTACGCCGGATCGTGCGCGGTTTGCGTCAGCGCCTGCATCGACTGCGGGCGCCGAATTATTTTTGCCATCCGTGCGGGCAATCGAGAAAAAACACGTAAATTTGCCGTACTTTTTAATGAAACTTTTTGAGAAAGATCGTATATGAAACCTGCATTACTTGTACTTGCGGCGGGGATGGGAAGCCGTTACGGAGGGCTTAAACAGCTCGACAGCGTCGGGCCGAACGGCGAGACGATTATGGACTACTCCGTTTTCGACGCGATTCGCGGCGGATTCGGCAGGGCGGTGTTCGTGATCCGCAAAGATTTTGAAGACGATTTCAGGCGGAAGGTGCTGGCGCGATACGAGCGCCACATTGCGGTGGAGACCGTCTTTCAGTCGCTCGACCGGCTGCCCGCGGGCTTCGTCTGTCCGCCGGAGCGCACGAAGCCATGGGGGACGAATCATGCCGTGATGGCGGGCCGCGACGCGATACGGGAGCCTTTTGCAGTCATCAATGCCGACGACTTCTACGGGCGCGACAGCTTCGCCGTGATGGGGAAGGAACTGGAGGGGCTGGACGCGGGGGAGAACGCGTACTGCATGGTCGGTTTCCGCGTGGGCAACACGCTGAGCGAGTCGGGCCCGGTGGCGCGGGGCGTGTGCGAGGTCGACGGCGGGGGGCGCCTCCTCTCGGTCGTGGAACGCACGGCCATCGAGCGCGTCGACGGGCGCATCTGCTTCCGCGACGAAAGGGGCGAAACGGTATACCTCGACGACAATACGCCGGTGTCGATGAACATGTGGGGCTTCACGCCCGGCTATTTCGATTTCTCGGAAGCCTTCTTCCGCGAATTCCTGCGCACGGAGCTGAACAATCCGAAGAGCGAATATTTCATTCCCCTCATGGTAAACGAGCTGGCGGCGACGGGACGGACCACGGTCCGGGTGCTCGACACGGCCTCGAAATGGTTTGGCGTCACCTACCGCGAAGACCGGCCGGGCGTGGAGGCTAAAATACGGGCACTCATCCGAGCCGGAGAATATCCGGAACGGCTCTTCGGAGGCGATACTCAATAATTCGGAGATTCAACAATCCAATAATTCAAAGATTTATTCAATCACTTATTTAATAATACCGGAATGAAACGATATGTATGTATTTTACTGGGATGCATGTTATGGTCGGCGGCGACGAATGCGCGCACCGCAGAAGAACGCAACGGCGGGACGCTCGTGGAAATCGCCACCAGCATGGGGAAAATCAAGGTAAGGCTTTATGACGACACGCCGCAGCATCGCGACAATTTCATCAGGCATGTGAACGCGCATCAGTACGACGGCCTGCTTTTCCACCGCGTGATCAGGCAGTTCATGATTCAGGCGGGCGACGTCAACTCGAAAGACGCGCCGCCCGAACAGAAGCTGGGCGACGGCGACCTGGACTATACCGTCCCGGCCGAAATCGTCTATCCGAAATACTTCCACAAGCGCGGCCAGCTCTGCGCCGCACGCACGGGCGACGACCTGAACCCCGAAAAAGCCTCTTCAGCCACGCAGTTCTACATCGTCACCGGCAAATACTTTACCGAAATGGAGCTCAACCGCATGGAAAGCGAACAGCGCATCAGCCTGACGCCCGAACAGCGGAAGGCATACATGCTCGAAGGAGGCTCGCCACACCTGGACGGCGCCTACACCGTCTTCGGCGAAGTTGTCAGGGGAATGAAGGTGGTCGACAAAATACAGTTCGTGCAGACCGGCGAAAACGACCGCCCGCTGAAGAACGTCAAAATAAAGAGCGTGAAAATCGTCAAAAAATAAATCGCCCGAAACCGCGTTTTTAAAGGTATGCATCGACTTGGACTATATATTATCGGAATATGCGTGGCGTCTGCCGCAGGCATCCTGCCCGGCTTCGCCCAGCTTCCGCAGGGCGTGGAACTGAAGGTGCCCGAAGGAGCCTACGTCTGCTACGTCGACGGGGCTGATACGGTCATCACCGCGTGGCTGCCCGAAGTGTACGTTTTCCCCCAGCTCGTGTTCCGCAACGAAAAGGAGCGGCAGCAGTACACCCGGCTCGTGCGCGACGTGAAGAAGACGCTGCCCTACGCCAAAATCGTATACGAAACGCTGATCGAGACATACGAATACATCGAAACCCTGCCCGACGACAAGTCGCGCGAGGCGCATCTGAAAAAAATGGAGAAGGAACTGTTTCGCGAATACAAGCCCGAACTGAAAAAACTGTCGCTCACGCAGGGCAAACTGCTGATCAAACTCGTCGACCGCGAGTGCAACCAGAGCAGCTACCACCTCGTATCGGCATATCTGGGTAGCTTTCGCGCCACGTTCTGGAACCTCTTCGCCGGCATGTTCGGCGCCAGCCTGAAGAGCAAATACGACCCGAAGGGCAAAGATGCGCTCACCGAGCGGGTCGTCGTGCTGGTCGAAAGCGGACTGCTTTAAGAGACGGATTCAAAAAAAATCCTCATTTTTCACATCCTCCCCTTCTCTCATTCTCACATTTAAAATATCTTCCTGTAAACGTGGCAGTAAGGCTCCGTACCCCTGTTTTCGTAATATTGCTGATGGCTGTCTTCCGCTTTCCAGAAAGCAGACGCCGGCAGCAGTTTCGTCGCCACGCGATACCCCCGGCTTTCCAGCAGACGGACGTATTGCCCGGCCGTATCGCGCTCGTCCTCATTGCCGTAGAACAGGCAGGAAAGATACTGCGAGCCGATGTCAGGCCCCTGCCCGTCGGTTTGCGTAAAGTCGTGCGTTTCGAAAAACAGCCGTACCAGATTCCCGTACGTCGTCAGCGCCGTGTCGTATTCCACTTCGACGCACTCCAGATGCCCCGTCGCGCCCGTACGCACCTCCCGGTAGGCCGGCGCGTCGACATGCCCGCCCATGAAACCTGCAGCCGTAGCCGTGACGCCCGGCGCCTTCATGAAATGATATTCCGTCCCCCAGAAACACCCCGAGGCGAAGTATGATTTATTTTTCTTCATATCAAACGATTTTTTTTCTGCAACCTGTCCCGCAAAACTACAAATTATCCTATATTTGCACAAATTTTGAGACGGATTTTATTTAAAATTTAAAGCATACAGTCACATGAGAAGCATCAGCAGACGCAATTTTATCGGCGTAATCGGCACCGGCGCGGCAGCGCTGGGGCTGAATGTCGCCGCATCACCCGGACTGGAGCCGGATCCGATTAAAACAAACAACGATATGAAAACTAACGAACAAAACACAAACAGGACAGTCATCCTGCTGGCGCATCCCGCGTTCGACAGGTCAGTAGCAAACCGTGCGCTCGTCGAGGCCGTAAAGGGACTGGCGGGCGTGACCGTCATCGACATGTATGCCGCGCCGTTCACGCAGGAGACATACCGCCAGCCCCTCGACGAAGCGTCGACCGTCGTCTTCCAGTTTCCCTTCCACTGGCTGAGCGCGCCGTCGCAACTGAAGAAATGGTGCGACGAACTGTTCATGACCGACCTCGTCAAGGGCAAGAAACTGCTCGTCGCCACCACGACCGGCTCGGAATATGAAGCATACCGTTCGGGTGGTCGCAACCTGTTCACGGTCGACGAACTGCTGCGCCCGTATCAGGCGCTGGCGCATCATTCGGGCATGGTATGGCAGACGCCGTTTGCCGTCTACGGGATGACTCTTCCGACTGCGGCGCAAAGCCTCAAGGCCGGCGCAGCAGCCTACAGGGAGCTGATCCTGTCGCTGACGAAATAAGAGAGAGACCGTCATTCCCGCAGGAAAAAATGGCTAAGACGAAGACCGTATACGTCTGTTCGGCGTGCGGGGCAGACTCGCCCAAGTGGACGGGCAAATGTCCGGCGTGCGGAGCGTGGAACACGTATGTAGAAGAAATCGTGACAAAAGACCCGGGCGCAAGGGCAGGCAGTTTCGAGCGCGGCGACGCCCGCCCGCATCTGCTGAGAGACGTGACGCTGAAGGAAGAGGCGCGCATGGACATGCAGGATGCGGAACTTAACCGCGTGCTGGGCGGCGGGCTGGTGAAAGGCTCGCTCGTGCTGATCGGTGGCGAGCCGGGCATCGGGAAGTCGACGCTGGTATTGCAGACCGTGCTGAAGATGCAGGGCGTGAAAACCCTGTACGTCTCCGGCGAAGAGAGCGCGCAACAGTTGAAACTCCGCGCCGAACGGCTCTCGAAGACGTATCCCGACGATTGCTTCATCCTCTGCGAAACCGGCCTCGAACAGATCTTCGCACACGCCCGCGACATGCAGCCGGGCCTGATGATCGTCGATTCCATCCAGACCGTCCACACGGAAATGATCGACTCTTCGCCAGGCAGCATTTCGCAGGTGCGCGAATGCAGCGCCGCCATCCTGAAGTACGCAAAGGAAACCGGGACGCCCGTCCTCCTGATAGGCCATATCAACAAGGAAGGCAGCATCGCCGGGCCGAAAGTGCTCGAGCACATCGTCGACACGGTGCTCCAGTTCGAAGGCGACCAGCACTACATGTACCGCATCATGCGAAGCATCAAAAACCGCTTCGGCAGCACCTCCGAGCTTGGAATCTACGAAATGCGCGCCGACGGCCTGCGCGAAGTCGGCAATCCGTCCGAACTGCTGCTGACGCAGAACCGCGACGGACTGAGCGGCATGGCGATTGCGGCAGCCATCGAAGGCGTCCGCCCGTTCCTGATCGAGACGCAGGCGCTGGTCAGCTCGGCCGTCTACGGCATGCCGCAGCGCAGCTCGACCGGCTTCGATCTGAGGCGGATGAACATGCTGCTCGCCGTGCTCGAAAAACGCGCCGGCTTCAAGCTCGCTCAGAAAGACGTCTTCCTGAACATTGCCGGAGGGCTGAAAGTCAACGATCCGGCAATCGACCTGCCGGTGATCACGGCCGTACTGTCGTCCAGCTTCGACCTTGCCGTCGAGCAGGGCACCTGCATGGCAGGCGAAGTCGGCCTGTCGGGAGAAATACGCCCCGTCAACCGCGTCGAGCAGCGCATACAGGAGGCCGAAAAGCTGGGCTTTACGCGCATGATTATCCCCCGGATGAAGGGACTCGACGGTATGAACGTGAAGATAAAACTCCTTCAAGTCCGGAAGGTAGAGGAAGCCTTCAAAATACTTTTCAAATAACGCACACGGCCGTTCCGCAGATGACAAGAGACCTGAATTTAAGACTCCTGCCCGAAGAAGCGACGGACGGACAGGCATTGAAGCAGGCCGCCAGCCGCGAGACGGGAGTGACGGAAGACAGGATTCGGGCCGTGCGCGTCCTGAAACGCTCGACGGATGCGCGCCAGCGGGTGATTTACGTAAACGTATCGCTGCGCATATTTGTGGACGAAGAACCGGACGGGCCGGAATACCGGACGATCACATACGGCGACGTGTCGAAGGCCAGACCGGTCATCATCGCGGGCGCGGGGCCGGCCGGACTGTTCAGCGCGCTCAGACTGATCGAGCTGGGACTTCGCCCGATCGTGATAGAACGCGGAAAGGACGTCCACGAACGAAAAAAAGACATCGCGCGAATCAGCCGCGAACACGCGGTCGACCCCGAATCAAACTATGCCTTCGGAGAGGGCGGAGCAGGCGCCTACTCGGACGGCAAGCTCTACACGCGCAGCAAAAAACGCGGCCCGGTCGAGCGCATCCTGCACATCTTCTGCCAGTACGGTGCGAGTACGTCGATTCTCGCCGACGCACATCCGCACATCGGCACAGACAAACTGCCACGCATCATCGAAAACATACGCCGCCAGATCATTGCCTCGGGCGGCGAAGTGCATTTCCGCACCTGCATGGAGACGCTGCTCGTCCGGAACGGCGAAGTGACAGGCCTGCAAACGCGCGACGGACAGGTCTTCACCGGCCCGGTGATTCTGGCCACGGGACACTCGGCGCGCGACGTATACCGGTGGTTCGAACGCCGGCAGATGCCCGTCGAACCGAAAGGCATTGCCGTCGGCGTGCGGCTGGAGCATCCGCAGGCGCTGATCGACCGCATCCGTTACCGCCGGCCCGAGGGGCGGGACGACTGCCTTCCCGCGGCGGAATACCGTTTTGCGACGCAGGCCGCCGGGCGCGGCGTGTATTCGTTCTGCATGTGTCCGGGCGGCATCGTCGTCCCTGCCGCGAGCGCGCCCGAGCAGGTGGTGGTCAACGGCATGTCGCCGTCGGCGCGCAACTCCCGCTGGGCCAACGCAGGTATGGTAGTGGAAATACGCCCCGAAGACCTGCCGGCGGGACGCCTCGAAGCACCGGCCGGACAGTCTTTCGACCGAAATTCGCCCCTGGCGCTGATGCATTTTCAGGAACAGCTCGAACGGGCGTGCCGGCTGAACGGCGGCATGACGCAAACGGCCCCCGCCCAGCGCATGACGGATTTCATGAACGGACGCAATTCGGCAAATCTGCCCGCCTCGTCCTACGCGCCCGGTCTGCTGGCGTCGCCGCTTCACGTCTGGATGCCGGCGTTCATCGTCGACCGCCTGCGGGAGGGATTCCGGCAGTTCGACAAAGTGTCGCGCGGATTCCTGACCCGCGAAGCCGTGATGATCGGCGTCGAGACGCGGACGTCGGCGCCCCTCCGCATCCTCCGCCATCCCGACACGCTGCAGCACGTCGCACTGAAAGGCCTCTTCCCCTGCGGCGAGGGCGCCGGCTATGCCGGAGGGATCGTCTCGGCGGCGACGGACGGAGAGCGCTGTGCGGAAATGGCCGCCATGTTCATTCATCGGAACGGTCTTGTGTAACGGACACAAATAACCGGTTATCAGCACGGAACCACTCTCCGTTCGTGAAGGAAAATAGCAAACCGGGATGGAAGATACGCCTTCATGAAAAGACATAAGCGCCCGCCATCACTCATGAACTGTGTCCGCAGATGATCATCTCCCGCCGGAGATGATCATCTGCGGCCAGAAAACATCATCTCCAGCCAGAGATGATCATCTGCGGCCGGAAAATCATCTGCGGCCAGAGAACATCATCTCCCGTCAGAGATGATCATCTGCGGCCAGAGAACATCATCTCCAGCCGGAGATGATCATCTGCGGCCAGAGAACATCATCTCCCGCCGGAGATGATCATCTGCGGCCGGAAAACATCATCTCCAGCCGGAAATATGAGGACAAATCAATGCGAACGCGCAGGATCATGCCGCGCACAGCATGTCTCCCGACCGGTGCCGGTTATACTAAATCCGTTTTCAAGGCGTTTATTTCCAAAAAGAGAAAAGAAATATGCTCCGCCATGTAAAGAAATATCCGTTTTCGATAGCCGTTATTCTGGCCGTCATCTATCTGTCGTTGATGAATCCGCCGTCGATGGACATACTGCGCTTTCCCGGGTGGGACAAGGTCGTGCATTTCTGCATGTACAGCGGCATGGCGGGCATCATCTGGCTCGAATATCTGTTCAACCACCGCAAGAGCGGGCTGCACCTGAAGGCGGGCCTCCTCGCGGGCGGTGTTTATCCGCTGCTGCTGAGCGGCCTGCTCGAGATCGGACAGAGCGTGCTGACGAAGAGTCGCAGCGGCGACTGGCTGGATTTTGCCGCCAATGCGGGAGGCGTGGTCACGGCATCGCTGGTCGCGTGGTTCGTCCTGAGGCCGTGGATAAAAAAATGAGAAAATGCGGAAACATGCCGGCGCTTCATTCTCACATTCCCGCACCGGCACGCTCCCGCACTATACATTAATATATATGCTGCGTAACTACAGCAAGTCCGACGCCAGCTCCGCCAGCGCGCTGCGTTCACCCTTCACGAGGTTGACGTGGGCAAAGAGATCATTCCCCTTCATGCGATCGGCCATGTAGGCAAGGCCGTTGCTTTGCGCGTCCAGATACGGCGAGTCGATCTGCTGTATGTCGCCCGTGAACACCATTTTCGTTCCCTCGCCCGTGCGCGTGACGATGGTTTTTATTTCGTGCGGCGTCAGGTTTTGCGCTTCGTCCACAATGCAGAACGTCTCCGACAGGCTCCGTCCGCGAATGAACGCCAGCGCCTCGATCACCAGTTGATTGCTTTTCAGCATCTCGTCGATGCTGCGCACCTCCCGGCTGTTTGGCGGAAACTGCGCCTTTATCACGTTCAGGTTGTCGAACAGCGGCTGCATGTAGGGCGCCACCTTTTCCTTCTCCGTTCCGGGCAGGAAGCCGATGTCCTTGTTGGCCAGCGACACGATCGGGCGCGCCAGCAGAACCTGCTTGTAGAGGCCCGACTGCTTCAGCGCCGCCGCCAGCGCGAGCAGCGTCTTGCCCGTACCCGCCTTGCCCGTAATGCCCACCAGTTTGATGTCCGGGTCGTTCAGCACCTCGAGCGCGAAACTCTGTTCGGCGTTGCGCGGCGCGATGCCGTAGCTGGCCTCTTTCCCTACCTTTTTAATCTTGCCATTGAAAGGATTATACCTTACGAGCGCCGAGTTGCGGACGCTTTTCAGTACGAAGCAGTCGTTCGGCTGCAGGCGGGTGGCGAAATCGAATGTCGACACGTCGACGCCGTCGTGCGAGGCATGGATTCTGTCGATCAGTCCGGCGTCCACATCCTCGTATACGGTCTGCGATTTGTTGAATATGTCCGTATCGACGACCTTGTCCGTGGTGTAGTCTTCGACCGGCATACCCAGCGCACGGGCTTTCATGCGCAGGTTGATGTCTTTTGTGACGAGGATGGTTTTCATCCCTTCATGCTCGTCGGCCACGGTGCATGCGCACGAAAGGATGCGGTGGTCGGGCGTGCGTTCGAGGAAGGCCGCGGCTACTTTTTCCTGATACTTGTGGTCCATCACCACGCGCAGCGTACCCCTGCCGTTGCCCAGCGGTGCGCCGCGCTCGTGAAAATCGCTCGCGGTCAGCGCGTCGAGACGGCGGATGAACTCGCGCGCATTGTAGCTGAGCTGATCGCTCCCTTTCTTGAACTTGTCCAGCTCCTCCAGCGTGGCTATCGGCAGGTAAATATCGTTCTCCTCGAAGCTGTCGAGGCATCTGTAATCGTGCAGGATCACGTTCGTATCCAGTACAAAATTCTTTTTTTCGCTCATTCTTTCGATGTTTTAAATGTTAATTCTTTTTCGTTCGCTAATTAACAACATTTTCTCCAGAACGGACACGTTTTAACAAAGAAAATAATCGTAAAAATGCAATGGCCGTTATTCACAGGCATTTGACTAAATACAATCTCTCCCGCTTCATTGCCGCCGAGACGTCGCCGTGCAGGCATCGTTTGCCTCTTTCATCTCAGTGCTCGCCATTGTACATGCATTTAAGGCATTGAAATGTAATTTAATAAATCTCGATTAATATACGTAACATATTTTTCAGAATAATTTATGATTCGCTTTTTTCTCGAAAAAAATATAATGTCTATTTTTACGGCGCATATGACCTACGAGAAGACATTGGACTTTCTGTATTCCGCAACGCCCGCATTTCACAAAGTCGGGACGACTGCATACAAGCCGGGGCTGAGTCGCAGCATCGCACTGGACAACCTCATCGGTAACCCTCACCGGGACTATAAAAGCATCCACATTGCCGGCACCAACGGCAAGGGTTCCGTATCTCATCTGCTGGCGAATATCCTGAGCGAGGCGCGATACAAGGTCGGGCTGTATACATCGCCGCACGTGGTCGACCTGTGCGAACGGATTCGCGTCAACGGGAAAATGATCCCCCGGCAGTATATTGTCGACTTCGTCAAGCGGCACTACCCGGCTATCAATCCTTTCCATCCGTCGTTTTTTGAACTGGTTACGAGCCTCGCCTTCGAGTTTTTCCATTATAAAAAGGTAGACGTCGCCATTATCGAAACGGGGCTGGGCGGACGGCTGGACTGTACGAACATCATCACGCCCATCCTGAGCATTATCACGAATATCAGCATCGATCATACGCAATATCTGGGCGAAAGCCTGAGCCAGATTGCCTTCGAGAAGGCGGGCATCATCAAGGACAACGTGCCGGCGCTGATAGGCGAGGTGGGCAGTCGCGAGGTGCGCCACGTGTTTGTAGACAGGGCGAAAGCGATGCACGCTCCGCTGTTTTTTGCCGAAGAGATGCACACGCTGTCTTCGGCCGAACAACTGGACGGCGGCCTCTGGCGCTTCCGCTCGCCGGACTACGAGGTGCTGGAAAACGACATGCCGGGGCTGTTTCAGGAAAAGAACGCGCAGACGGTGCTTTCGGCGCTGAAGATTCTGCGAAACATGCGTTTCAAGATTCCGGTGAAGGCCGTCAGGAAGGGATTCGAAACGGCCGTCAGCGCGACGGGACTGACGGGACGGTGGCAGACGATTCATCGAAACCCGCTGACCGTATGCGACATTGGCCACAATGCGGGAGCATGGAAATACCTTTCGGCGCAGTTGCGCAAGTGCGCGCAAAAACATTCGACGCTGCGGATGGTGATCGGGATGTCGAACGACAAGAAAATCGACGACGTGCTGTCGCAGATGCCTTCCGACGCGGTCTACTATTTCACGCAGGCATCCGTCGAGCGCGCCCTTCCGGCCGAGCATTTCGCGGGCGAGGCAGAGCGTCACGGCCTCAGGGGCGAAGCGTTCGAGCGGGTCGAGCACGCCGTGCTGGCGGCGCTGAAGGATTCGCAGCCGGACGACATGATATTTATCGGCGGCAGCACGTTCGTCGTCGCCGACGCGGTGCCCATGTTCATGAATCTGCGCAAATAAAAATCAGATATGACAGAAATAATCAGAAAACAGCTTAACGACAATCCGATAGCGCGCTGGTGCGTGCTGGCGATCGTCTCGATTACGATGATGTGCGGCTACTTTATCACGGACGTGATGGCGCCGCTGCAAACGATGCTCGAAGAAACGTTCGGGTGGGGAGGAACGGAATACGGCCTCTTTACGGGCGCGTACGGATGGTTCAACGTCTTCCTTTTCATGCTCATCATCGGTGGTATCATACTGGACAAGAAGGGTATGCGCTTCACGGGCACGCTGGCGTGCTTCCTGATGATTGCCGGGTGTGCGGTGAAGTATTACGCAATTTCGCCGTTCTTTGCGTTCGAGGGATACACGTTCGGCATACGCAATCAGGTGCTGCTGGCGTGCGTCGGGTTTGCCACGTTCGGCGTGGGAGTCGAAATCGCGGGCATCACGGTCACCAAGGTCATCGCCCGCTGGTTCAGGGGCAAGGAGATTGCGCTGGCGATGGGCCTGCAGGTGGCGACGGCGCGGATCGGCACGTCGCTGGCCTTCTCGCTGTCGGTGCCGCTGGCCAGGACGTTTCACGAAATATCGGCCCCGGTGCTGTTCGGGCTGGCCATTCTCTGCATCGGGCTGATTTCGTTTCTCGTATTCAACGTGATGGATCGCAGGCTGGACGCCTCGCTCCGCGAGACGAATGCGGCGGCCGAAGAGTCGTTTCGCCTGCGCGACATCAGGTCGATGGTCCGGATCAAGGGTTTCTGGCTGATTGCCATCCTGTGCGTGCTGTTTTATTCCGCGATTTTCCCGTTCCTTAAGTTCGCCACGTCGCTGATGATCAACAAGTACGGAATCGCAGAAGAATGGGCGGGCAACGTGCCGTCGCTCATTTCGCTGGGCGCGATCGTGCTGACGCCGATCTTCGGGAGCATCTACGACCGTGTGGGCCGGGGCGCGAGCATCATGTTTCTGGGGTCGTTTCTGCTCATCATCGTGCACGTGCTTTTCGCGCTGCCGATACTGAACGTCTGGTGGTTTGCGGCCGCGGTGATGGTCGTTCTGGGGATTGCGTTTTCGCTCGTGCCGTCGGCCATGTGGCCGTCCGTGCCCAAGATCATACCCCAGAAGCAGTTGGGATCGGCGTATGCGACCGTTTTCTGGGTGCAGAACATCGGTCTGGCCGGCGTGCCCACGCTCATCGGCTGGGTGCTGGCGCGGTACTGCATGACGGGCAATCCCGAAGCGCCATACGACTATACGCTGCCGATGATTATCTTTGCCGGCTTCGGCGTGGCGGCGGCATTTGTGGCCTATCTGCTTAAAAAAGAGGATAAAAAGATGGGGTACGGGTTAGAGTCGCCAAATATTGTAATAAAAAAGTGAATAAATTGAGTACGCATGTGAAAATTAATTACTACATTTGCCAATCATTCCCCCTTTTTTATAGTAATTTTTTCTGAGCCCCCGGCGCCCTGCCGGGGGTTCCTTTTTTGCGGG
>JAIRZY010000129.1 GCA_031266995.1 Tannerella sp.
CTCCCGGCGTGCGGCCTCATCGTGATGGGCAACGAGGGCGCCGGCCTCCGCCCCTCCGTCGAAGCGCTCGTCAGCGAACGCCTCTCCATCCCCAGCTATCCCGCCGGCCGCGCCACCTCAGAATCGCTGAACGTCGCCAGCGCCGCGGCGATCGTCTGCGCCGAGTTCCGGCGGCAGCAGCAACTCTGAGGCGCCGCATCTCCGCCACCGCCGCCCGGAAGCGGTTTCACCCGAATGATCTCTCCATTCGTGAGAATGATCCCGTCATTCGTGAGAATGGTCTCTCCGTTCAACCGGACGGACTTTCCGTTCAACCGGACGAACTCTCCGTTCAACCGGACGAACTCTCCGTTCAACCGGACGGACTTTCCGTTCAACCGGACGGACTCTCCGTTCAACCGGACGGGCTCTCCGTTCAACCGGACGGACTTTCCGTTCAACCGGACGGACTTTCCGTTCAACCGGACGGAAGTTCCGTTCAACCGGACGGATTTAACATTTACATGCCCGGACGCGCCGCCCGGAAGCCCCGCCATTCGATTCACGCCCCTGCTGCTCATTGCGTTATGCCCGACATCCATCCTCTCCCGTCATTGCGAGCGCAGCGAAGCAATCTCACAACAGCCGCGTCGACGGGAGACTGCTTCGCTGCGCTCGCAGTGACGTCGTATGCGGGATACGACAATAATATATCTCCCCCTCCGCGCCGCCGCAGCGACGGCCGGGCGGGAATCACGGCGCCCCGCGAGTGTCAAAAAATTTTACACTACTGTCCAGTTTTTTGACACTCGCGCTTTTTGCCCGAACCGTTAGCCGGCTGGAAAGAAGCGTTTTAACGAGTATGGCACGCTATTTGTAGTATTTACGGAAAAAAACAGAAACAGAAAATGAATAAGGCAATGAAAAAAACAGTACTCCTCTTATTGATGCCCCTCGCATGGGGGTGGCCGTCGGACGCGGCGGCACAGGAACGGCAGTGGACGATGGACGACTGCATACGCTACGCGGTGACAAACAGCCCGGCCGTCAGGAAACAGCTCCACGCGAACGATACGTACAGGGCCGAATATCAGTCGTCGGTCGCCGCCTTCTTTCCGAGCCTCACGACGGCCGTCTCGACGCAGCACAACTTCGGCCGCGCCGTCGACCCGGAAACGAACACGTACATCAACACGACGACGTTTAACAACTACTACGAAGGCGGCGCCTCGCTCCCGCTCTTCTCCGGCGGACAGCTGGTGAACCGCTGGCGTATGGCCCGTGTCAACCGCCAGGCGGGCATGAACGACCTGCAGAAGGCGAAGGACGACCTGGCGCTCGTCACGCTCGAAGCCTTCATCAACGTGCTCTACTATCAGGGCACCGTGCGCTTCGCCCGCGAAAAGCAGGCCGAAAGCCAGCGCATGCTCTACAAGGTGCGCCGACAGGAAGAACTCGGGCAGAAGGGCATGGCCGACGTCGCCCTGATCGAGGCGCAGGCCGCCGGCGACGACTACCTCCTCACACACCAGCAGCACCTCTGCAACACGGCGCTCCTCAAGCTGAAGGAACACATGAACTATCCCGCCGGCGAGACGCTGACGGTCGACACGACCGTGGCCCCCGTCTCCGAATACCTCTTCGAGAGCGAGCCGGCGGCGGGCATCTACGAGGCGGCGAAGGCGACGAACCCCACCGCGCGGCAGGCGGACTTCAAGGTCGACGTCGCTCGCAAGAGCCATCTGATAAGCAAGGGGCAGCTCTTCCCGACCATCAGCCTCTCGACGGGCATATACACCAGCTACTACGAGAACCTGAAGGCCGAGGCCGCCCCGCTGCCCTTCGGCACGCAGCTTTCGAACAACCGGGGCGAATACTTCAGCATCAACTTCCGCCTCCCACTGTTCAACCGGCTGACGACGCTGACCGAGGTGCGCCGCGCCCGCAACCAGCTTCGCATCGCCCGCGAAGAGCAGACCGAAGTACTGCTGCAACTGCAGGCCGCCATCGAGCAGTCGCTCTCCGACCGCGAAGACTACGCCCGCGAAAGCGTACAGATGGAAAAGAAGCTGCGCGCCGACGAGCTGGCCTACCGCCTTACGCTGCGCAAGTTCGAGGAGGGGCTGATGAGTCCGATCGACGTGCAGACCAGCTCCGGCACGCTGCTCGAGTCGAAGGCCAACCTGCTGCAGCGACAGCTCATGTACCTCCTCAAGTGCCGACAGGTCGATTACTACAGGGGAAAGCCTTTAATTCAATAATTCAAAGAGTCAAAGATTCAATGATTCGGGATTTGACAGAGAACAAACAAATAATAAATACGCAAAATGGACATTCAACTTGAAAAGAAAAAAGGAATTCGCAGGAAACATCTGCCCTACATCATCGGAGGCGTGCTGTTTATCGTCCTGCTGGGATGGATCATCTTCGGAGATCATTCATCGACACTGAAAATCGACGCCCGCGGCGTCAGTATCGGGACGGCTACGGCCGACCTGTTCAACGACTTCGTCCGGCTCGACGGACAGGTGCAGCCCATCACGATCGTGCAGCTCAGCCCCGAAGAGGGCGGCATCGTGCAGCAGATCGTCATCGAGGAAGGCTCGACGGTGCGGCGCGGCGACGTCATCGTGCGCCTGAGCAATTCGCAGCTCGACCTTCAGATCCTGCAGGCCGAGGCCGACCTGGCCGAAAAGCAGAACTTCCTCCGCAACACCCTCGTCGCGATGGAGCAGGACCGCCTGAGCAATCAGAACGAAAAACTGCAGATCGAACTCGACATGACGCGCCGCAAGCGCTCCTACGGGCAGCAGGAGAAACTTCACGCCGAGCACCTCATCGCCCGCGAAGACTATCTGCAGGCCCGCGAAGACTATGACCTGGCACAGCAAAAGCACGCGCTCATCATGGAGCGCATCCGCCAGGACTCGATCCTCCGCTCGACGCAGGTGGAGCAGATGGAGGAAAACCTGTCGAACATGCGCCGCAACGTCCTGCTCGTGCGCGAACGCAAGGACCACCTCGACATACGTTCGCAGATCAACGGCGAGCTGGGACTGCTCGACGTCGTGCTGGGGCAGAACGTGTCGACCGGCCAGAAGATAGGCCAGATAAACGACCTGTCGGACTACAAGGTCGAGGCGCTCATTGACGAACATTACATCGACCGTGTGCGCACCGGCCTGAACGCCGCCTTCGAGCGGCAGGGCGCGTCGTTCGGACTGACGGTACAGAAGGTCTATCCCGAAGTACGCGACGGCAAGTTCCGCACCGACTTTGTCTTCACCGGCGAACGGCCGGACAATATCCGCAGCGGACAGACGTACTACATCAACCTCGAGCTGGGCCAGCCGACAGAGGGCATCGTCATCCCCAAAGGCACGTTCTTTCAGAGCACAGGCGGGAGCTGGATCTTCGTCCTCGACGCCGAAGGGAAGAGGGCCTACAGGCGGAGCATCCGCATCGGGCGCCAGAATCCGCAGTATTACGAGGTGCTCGAAGGGCTTAGCCCGGGCGAGAAGGTCATCGTCTCCGGATACGAAAGTTACAGGGACAATCAGGTTTTAATCCTTGATTGATTCAAAATTCGAGATTCAAAATTCAAAATTTAGCAGAATATGAAAACAATCATTATCGCCTTCCGCTCGCTCTTCAGGAAAGACAGGAACAGTGTGACAAAGATCGCCTCCCTCTCGGCGGGGCTGGCAGTAGGGCTTGCGCTCATCGCCAAGGTATATTTCGAACAGACGTACGACAACTTCTTCCCCGACGCCGGACGCATCTATCAGATCCGCTCCAACTTCAAGACGGGCGACATGGACGCGATGCAGGAGTTCCCGCAGGTGAGCGGCGCCATCGCCCCGGGCCTCAAGATGGAGCTGCCCGAGGTAGAAGTCGCCACCCGCTTCACATACATCGCCTACGATGAAACCTTCCTCACGGACGACGGGAAGAAGTACAAGGCCGAACGCATAGCGCTGGCCGACACGTGTCTCTTCGACATCTTCCCCCTGCCCGTCCTTGCCGGCGATCCGAAGGACGTGCTCGCAAGGCCGCTGTACGTCATGATAGACCGCCGCACGGCCGAGCGCCTCGGCGGCATCACGGCGGCCGTGGGGCAGACAATCGTCATGACCAGCTACCCGGGGAAGCGCCTTACGGTCGGCGGCGTCTTCGAGACGCTGCCGCTCAATTCGCACCTCAACTATTCGATGCTGCTCTCGATGGTCTCCATCGGGCAGTTTACGCACGACGGCACAATGAACTGGCTGGGCAACGACCGCTACCAGGGCTACGTCCGCCTCATGCCCGGCACCGACGCCGCGGCGCTCGCCCCCGCCATACGCCGGATGCAGGTGAAGCACCAGGACATCGAACGCATCGAAGCGCAGGCGGGCATCGAGCTGAGGTATTCGCTCTTCCCCCTCCTCGACGTACACAACGGCACGGAGGGCGCGCGGCGCATGACAAGCCTGCTCGCCATCCTCGCCTTTGCGCTGCTCTTCACGGCGGTGATGAACTATGTGCTGATCGTGATCTCGTCGCTCGTGGGGCGGACGAAGGAGATGGCCGTCAGCAAGTGCTACGGCGCCTCGGGGTGGAACATCCATGCGCGGATGCTGGCCGAGACGCTGGCGGCGCTCACCGTGTCGCTCGCCGTGTCGGCGGCGCTGCTCTACGCCTGCCGCGGCACGGTCGAAGACCTGCTGGGCGCCGGCCTGGCGACGCTCTTCAACTGGCGGAGCCTCGCCATACTGGGCGGCGTGTGCGCCGTGGTGTTCGCCGTCTCGGGGCTGGTGCCGGGCGCGCTCTTTGCGCGGGTGCCGGTGGCCGCGGCGTTCAGAAACTATACGGAAAACAGGCGCGTGTGGAAGCTGGCGCTGCTCTTCGTGCAGATCGTCGCGGCAGGGTTCCTGCTCTCGCTGCTCACGGTCATCGCCGGGCAGTACGGACACATGGTGAACAATAATCCGGGCTATACATACAGTAACCTTGCCTGCGTATCAATGGGCGGAACGGATGCGGAGAGTGCGGCGGCGGCGGCCGAAGAGCTGCGGAGGCTGCCGGAGGTCGAGGCCGTCACGTCGGCGACGAACACGCTGCTGGGCGGAGCGAGCGGAAACAATATCACGCTGCCGGGCGAGGACAGGGAACTGTTCAACGCGTCGGATCTTTACTACGTGGGCAACGGATATTTCGACATCATGCAGATACCGCTCATCGAAGGGCGGACGTTCATGGAGAACGTGTCGTCGTCGAGCGAGATCATGGTGAGCCGCACGTTCGCCGAGAAGCTGGAGATGACCGCAGGGTGGACGGACGGCGTCCTGGGCAAGGGCATTCTCGTCACCGAGCACAGCGGGGAGAACCGCGATGTGTTCACGATTTGCGGCGTGTACGAGGACGTGCGCGTCGGTGCGATCCGCAGCGAAGAGGTGCGGCCCACGATGCTCTTCTACCGCAACACGTACAACAGGAACATGGTGATCAAGTATCACCACCTCACGCCGGAGGCCGTGCAGCGGACGCAGGCGACGCTCGAGGCGCTGTATCCCGACCGCGACGTGGTGGTCCGCTCGTACGCGACGGAGATAACGGGCATGTATGACGACACGCGCCGCTTCCGCGACTCGGTGCTGATCGGCAGCATCGTGACGCTCATCATCGTGCTGCTGGGCCTGACGGGCTATACGCGCGACGAGGTGAACCGCCGCCGCAAGGAGGTGGCCATACGGCGCATCAGCGGGGCGACGCTGACGGACATCCTGCGGCTCTTCGTAGGCGACGTCAGCCGCATCGCACTGCCGGCCATCGTGCTGGGAGGCGGCGCGGCGGCTTACGTGGCGACGAACTGGCAGGCGCAGTTTGCCGAGAAGACCGGGCTGACGGCAGCGCTCTTTGTCGCCTGCGCAGCGGTGGTGATGGCCGTCATCGTTGCCTCGGTAGTGATGAGCAGCTACAGGGCGGCGAACGAGAACCCGGCACGGAACATCAAGAGCGAATAAACGGGAAAGTAATTCAAGATTCAACATTCTCTGTGGCTCTCTGTGATTCTCTGTGTCTCTCTGTGTAACTTCTTTTTCTTACACAGAGTTCCACAGAGAAGACACAGAGGGACACAGAGAATGTCTCCCTGTCTTCCGTATCGCGTTGTGAATATATATCCGTTCATTTAATCTTGAATTACTTAATCCCCGTCATTCGTTGATAGAGCGCCGCGATGCGTTCCCGCCGCCCCGTGTCGGCGTCGCTTCCGTCGAGCTGGTGTTTCAGGGCGATGACTTCTTCGACGAGCTGTCGCAGCGCGGACATTCCCCGTCCCTCCGTGTTGTGCGCGACGGCATAGTCGAGGCGAGGCATTGCCCGCTCCGGGTCGTCGATCATGAGGCTGAAGACGGCTGCGTAGCGCGCCCGGGCGAAGGAGGGCT
>JAIRZY010000249.1 GCA_031266995.1 Tannerella sp.
CTGCCTGCAGTACAGATTGCTTCACTCCGTTCGCAAGGATGTCGAATACGGGCCGTTATAATTCAACAAACACTTTTGAGATTAATATCTCCGGTTGCTCCGCTTCATTCACAATGACGGAAAACCGGCTTTTGACACACCCTTCTGCGTCATTTGAATGCCGGTTGAATGGATTCATTTATTCGAACTATTCACACGACAAAATTAGGCGGTCATTCCGCTTTAAACTTTTCCCGTTCCATTCTCCATACTCTGCCTTATATTATATATAGATGATTTTCTTTGATTTAAATTTTGTTATAAAAAAAACCGCCCCTTACAGCAAATATAAAAATCCCGTTTCATTATGTGAATTTTATGATATAATCGTTGCCGCGTTTATGAAAACAACCCTTTGAATCCGAATATATACCTTTAAAAAGATTTGATTTTCAGTCAACTACCCTGTCGTTTTTAATAAATTTACATACATTTTAATTGTCGGGCATCATAAATGACTGAATGCAGCAGGGTTATCGCGGCATATTTTTGTCTCAAATTTAATTTTCGAGTAAAATAATAATAAATAAATGATATTTAGTAAGGCTATGTGTCAAAAAACATGCAACTTTGCCCCGTCAAAATGAAACAGTTGGATGATAATTTGGAAAAATAAAGAAGGAATGAAGAAAAAGTGTTTTTTTAGATGACAATTCAACCATAGATATTGATTTATACTTTAATATTTTAATTAGAACTGAAAATGAAAAAGACAAATGAAAAGAGAATTGGAAAGGTCGGAATGATGTCATTCGGACTGTTAGCGGCCTGTGCCGCAGTGTGCCTGTGCTTCACAGGCTGTACGACGACCTCGAGTGACGGGCCTGATCCCGGGACCGAGCCGGAGGGAGAAAAAACAATGATGGCGATTTCTATTCCCGTCGTGAAAACTTATGCCGACAACAATGCGAAATCCGAAGAAGTTGCGATTAGTACTGTAGACATATATGTTTATGGAGGGTCGCTTGAAACGCACGAGTCGCTGACCCTTTCGGCTTTTACACTGGTAACCGACAAGTATCAAATGAACAATCCGATCGAAGTATTGAGCGGGTCGAAGCGTATTTATGTAGGCATCAATTTGCCGGCTGCAGCTAAAACCGTGATCGAAAGTGGCGGAGGGTTACAGGGCCTTTATCAGGCTACTACCTTAAGAGACGCCATTAGCAATTCTTCCGGTTTTGCCATGTTCAGCGTCAATACGACGGCTAATACGGCGTTTACTATTGAGGCCGGTGTCGTAGCGCCTCGCACCGAATCGAAGAATGTCTTTGATATTACGGTAGCGCGCTGGGCGGCTAAAGTGACGGCCCGTAAGGCTGATAATTTGAGTACGGCGCCGCAGAATAAGGCATCCGGTGCTACTTTCCAGACTACAGCAACCGGCGACCTGACATTTTGCATGGGTAATGTAAATACCAAATTATATCCGTTGCAAAAGAAAGATGCCGTTGGCGTGATTGAAGACCCGAATTATGCAAGCAATTATACTTCCTTTGGCAGTGATTTTGTAAATGATTTCGGCACAAACACTTCACTCATTCCCACGGCATATGTGGAGGTAAATACCAACGGAACAGCCGCAACTGCCAGAAATACAAAATATACGGTCGAAAATACCAGCGAATCCCCCTATCTGCAAGGCTTGATGTCGTATGTTTCCATAAGGGCCAAATTTGCGCCTGACGAAATTATTACGGCGTACACGCCCGGCCAGACGGATTCGCTTACAAGGGCTTCGAATTCCACTGTGCAAAATGATCTGTATGTGTACACAACTGCCGGTGGCGAATATTTGTATTTTACCAGCGCGACAGTTGCCGGCAGCTGGGCTACGGCTACAGACGGCGAAAATTTCCTTGGCAATTATAAGAACGGATATTGCTATTATCTGGTATATCTGGATCCGAAAGCCGAATATATGGCGCCTTATGCTTCTATCCGTAATTTCTTTTACGATGTCAGAATCACAAATTTCAATTCATTGGGCTATCCTAATCCGGAAGAACCGGATCCGGAAGGTCCGCTTGGTACTCTGACCATGCTTATGGTGGATGTGACCATTCAGAATTGGGTGATAGTCGGAATGGATACTGACTTAGGCGAACTCTAATTATACAAAAGGGGATGGCATGCCTCGGTTTTGCGTCCCCTTTTATTTCTCTCTATGAAACGGGCTGGGATTGAAAAAAAAAGATGTGTCGACAGTTTCTCTCTCTTATAAGGAGAGAATATGTGGTCAACATACTTTTCTGTGTCTTGGTTGGCGCTGGAAAGGACATCAATCCTCCCCTTGCGGAGAACAGGAGACAAAGCGGTTTCCCGTATATTATGGTATATAACGTTTGAGGCCGAAGAAAATCATATTGAATCGACCGAAAGAAGATAAAGCGAACTGTTATTTGAAGAAAAAATGAAAAAAAGGTTAAGGAGATGTTTCCCGTGGACAATGCTCGTGATCGCATGGAGTTTCGGTCTGGCTTTCCAGTCGTGTATCGGCGATAGTCTGGAAGATTGTCAGGACCCTTACATTGAAGATATCGCAAGAACACTCCGTGTATATTTTGATTATGAGGAATCGTCCACAGTGTCAAATTCTGCCGACAGTCTGGCCATTGAGCGGGGCGTCCGCCAGCTCAATATGGAAGCCGTGTCGCAGGTGGATTTATACGTATTCAATGCGGAGACAGGATTGTTTGTGGACAAATATACCGATCTGCAACCGCGTCTGATGCAAAAAAGCATATATTATATGTCCCTGTCGCTTCTGCCCGGACGATATCGGTTTGTAGCGTGGGGCGGACTGCAGCGAAGCGACTTCGCCGTTGCGCCGGTTACACCGGTCAAGCAGGGCAGTCACTTTAATGATTTCTCTGTGAACTATCTGTTTCAGGGCGATACGGTGACGGCCGGCATCGGGAATCTGTACTACGGCATACTGAACGATGTCGAAGTTGCGATACCCTCCAGAGCGGCCGCCGACTACGATTCGCTGAGGATAAACATTCGCCAGGATACATATACCTTTAATATCCGGCTGGCCGGCACAGCCGTGACGCGGCAGTTCGGATCGAACACCGAATTGACCGATGATGTGTTCGAGGCAGTGATCGTCGACAACAACAGTTTTTATAATTTCAACAACAGGCCGGTCGGCGCTCCCACCTACTGCTACAAATCGAGTTTTGTGCCGGGCAACGATCTGGCCCCGGAATGGAATACCTCGCGTACGACGCTGCTGGTCGACGAGGACAGGCGCCCGGTACTAAAGTTTTACCGTAACGGACAGCCCTGGCAAATCAACGAAATGGAAGAGGGCATTGACCTCGTTCGCGTGCTTCAAAACTATGCCAGTGGACGATTGAAGCTGGATTTCAGTGTCATGTATGTGTTCAATATAAAATTCACGATAAACGGAAATCCCAACGACGCCTCCTCGCTCGCTGTCAGCCTGGATATTGGCGATTGGCATCATGCGATCAAAGATAGCGAGTTATTCATGTAAACGTAAAAAAGTAAAAGAGGATGAAGTCGCATAAAACAGTATATTGTTTCAAGTGTGTCATATCATGCATATTCATGGCGATATGGGGCGCATGCTCGTCTTCCAGCGAAACGCCCTATCCGTCGGGGCCGACAGACGAGCCTGTGCAGTCCGTGACTTTTACGGTGCGTATGCCTCACGCCAGCCCGCAGGTTTACGCCCTCGACGACGATGCGGAAAACGATATACAAACCATTGACGTGCTGGCTTTCCGCATCGACAACTATACGTCGGCGGAATATTATGACTATCGTGCGACGGGATACAATATCACGTCAACAAGCAGTGTGATTCCGTACGAGAAACAGTTCAAGGTCACGCTGCAAAAAAATGACACGGCACACTATCGCCTGGTGTTCCTCGCCAACGTAAAGGACGAACTGGATGCACTGAGTCTGGCCAGCGGCGCACAGAAAGAGTCGTTACTTGCCCGGATACTTTCCCATAACCCCGCCGTATGGAATGTCACGAGCGCCTACAAACCTCTTCCCATGTGGGGACAGAGCGCGGCGGTGATGGTGAATGACGCTTTGGCGACGCTGTCGGAAATCACGCTCCTGCGGAGTGTCGTCTCGATCGAAGTGTATGCGGACAATGCGGCTGTCACACCCGACTTTCATCTGGAAGACGTCTACCTCTATAACCGTAAAGTATACGGGCGTGTGGCTCCCTATGAAAACTACTACAACGCCACAGAGAAAAAAGTGACCGCCCCCACAATGCCGACTGTGAACATGATGTTGCCGCTGACCGTCTGGACCGGTCAGCATTATACCGTGCCTTCCGGCCAGTACAAACTGACGCGGACGATCTACACTTACGAAGCCGCTGCCGCCGCCAATGGAGACGATTTCGTTGCGACGTGTCTTGTGGTGAAGGGGACATATATACCGCTGGGTACGCCGCAATATTACCGTCTCGACTTTGAGCAGCGTGATAATCTGGGCGTCTTTCAGGAATATCGCCCTCTGCTCCGAAATCACCGGTATCAGTTCATTATCAAAAGAGTAACCGGCGATGGACATAATACGCAAGACAGCGCCTTCTTCTCCAAGAAAGGCAATCTCGGTGTCGAAATCCTCGACTGGAACCTGGCCGACATGGGCAATATGGTGGTTAAGGAAATGAATTGGCTGAACGTGAATCGAACGTCCATAACCACTTATAGTGGTGGGGAGTTTTATGTCGGCGTAGAAACCAGCCATACCGGAGGATGGACGGCCGAACTCGAAAATCCCGCCGATGTGTCGTGGATAAGGGCCATTGACTGTCGGAACGACTATATGCAAGTCACTTTGTACGGTTACGGCATTCCTGTGGGAGGACGCGAAGGTAATATTGTGGTCAGGGCCGGAAACATGACGAAAAAAATTAACGTAAAACAGATTCCTACAAGTTGAATTTAAGGGTATGAAAAAGTGGTATTATATAGCCCTCCTGTGGTGCGGCATTGCGGCGTGTTCCGTGGTGAACGAAGAGCCGGTTCCGCCTGTGGTGGTGCCCGGCGGCGGCACGGAGGCAACGTCCGATGCGATGATACGGCTGACGGTGCCCGGCGAACTTCATCCGGCAGCAACTTACGCCATTACGGAAACGGCAGAAAATGAAATCCGTGAACTTGATATCCTCGCCTTTGCCTCGAACGGCTCGGGCGTGGATACGTTTTGTTACCGCATCACGGTCGAACCGTCCAAAATAAAGCCGGGCGCCGGCGAAGTGAACGGCAATATAAAAGACGTCGACGTCAAATTGCAACGCTACAAAGATGAGCAGAAACTGATCGTCGTGGCCAACGCTTCGTCTGTTTTGAACGCAGCCTCGCTCACGACGGGCGAAACGCTGGAAAATGTATACGACCGGCTGAAATTCAATTTCACTGGCAAATGGCCTGTCTCGTCGCAGTTCACGCCCTTCCCGATGTGGGGCGAAATCGACGGATATGTGACCGTGCACGATCCGGTAGTGATGGATCGCCTCGATGTGACGATGATACGAAGCATCGCCCGGATAGACGTCGGCGTAGACCTGTTTGCCATCGACCCGTCCATCGGATTCGGAACCCACTTCATTATAAGGCATATATACGTATACAATACGCGAAACAAAGGTTTCGTTGCGCCCGACCTGTCGGCTTTTAATGAGACGGAACAGAGAGCGACGGCGCCCAACGTCCCGTCGGATGCGACACGTATCACGGCAGGGCAGGAATATACGGTCGACGCCGCGAAATATTTCCGCGAGATATACATCCCGGAGGCAGGTACGACGGATCCCGTGTGCCTCGTCATCGGCGCTACGTACGACAACGGTGCGGAAACGTATTACCGTGTGGACTTTGTGGATGCGGCCGGTGTTGCGCTCTCCATTCTGCGCAATCATCGCTACGTTATCAACATCCGGAACATATTGCGTCCCGGATTCGGCACGAAGGAAGAGGCGGAAGCCGCCCGTGGCTCCAACCTGCAATACGAACTGATGGCGACGAACGAGGTCATGACGGAATTTGTTTTCGACGGACAGTATTTTCTCGCCATGAGCCGGGGCGACATGATTGTCGACGGGGCAGGGAAGACTTATACCGTCGAGGTGGAAACCAATTATCCGTCAGGCTGGACGGCGACTTACAGCGGTGCGCTTTTTTCGGGTACGCCGGTCACGACGACCACGAGTACTCAATTTATGACCGGCACATTATATAACACTTATGTGCGCGAAGGCACCATCGTCTTCCGAGCCGGCACGCTGACAAAAACCCTTCGCCTCCGCCAGTATGCCTCCTCCACGAGCAGCTTCCTGACGGCGCCGAACGTGCCGGTAAATATTTATCGCGAGACGGCCAGTCTGGACGGTACGAACCGCCCGGGCACGACCATCGACCTGCTGTGGGAAGACAGCCCGAACATCGTCGCCGGCACGTATCCGACGGCCTCCAATCCCGCGAGTTTCACGCTGAACGCTCCGGGCAATGCCGTATTCGCACTGCGCGACGGCGGCAACAACATCGTCTGGACATGGCACGTCTGGTGTACCGACCGTGATCCCGACGATCCGGCCAATCAGAATAATATCCTGGAACGCATCTACATGAAGTACGATCTGGGCTATATATCCTCCAGTGGCGCGCAGGGGACGCTGTACCAGTGGGGCAGGAAAGAACCTTTCCTTGGAAGGATGGGGTCCGGAGATCGATATTTATACAGAGGCAGCACAACCCCGCTGTCGCCGGTTCCCGCGGAAGACGTGACGACGCTCGGCAGCAATCCGCTGGAAGAATCGCACAGGCGTCCCATGACGTTTATCACGAGTTTGACGCCGCCCTATTTCACATGGTCCGGCACGGACGAAGCCGATAATTCGCTGTGGACGGTCGACGGACTCAAGTCGCCCTACGACCCGTGCCCGGCCGGATGGCGTGTGCCGACATCGACCCGGTTTATTGAACCGCTGCTCGGCTACGGGAATTCAATAGGCTTTGCTTACCCTACGGCCGGCAGCTTCGACTTCAGCACGGGACAATTCTTCGGCAGCAGCAGCATTGATGGCAGCGGCGGTTGCTGGACGGCCGAAACCGACGGGGCGAGAGCCAAATGCCTGTATGTCGGTGAACAGTACTTTCTTGAAAGCCGGTTCAGGGCGTACGCCCTCTCGGTGCGATGCATGAAAGAAAAATATACCGAGACAGTCGAAAATCATTGAGAATAACGGAGAATGGATAACCGGACTGTGCACGGCCTGAATTTGCCGGTAGAGGCGCAATGCTTCGCCTCTCTGCATCGCGCCTCTGCATCCCGTGTGGTGACTGTCGGTCACGACAGGAGCAAAGTCGA